>NZ_CP015922.1:1577775-1893330 GCF_001659725.1 Polynucleobacter wuianus | reverse complement strand
ATCGATAACAACGCATTTCACTTTTGCAATAAGCACTGGTCTGACATAGGGCGAATAAGTGAAGCGAGGGTCTCCAGAATCTCCTGGAGGGCGAAAAGTAGCCATCACCCCGCAAAGACGCTCCGCCCAATCGCTGGGCCGAAATGGTTTGCCAGTAGTGGTAATGCCTTGAATGAAAAGCTTTTTGTGGTTCAAGTTGGCGTAAAGAAGTTTGTAAGAATCAGTATTGCTAAGCCCTCTAGCTTAACAGCGTGAGGTGGCCGTAAGATGGCTTTATGTTCTATTTTCGTGCAGTTGAAAGTTTTAAGAAAAAAATGCAAGCCAAAACTTTAGTAGAAAGCTCAACTATGACATCTCTGGCAAAGCCTCAAGTGCCCGGTCAGGTAAAGCACTACCTGCAGTTTGCCGACCTCACTCGCGAGGAGTATGACTACCTGCTCAAAAGATCAGCATGGCTCAAGGCTAAATTCAAGAGTTATGACACTTGGCATCCTTTGCATGACCGTACCTTGGCAATGATTTTTGAAAAGCACTCCACACGTACTCGCCTTTCTTTCGAGGCGGGCATCCATCAGCTTGGTGGTCATGCTGTATACCTAAACACTCGTGACACTCAGTTGGGTCGTGGCGAGCCTGTAGAGGACGCCGCACAGGTCATCTCAAGGATGACTGACATCATCATGATCCGTACATTCGGTCAGGAGATCATCGAGCGTTTTGCTGCAAACTCTCGTGTGCCCGTTATCAACGGCTTAACCAACGAATATCACCCTTGCCAAGTTTTGGCCGATATCTTTACGTACGTTGAAGCACGCGGTCCGATTCAAGGCAAAACAGTTGCCTGGGTAGGTGACGCTAACAATATGGCCTATACCTGGATACAGGCGGCTGAATGCTTGGACTTCCAGTTACGTTTTTCTGCGCCTGAGAGCTACCAGTTGGATCCTGCGCGTTTGACTAAGAATTGGGCAAAACACTTAACCGTTTGTGCTGATCCTAAGGATGCATGCAAAGGTGCTGACTTGGTGACTACTGACGTATGGACCAGCATGGGCTATGAGGCCGAGAACAGCTCACGGATGCATGCCTTCCAAGATTGGATGGTGGATGAAGAGTTAATGGCAGAGGCAAAGCCCGACGCTCTATTTATGCATTGCTTGCCAGCTCACCGTGGAGAAGAAGTTTCTGCGGGTGTAATTGATGGTCCGCAAAGCATTGTGTGGGAAGAGGCAGAAAATCGTTTGCATGTGCAAAAGGCTTTGATGGAGTATTTGCTCTGCGGTCGTTTGGACTAAACAATAAAACGTAAGCAATAAAATATTAAGTAATTCGTTTCCATTAATTTTGATTGAATAAGAAATCATGTCTGATATTAAAAAAGCCGTACTAGCCTATTCTGGTGGGCTCGACACTAGCGTGATCTTGAAGTGGCTTCAAGATACCTATGGTTGTGAGATTGTTACTTTTACTGCTGACTTAGGTCAGGGTGAAGAACTCGAGCCAGCTCGTGCTAAAGCTTTACAGTTTGGCATCAAGCCAGAAAATATTTTTATTGATGATTTGCGTGAAGAGTTTGTGCGCGACTTTGTTTTTCCCATGTTCCGCGCCAACACCATTTACGAAGGCGAATATCTTTTAGGCACTTCAATTGCACGCCCATTGATCGCGAAACGTCAAATTGAAATCGCCCGTTTGATAGGTGCTGACTCGGTATCTCACGGCGCTACTGGCAAAGGTAATGACCAGGTTCGTTTCGAGTTGGGTTATTACGCGCTTGAGCCAGGAATTAAAGTAATTGCTCCATGGCGTGAATGGGACCTCCTCTCACGCGAGAAGTTAATGGCCTACGCTGAAAAGCATGGTATTCCAGTCGAGATGAAGCATAAGCAAGGCGGCTCACCGTATTCTATGGATGCCAACTTGTTGCATATTAGCTATGAAGGTCGCCATCTTGAGAATCCAAACGCTGAGGCTGAAGAGTCAATGTGGCGTTGGACAGTGTCTCCAGAGAAGGCTCCCGATGCTCCAGAAATTATTGAAATTGAATTCAAGGCTGGTGATCCGGTAGCAATTGATGGCAAAGCCTACAAGCCACATGAGTTGTTGGCTGAGCTCAATCGTGTTGGTGGTAAGCATGGTATTGGTCGTCTCGACTTAGTCGAAAACCGTTTTGTTGGTATGAAGAGTCGCGGCTGTTACGAAACCCCTGGTGGCACGATTCTTTTGAAGGCACACCGCGGTATTGAGAGCATTACTCTCGATCGCGAAGTGGCTCATCTGAAAGATGATCTGATGCCACGCTACGCTAGCTTAATCTACAACGGCTTATGGTGGTCTCCAGAGCGTCTTGCGCTGCAAACCTTGATAGATCACACCCAACAGATGGTTAATGGTGTAGTGCGCCTCAAGCTTTATAAAGGTTCTTTATCCGTGATTTCACGTGACTCAGCAAATACTTTGTTTGATCAAAACATTGCAACCTTTGATGATGATGGTGGTGCCTATAACCAGGCTGATGCTGGTGGATTCATCAAGCTCAATGCATTGCGTATGCGGATTGCTGAAACTGCAAAGCGTAAGCGCGCAAAGAAATAATCAGAACTTAACAGAACCAAACGAAATAGAAAGAAATCAGATGCAATTTGATCAAGTTTCAGTCGGCAAAAAAGCCAATGTATTTTTTGATGGCAAATGCGTTTCACATACCGTAACCCTGCCAAACGGCGTGCGTAAGTCTGTTGGCGTCGTATTGCCAAGCACTCTACGCTTTGATCTCAGCACCAAAGAAATCATGGAAGTAGTTGATGGCAACGCTTTTGTAAGCATTAACGGTGCCCCAGAGCAAGAGTTCAATGCTGGTCAAAGTTGGGAAGTGGAAAAGGGCGGTTATTTCATTATTCGTGCTGAGCAACCAGTGCACTATGTCTGCCACTTTGAGTAAGCAAATGATGTTTTAAATAAAGCCACCTTCGTGAACTGACCCCCAAAAGTTGGACATCAAGTCCAACCAAGGGGGTTTTGTTTTATGAGCAAATACAGTAAGCAGTTCAAACTAAAGGTAGTTAAGGAGTTTTTAAAGTCTGGTGGCCTCAAGCGGGTTGCCCATCTATTTAAGATTAGTCATGCTCAGGTCCGTAATTGGATTTTAGCCCATCGGCTCCATGGCATTGCTGGGCTTAACCCAAAGCCTGTGCGCCATACTGCGTCGTTCAAAATGCAAGTCCTGCAATACATCGACTTGTACCAAGTCTCCCTTCATTACGCAGCTGCCCACTTCAATATCCCTTCTCCAAGCACGGTTTGGATGTGGCAAAAACTCTACAATGAAGGTGGTATTGCAGCCTTGCAATCCAAACCCAAGGGACGACCGCCCATGCCAAAACAAAGTGAGATTGCAGCGCTACTAGCTAGGCCATCTTCTGAGCTGACACATGACGAGTTACTGCGCAAAGCGCAGTATTTAGAAGTGGAGAACGCTTATCTAAAAAAGTTAGAGGCCTTAGCCCAGCAAAAGCACTTGGCAAGCAAGAACAAGTCCAAGTGATTGCTGAGTTAAAGCGGAGTTATCCACTACAAGTGATCTTGACAGTAGTTGGAATACCTAGGAGTGTGTATTACTACTGGGTTAATGCCAGCTTTAAACCAGATCCTTATCTCGACACCAAGATGCAGATCAAGACCATCTTCCATGCCCATAAAGGTCGCTATGGCTATCGCCGGGTGCAGACAGCGCTTAGCTCCCAGAGCTGCTACCTCAATCACAAGACCGTACAAAAACTGATGGCTCAGCTGGGGATCAAGTCGACTGTCAGACCTAAACGCTATCAGTCTTACAAGGGAGCCCTTGGTAAGGTGGCCCCCAATTTACTAGAGCGTAACTTTGGAGCAAGTAGGCCTAATCAGAAGTGGGTAACTGATGTCACGGAGTTCAATATAAAGGGTGAGAAGGTCTACCTCTCACCAATCTTAGATCTGTATAACCAAGAGATCATCTCTTATACGATCACAGATCGTCCTCAGATCAGCATGGTGATGCAAATGCTCCAACAGGCTTTTAAGCAACTAAAACCAAAAGATAAACCCATGCTGCACTCAGACCAGGGCTGGCAATATCAGATGGGGTTTTATCAGGAGGCTTTAAAAGAACAAGGCCTTACCCAAAGCATGTCCAGAAAAGGCAATTGCTTAGATAATGCCGTCATGGAAAACTGGTTTGGGATCATGAAAAGCGAGTTCTTCTACCAAGAGAAGTTTGAGACGATCGAATCATTTAAGCAGGGGCTACATGAATATATCCACTACTACAACCATGATCGAATCAAACAAAAACTAAAGGGATTAAGTCCGGTGCAATACCGAACTCAATCCCTTCTGGTAACCTAACTAAACTGTCCAACTTTTGGGGGTCAGTTCATTCGGGTGGTTTTTTATTTTGCGCCATGTAAGAATCCATAAATGAAATTCAATCACATTGTTGCTGCTATAGGGATGCTTGTATCGTCTGTCGCGCATTCTCAGGTATTTGATGTTCCTTATAAAGACGATGCTCCGACTAGAACTTTGTTGACCCCAGTTAAAAATGCCAAGGCAGTTGTTTTGTTGTTTCCTGGTGGCGGGGGCGTCTTAAAACTGCAGAATGATGGCTCAACGACCAACGGCCATACCTTTGTCAGGTCTAAGGATCTCTGGGCTCAATACGGGATTGATTCTGTATTGGTGGATACCCCTTACGACCTCGGTGCAGGTATGCGTAATTCTCGATCTATCCGGGATCATCAACAAAGAATTTTGAATGTAGTGACTTATTACAAGGAAAAATTCAATCTACCGGTATGGATATTTGGTCACAGTATGGGCACTGTGAGTGTTACTGAATTTGTTAATGGCGGCAAAGAAAAAGAAAATTTGATTGCTGGGGTAATTGTTGCTGGTACCTATAGGTCAGCCACAGTAGATTCGGATATCACAGTGCCAGTGCTAGCAATTCATCACATAGATGATGGATGCGCATCTACGCCATTAGCCTCTTCCGAGCGAATTATTGAAAGTCGTCCAAAAAAATTAAGCTCACAATTTATTCAGATTGATGGCGGAATTAGCGAAGGTGATGTTTGTGGCTCAAGGGCATATCACGGCTTCAATCAAAAAGAGCAGGAGTTCATTAAAGCCGCTGCCCAGTTCATATTGAAGAACTAGTTCAAGGTAATTCCCGCCTTGGTAATCCACTAATTACACTACCCGGCACAATCACTCTATCTGAGAACCATTGTTTGTTCATCTCTAAGGCGTAGCGAACTGCAGCCTTGGGGCAGTGATTATTAGTGGTCTCAGCTTGCATCTCTTCAATGTTCACAATCTTGCCATCATCTGCAATGAATGCAATGGATAGTGGGATCTTGGTGTTGTTCATCCAGAAGCAATGACCAGCTTTTTGTTCAAAGACAAACAGCATTCCAGAATTGCTTGGCATGCTTGTGCGATTCATGAGGCCAACTTCTCTTGCTTTGGGGGTATCGGCTAACTCTGCTTGTATCCGGTAGATCCCTGTCTTTAACTCAATGATAGGCAATCCAATATTGACTTGAGCCCATGCAATAACGGGGCTAAGTAGAAGGGTGGTCGCAAATAGCTTGGAAATTATTTTTATAAATTTATGCATGTGAAGATTTTAAGTGAGGCAAATTGCAGACGAAAAAAAACCCAGGAACGAATCCTGGGTTTTCCATAATGATCTAAGGACTATTAAGCCGCTTGGATATTGGTAGCTTGCTTGCCTTTAGGGCCTTGGGTAATGTCAAACGTTACCTTTTGGTTTTCCTTAAGGGTTTTGAACCCAGGCATAGTAATTGCGCTGAAATGCGCGAACAACTCTTCTTCACCATCATCAGGTTTGATAAAGCCAAAACCTTTTGCATCATTGAACCACTTAACAATTCCGGTCGCCATGCGAACTCCATTACATAAACTTAAAACAACCGTGATGAGGGTAAATACTTTTTAATCAGTCTCAATCCACAACACGCCTAAATAGAACCTCTTTTGAAGTCTACCCCCCGATTGTTTGCCCTTTTTGTAGGGGTGTCAAGGAGTTATATGTACATACCCCCCAGTAATTACCCCTTTTTTTATCAAAAAATGCCCCAATATGGGTTAAAGAGGGGTTTTTGAGGGGTTTTCACAACAAGACCCTCCTTAAATCAAGTTTAGATATCTGTGTTTAGAATGTTTCTCATGAGCCGCACACCCAAAAATCCCACTACTGGCGTCCCCGCCAATCCCTACGTTGAGGACACCCTTCTTCTCGAAAAACAGGTCGAGCAAGTTAAGGCTCCATCAATGTATAAAGTTTTATTACTAAATGACGATTACACGCCAATGGAATTTGTGGTGATGGTCATTCAGGAGTATTTTAATAAGGACCACGAAACAGCAACGCGCATCATGTTGCAGGTTCATTTGGTTGGTAAAGGCGTTTGCGGAATCTTCACTCGTGACGTTGCGGCAACCAAGGTGCATCAAGTTATTGAATTATCCCGTGAAGCGGGTCACCCACTACAGTGCACTATGGAGGAAGCATGATTGCCCAAGAACTAGAAGTAAGTTTGCATATGGCGTTTGTTGACGCAAGGGCATCAAGACATGAATTTATTACCGTAGAGCATTTGCTGGCAGCCTTGCTCGATAACGCTACGGCGGTTGAAGTGCTGAAGGCTTGCGCAGTCAATATTGCGGAGCTGCGTGCGCAACTCAAAAACTTTATTAACGACAACACACCAGTAGTGCCTGGCAATGATGAAGTCGATACACAACCAACGCTAGGATTTCAGCGTGTGATTCAACGCGCCATCATGCACGTTCAATCGACATCTAATGGTAAGAAAGAAGTGACTGGTGCCAATGTCTTGGTAGCAATCTTTGGCGAAAAAGATTCGCATGCGGTGTACTTCTTGCAACAGCAAGGTGTGACACGCTTAGATGTTGTGAACTTTATTAGTCACGGTGTGCGTAAAGATCAAACTGAACATGTAAAACCGGCGGATACTACCCAAGAAACTGAAGAAGCAGCATCTTCAGGTAAGGAAAGTCCATTAGATCAGTACACCCAGAACCTCAATGCCATGGCTCGCCAAGGCAAGATCGATCCATTGATCGGTCGTGAGAGTGAAGTAGAGCGCGTGATTCAAGTGCTTTGCCGCCGCCGCAAGAACAACCCATTGTTGGTTGGTGAGGCTGGCGTAGGTAAGACTGCGATTGCCGAAGGCCTAGCTTGGAGAATTGTTAAAGGGGATGTCCCTGACATTCTGGCTAATGCGACTGTCTATTCCTTAGATATGGGCGCGTTGTTAGCTGGTACCAAATATCGCGGTGACTTTGAGCAGCGCCTCAAGAGTGTTCTCAAGTCATTAAAAGATCATGCCCATGGCGTTTTATTTATTGATGAGATTCACACCTTAATTGGAGCTGGTGCCGCATCTGGTGGAACATTGGATGCCAGTAATTTATTAAAGCCTGCCTTATCCAACGGCCAGCTCAAATGTATTGGTGCAACTACCTTTACTGAATACCGTGGCATCTTTGAAAAAGACGCTGCTTTATCACGCCGTTTCCAGAAGGTGGATGTGGTGGAGCCAACTGTTGATCAGACTGTACAAATTCTGCGTGGCTTGAAATCTCGTTTTGAAGAGCATCACAGTGTGAAGTACGCCGCTGGTGCCTTGGTGGCAGCAGCAGAGTTATCCGCTCGTTACATTAATGATCGTCATTTGCCAGATAAAGCAATCGATGTGATTGATGAGGCAGGTGCTGCACAACGTATTCTGCCAAAGTCAAAGCAGAAGAAAACGATTGGCCGCCCAGAGATCGAAGAAATCGTGGCGAAGATTGCCCGTATACCACCGCAATCCGTCACGGTTGATGATCGTAGCAAGTTACAAACTTTGGATCGTGATATTAAGAGCGTGGTATTTGGTCAAGACCCTGCTATTGAGGCTTTAGCAAGTGCAATCAAGATGACTCGTGCTGGTCTTGGCAAGATTGATCGTCCAATTGGTTCATTCTTGTTCTCAGGCCCAACTGGTGTTGGTAAAACTGAGGTTGCTAAACAGCTTGCCTATATCTTGGGTATTGAGCTATTACGCTTTGATATGTCTGAGTACATGGAACGTCACGCGGTAAGCCGCTTAATTGGTGCGCCTCCAGGCTACGTTGGATTTGATCAGGGTGGCTTGTTAACTGAAGCTGTTAATAAGAAGCCGCATTGCGTGCTTTTGCTCGATGAAATTGAAAAAGCGCACCCAGACATTTTCAATATTCTCTTGCAAGTGATGGATCATGGCACTTTGACGGATAACAACGGCCGGAAGACAGATTTCCGTAATGTGATCATCATCATGACCACCAATGCTGGTGCTGAGGCGATGCAGAAGTCGACTATCGGCTTTACCAATGCTCGTGAGTCTGGCGATGAGATGGCAGATATTAAGAAGTTCTTTACGCCTGAGTTCCGCAATCGCTTAGATGCCATCGTATCCTTCAAGGCACTTGATGAAACCATCATCATGCGTGTAGTTGATAAGTTCTTGATGCAGCTGGAAGAGCAGTTGCATGAGAAGAAAGTTGATGCCACTTTCAGTCCAGCATTGCGTGCGCATCTAGCGAAGCATGGCTTTGACCCATTGATGGGCGCACGTCCTATGCAACGTATTATTCAAGATACCGTTCGTAAGGCGCTTGCTGATGAGTTACTCTTTGGTAAGTTGGCTCAGGGCGGTCATGTGGACGTTGATATCGATGAAGATGGCAAAGTGCAGCTGAATTTTGAAGCCCCTAAGTTGCCTGGTAAGGCTGCCAAGATTGACGTAGCACCTGCAGAAGAAATTTAAACAACAGCCTCATCAACAAAAGGAAAATATGTCCCACCATCACGATAAATTACTCGAAGCTTTTGAAACGTACAAAGCTGAAAATGAAAAGTTTCAAGGTAAGGGAATTAAGGCTTCTGCCGCCCGTGCTCGCAAGGCTTTGCAAGAGATTGCTGGTTCATGCAAAGAGCGTCGCAAAGAAATTACTGCTGAAAAAGAGTCTCGTGAAGGCAAGGGCGCAGGTATGTCACAAGATGCTGCCCGTCATGCACATATTCGTAAATAAGTAGAAATATTCTTCAGGAAAAGGCCACCCTCGGGTGGCTTTTTCTTTGCCATATTGAGGTGGGTTTGGTATTTGGTGATAAATTGAAGCTATCTTTAATGGAGAATGACATGACTAATTCCACTCGTCCAGAGCACGATCTTCTGGGGGATGCCCAAGTGCCTGCGGATGCATATTGGGGGATTCATACGCTAAGAGCGATAGAGAACTACCCTATTACTGGCAAGGTGATTGGTGAATATTCGGACCTCATTAAATCTTTAGCCTATGTCAAAGAGGCCGCAGCAAAAGCGAACCTGGAGCTTGGCCATTTGGATGCAAAGAAAGCGGAAGCCATCATTAAGGCATGTCATGAAATTGAGTCTGGCAAACTGCATGATCAGTTTGTGGTTGATGTCATCCAAGGTGGTGCAGGTACATCAACCAATATGAATGCCAATGAAGTCATTGCGAATCGTGCTCTAGAAATCTTGGGTTATGCCAAAGGCGACTATTCCAAACTGCACCCCATTAATGATGTCAATATGTCTCAGAGTACGAATGATGTCTATCCCACTTCCTTGCGCCTAGCAACATGCTTAGCAATACCCACCTTGCTGAAGGCAATGGCTTCCTTAAGTCAGGCCTTTGCCGATAAGGCTGAGGAGTTCAAAGATATTCTGAAGATTGGTAGAACTCAATTACAAGATGCAGTTCCAATGACTTTGGGTCAAGAGTTTTCGACCTATGCTGTCATGATCCGAGAGGATGAAGAGCGCCTCAAGGAGGCGGTTTCATTGATAGCGGAGATTAACTTAGGCGCGACAGCGATTGGAACAGGGATCAATACCGATGTCGGCTACGCAAAGTTAGCGATTGCGAATCTCAAAAAGATTTCTGGGGTAGACGTGGTGATTTCTCCGAATCTGATTGAGGCAACTCAGGACTGTGGCGCATTTGTTCAGTTGTCTGGGGTACTCAAGCGTATTGCAGTTAAGCTATCGAAAATTTGTAATGATCTACGCTTGCTATCTAGCGGGCCACAGGCGGGCTTGAATGAAATTCGCCTGCCACCACGAGCTGCTGGTTCTTCTATCATGCCGGGTAAGGTCAATCCTGTGATTCCAGAAGTGGTGAATCAAATTGCTTTTGAGGTGATTGGTAACGATGTCACGATCACCATGGCCGCTGAAGGCGGGCAGCTACAGCTGAACGCGTTTGAGCCGATTATTGCGCATAGTCTTTTTAAGAGCATTGAGCATCTCAGTGCGGGTTGTAATACCTTAAAAACACATTGCGTTATTGGTATTACTGCCAATCGTGAGGTATTAGCCGAGCGCGTGCGCACTTCGGCCGGACTTGCAACAGCATTAAATCCCTATCTCGGGTATGAGAATGCCACCATGATTGCGAAAAGGGCACTTCAAGAAAATTGCTCTGTCGCTGATTTGGTATTGGAGCTTGGTCTGATGGATAAAGAAACGCTAGATCAGATTCTGAGCCCTGCCGTATTAACATCTCCTGGCATTCAGTCTAAATAAACAAGGAAATTCATGTCGTCAAAAAAACTGACCCACTTTATTCTTGGCGCCATGATCCTAGGGATCATCAGTGGCTATCTTGTTCATTACTTCGGATCGGCTTCAGGGTTTGCGATTCAGTATGTTGAATATATCTCTGTGCTAACGGATATCTTCTTGCGCCTGATTAAGATGATCATTGCGCCATTGGTCTTTAGTACTTTGGTGGTAGGTATTGCGCGTATGGGAGATGCATCTGCTATAGGTCGCGTAGGCTTAAAAACATTTAGTTGGTTTATCTCTATGTCCCTAGTCTCTTTATTGCTAGGTTTATTGATGGTGAATCTGCTTGATCCAGGAGTGGGTGTTAACTTGCCGATCCCAGAGGTCACTGCCAGTACGGGGCTAGATAAGAGCGGCTTTAATATCCGTGAATTTTTCCAGCATATCTTCCCAAGCAGCATCTTCGATGCGATGGGCAAGAACGAAATCTTACAAATCGTAGTCTTTGCGATCTTTTTTGGAGTTGCTGCAGGTAGTTTTGGTGAGCGAGCAGAAGAGTTCATACGCAATCTAGACATGCTCTCTCACATTATGCTCAAGATCACTACTGCAGTAATGAAGTTTGCTCCAGTAGCAGTTTTTGCTGCCGTCTCGTCGGTGATAGCGGAAAACGGTCTAGATATTTTATTTACCTACGGCAAGTTTATGGCTAGCTTCTACGCATCCATTTTGATGCTCTGGGTGGTTATTATTCTACTTAGCTCACTTGTCCTTAAAAGGCGCGCATTTCATTTAGTTTCGATGTTGCGCCAGCCGATTTTGTTGGCCTTCACCACTGCTAGTTCTGAAGCTGCTTACCCGATGACACTGGAGCAGGTTGAGCGCTTTGGTTGCAAAAATAAAATTGCCTCTTTTGTACTACCCGTAGGTTATTCCTTTAATTTAGATGGCTCCATGATGTACTGCTCATTTGCCGCCATCTTTATTGCACAGGTATATGGAATTGAGATGCCTTTATCGCAGCAGCTTTTGATGTTACTGGTCTTGATGATTACCTCTAAGGGCATTGCTGGTGTACCACGTGCATCCTTAGTAGTTATTGCGGCGACACTTTCTCAATTTAATTTACCTGAAGCGGGTGTATTGCTGATCTTGGGAATCGATCATTTCTTGGACATGGCTCGTTCTGCTACAAATGTGTTGGGTAACGGCTTAGCTACGGCCGTGATCTCTAAGTGGGAAGGCGAGTTAGATGAGCATGGGCATCGCTCTTAAGCTCGCCCAGTGCTACCAAAGCCGCCAGCGCCACGACTGCTCTCTGTAAATTCTTCAACTACTTTGAGCTCTACTTGCTGAACAGGCATGACGACGAGTTGCGCTAAGCGCTCCATCGGCTCTAATTTGAATGGAGTAGATCCTCGATTCCAGGTGCTAACCATCAGTTGTCCCTGGTAATCAGAATCTATTAGGCCAACGAGGTTACCAAGCACAATTCCGTGCTTATGGCCAAGCCCAGAGCGCGGCAGAATAAAAGCTGCATAACGAGGATCTTCAACATAGATTGCTAAACCTGTTGGTACTAATACAGTTTGGCCTGGTGCAATTTCAATCGTTTCATCGATGCATGCCCGAAGATCTAATCCAGCACTACCTGGCGTGCCATAAGCAGGCAGTTGATCGCGCATACGTTCATCGAGAATTTTGACTTGTAGAGATTGCATGAAAGTTCCTAATGCCGGTAAAGGTTCAGACTGAGATTGGAAAGAAGAATTTATATTTTTTTAGCAATGAGCTCAATGAGTTGCCGTGCGAGTTGCAGCTTTTCAGCTTTGGCTAATTTTTTGCTACCCTGAGCATCAATAATGAGTAATTGATTAAGGTCGCTACCAAAAGTCTCGGGACCAATATTGCCAACAATCATCGGAATACCTTTGCGCTGTAGTTTCTCTTTCGCATGCGCCTCTAGGTTGGTGGACTCCGCGGCAAAGCCAACGCAATATGGGTAAGGTTTACCTGCTTTAGTTTTGACGGACTTGGCCATATCTAACAAGATGTCAGGATTTGCTACAAATGCTAGGTCGGGCGCTTTTTGACTCTGGCGTTTAATCTTTTCTTTGGCGGGTTTAGCAACACTCCAGTCTGCTACTGCAGCAACCGCAAAGAAAATATCGCTATCACTTGCTTGAATAGTAGCGGCATGCATTTCTTTAGCACTCACTACATCGGTACGCGTAATCTTGCCAGTGGCCGCCAGGGGAGTTTCAAGGTCGCAAGGACCTGCGATCAAATGAACCTGAGCACCTGCTTCAACTGCAGCGCGTGCAATTGCAAAGCCCATCTTACCGGAGCTGTGATTGGTAATGCCACGAACAGGATCAATCGCTTCGAAGGTGGGACCTGCTGTGATTAAGACTTTTTTACCAGCCAGCACCTTTTTTTGAAAGAAAGAAACAAGCTGCTCACAAATTTCTGTTGGCTCTAGCATTCTGCCCATACCCACTTCGCCACAAGCCTGAAAGCCACTAGCTGGACCAAGAAGGTTCACGCCATCTTTTTCAAGGCGTTCTACACTTCGTTTTGTTGCGGCATGCTCCCACATTTGCCTATTCATGGCTGGAGCTAAAAGCAAAGGGCAATCTCTCGCTAAGCAAAGCGTACTCAATAGATCATCCGCTAAACCAAGAGATAGTTTTGCCATTAAATCAGCGCTAGTTGGTGCGATTAGGATAATGTCTGCGGAGCGTGATAGCTCTATATGAGCCATATTGTTGCTAATACTGCTATCCCATTGACTTGTATAAACAGGATTTCCTGTGAGGGCCTGCATAGTAACGGGGGTAACAAATTGTTGCGCAGATTCGGTCATCACCACTTGTACAGAGGCGCCTTCTTGCATGAGAAGGCGTGCCAGCTCTGGCGTCTTATAAGCAGCAATGCCACCAGAGATGCCTAGAACGATTTTCTTATTTAAAAGTGATTGCATGGCGCCAGCTTAATGGGATTGAGGAGATTTGCCAAATGACTTATGCAATTCGCCAAAAATGATGAGTACAGCCCCAATACAAATAGCACTATCAGCTACATTAAATGCTGGCCAGTGCCAATTGGCATAGTGCATATCAATGAAGTCCACTACAGCACCATACATCAGGCGATCTAATACATTTCCTAGTGCACCACCTAGAATCAAGCTAAGGGCAACACATAGTAGGCGATCTTCTTGATGTTTTCGCAGAAGGATAACGATGTAGGTGCAGGCAGCTAAACCAAGTGCAGTAAAAAACCAACGTTGCCAACCAGTCCCTTGGGCTAGAAAAGAAAATGCCGCACCTGGATTAAAGAGGAGGAACCAATTGAGAAAAGGTAGTACATATTCTGGAATACCCATTTGCAAGTTGCTGAGTGCCAGCCACTTACTCGCTTGGTCTAACAGCAAGGTAACGGTGGCAATGGCTAAGCAGCGCAAAAAGATCAGGCTCATCTGATATTTCTTAAGCAAACAGGCGATGATCACCATCGCCAAAGAGATTGCTAATGCAGCGACCACAAAGCTCTGGGTGCTCAGCATTGGCACCTACATCTTTAGTGTGATGCCAGCAGCGACCACATTTTTTATATTGGCTACTACGTACCAAGACTTCCAAGCCATCATTACTGAGCTCAATATTGGCACTCGAGGTGATCGTTACAAAACGTAAGTCATCCTCTAATGAATGTAGGATGGCAAAGTCAATATCACCCACTTTAATAGTGAGCTCCGCCTGCAGGGATGATCCAACATTACCTGCTTCACGTTCCACCTCAATCGCTTTGGTCACTTCAGAACGAATCTCACGAATGCGATTCCACTTGGCGAGCAATTCATTAGCGTTGGCGATAGTAGGCAAGGTGCCAAACTCTTCCATGAAGATCGATTCAGACGGCTTACTGCCTGAACCATGAGGAAAATCTTGCCATGCCTCTTCTGCGGTAAATGAGAGGAATGGGGCCAACCATTTCAAGAGATTGCGGGTGATATGGAATAGCGCATTCTGTGCGGCACGACGATCAGGTGAGTCAGGTGCACTGGTGTAGAGGCGATCTTTCAGAATATCCAAATAGAAGCCGCCTAAATCTTCCGAGCAGAACGACAGCATGCGTGCTACAGCAGGGTGAAACTCATAAGCTTTGTAGTGCGCCTCGATTTCGCCCTGGATTTGATTTGCTAGTGCGACCGCATAGCGATCGATCTCAAGCCATTGCTCAGGCGGCATTGCACGCTTGCTTGAATCAAAATCAGAGAGGTTGGCAAGCAAAAAGCGCAGAGTATTACGAATGCGACGATAGCTTTCAGTAACCCGTTTGAGAATCTCATCTGAGATGGTCATCTCACCAGAGTAATCAGTAGAAGCCACCCAAAGGCGAATGATTTCAGCACCGAGTTTATCGGCTACTTGTTGAGGGGCGATCACATTGCCAACAGACTTGCTCATCTTGCGGCCTTGACCATCCACAGTAAAGCCGTGAGTCAGGAGCGCTTTGTAAGGTGGCTTGCCATCGAGCATGGCGCCAGTCAACAATGAAGAGTGGAACCAGCCACGATGTTGATCTGAACCCTCGAGATATAAATCGGCTAAACGACCATTTGGAGTTTCTGCATCAGCAGTAAGCAATTCATCGCGGTGGGATCCGCGAATCACATGCCAGTGAGTTGTTCCGGAATCAAACCAAACATCTAAGGTATCGCGATTCTTTTCATATTGAGCGGCTTCAGTACCAAGTAATTCAGAAACTTCCAATTGTTGCCAGGCTTCAATACCACCCTTTTCTACACGCTTGGCAACTTCTTCTAGTAGCTCGACTGTGCGTGGATGTGGGTCACCCGTTTCTTTATGAACAAAGAAAGCCATTGGTACGCCCCATTGGCGTTGGCGCGATAAAGTCCAATCAGGACGATTGGCAATCATGCTGTGTAGGCGTTGTTTACCCCATGCTGGGAAGAATTCGGTGCTATCAATACCAGCTAACGCGGTCTCGCGCAAACTTGCTTTACCATCAGATGGTTTTTTATCCATGCTGGCAAACCACTGTGAAGTAGCGCGATAAATAATCGGTGACTTATGACGCCAGCAATGCATGTAGGAGTGGGTGTAGGTTTTGTCACGCAAGAGGCTACCCGCTTCACGCATAGCTTCGACAATCTTAGGATTGGCTTTCCAGATGTATTCGTTTGCAAAGAGCGGTAACCCAGATGCATACACGCCATTACCCATGACTGGATTCAGAATATCTTTGTCAGCTAATTTGTTTGCTTTACAAGACTTAAAGTCTTCTTCGCCGTAGGCAGGCGCAGAGTGAACAATGCCTGTACCGGTATCTAGCGTGACATATTCAGCGGGATAGATTGGCGAGAGACGTTTGTATCCTTCATGCAATGATGCTAACGGGTGCCAGAAAGAAATATTTGCTAACTGTGCACCAAGGCAAGTAGCAATCACTTTGCCTTCGAGACCATAGTCCTGCAAGCAGGTTTCAGCACGATCTTTTGCGAGAATCAATAACTTGTCGCCAACATCGACTAAGGCATAGGTTAGCTCTGGGTGGACGTTCATCGCTTGGTTGGCAGGAATGGTCCAAGGGGTTGTTGTCCAGATCACAATCTGACCAGGTTTATTTGGAAGTTCTGAGAGCCCAAATGCTTTTGCAAGTTGCGGACGCTGTGCATCATCAAATGCAAAACCAACATCAACGGTTGGATCCGTTTTGTCTTGATATTCCACTTCAGCTTCTGCTAGAGCGGAGCCACAATCAAAGCACCAGTTCACTGGCTTTAAGCCACGGAAAACGTAGCCCTTTTTCCAGATCTCGCCCAAGGCGCGGATTTCATCGGCCTCATTGCGATAGTTCATGGTGAGGTATGGGTTGTTCCAGTCGCCTAAAACACCTAGTCGCTCAAAGTCTTTCTTTTGCTTATCCACCTGTACCTGAGCATAGGCACGCGCTTTGGCTTGAACCTCTGCGGTGGGCAGGTTCTTGCCAAACTGTTTTTCAATCTGAATTTCAATCGGCATGCCATGACAATCCCAGCCTGGCACATAGGCAGAGTCAAAGCCCATAAGCCAGCGAGATTTAACAATCATATCTTTGAGAATCTTGTTTACTGCATGACCAATATGAATATCACCGTTCGCATAAGGAGGGCCATCATGCAAGATGAACTTCGGTTGATTTGCATGCGCTGCACGAATCTTTTCGTAGAGCTTATTTTTTTGCCATTGAGAAACCCATTGGGGTTCACGTTTGGCAAGATCTCCCCGCATAGGAAATGCAGTATCTAGTAGATTAACGGGATAAGAGTTTTCTTTTTCAGACATAAGCTTTTTTCTGGAAATAATTTCTGGCATGCATTGCATCAGCTGCAATTGCTTTTGTAAGGGCATCGAGGTTGTCGTACTTTGCCTCGTTACGAATTTTTTCTAAGAGTTCAACGGTGATAATTTTTCCGTATACATCTTGTCGGTAATCAAAGATATGCGTTTCGAGAAGAACGCGTCCTTCGTCTTCTACTGTGGGCCGAACGCCTAGACTAGCGACAGCCGGCAAGGGTTTATCGGAAAGACCCAGCACTTGTGCAGTGAAAATTCCTGTGGTCGCTGGTTTGCGATGATGTAAGTGATTTGCAACTGCTAAGTTCAAGGTAGGGAATCCTAGCTTGCGTCCAAGTTGTTGTCCGTGAATCACATGACCTGAGATGCCGTAAGGGCGACCTAATAATTTTTCCGCTTGCTGCATGTCGCCACTTGCTAGCGCAGTACGCAAAGCGGAACTCGAAATACGTTCACCATTTTCAAGAATCGTTTGTATGCTAGATACTTCGAAGCCATATTTTTCACCGGCCGCTTTAAGGTTTGCAAAATTACCTGCCCGTTTTGCACCATAGCAAAAATCATCGCCAATCAAAATCCATTTCGCATTCAAACGTTTGACAATAATTTCTGCAACAAATTCTTCTGGAGGCAGACGTGCAAATGCAGCGTTGAAATGTTCAACCACAACGCGATCAATACCAAGATCCGATAGAGCGGCTAATTTGTCGCGCAAGTTGAGAATGCGAGGTGGTGCTTGATCGGGGGCAAAGAATTCTTTGGGGTGAGGCTCAAAGGTCATGACGCAACTCACTAGACCCCGTTCTTTGGCGCCATCGACGAGTTGTTTAAGCAGGGCGCGATGGCCCCTGTGCACGCCATCGAAATTGCCGATGGTTAGAGCACAAGCAGGTCCTGCAGAAAACTGGGTCGGGCCACGGAATACGTTCACAAAATCGCTTTCAGGGTAGCCATCAATTATATTGTGGGCATGCTTTCTATCGTTACCTTAATCTCAGGCCGCGGATCTAATTTCGAGGCCATCGTTAAAACCGCTCAAAAAGAGCAATGGCCAGTCAAATTTGCTGGGGTCATAGCCAATCATTCTGCGGCTAAGGGCCTTGAATTTGCTCGCTCGCAGGGTATTCCAGCTTACGCTATCGAGCATAAGGAGCACGCTAGCCGCGAGTCCTTCGATGCCGCTCTCATTCAGAAAATTGATGAGTTAGGGGCTGATTTAGTGGTCTTGGCTGGTTTTATGAGAATTCTGACCCCAGTATTTATTCGTCATTTTGAGGGGCGCCTCATCAATATCCATCCTGCGCTCTTACCTGCCTTTCCAGGTTTGCATACCCATGAGCGCGCTTTAGAGGCTGGCGTTAAGGAGCATGGGGCTACAGTCCACTTCGTTAATGAGGGCGTAGATGAAGGGCCCATTATTTGTCAGGCCTCTGTCCCAGTGCTTGAGGGTGATGATGCTGACACTTTAGCTGCGCGCGTTTTGGCTGCCGAGCATCAGATTTACCCGCGGGCCGTAAAATGGTTCCTTGATGGACGATTGCGAACAGAAGGTAATCAAGTGAAGTTACAACCCCCAGAGTCGCAATTTTTTAAATTATGAGTGCAGAACGTCCACCCCGAAAGTCTAGCAACCGCTTGGGCTCACAAAAAAGTTATGCCGCTAAAACAAAAGATCCCTTGCGCCGTCCAGAGCGACGCAATGCGAGTGGAAATCTGATTGCACCTGAAGGTCAAAAGAATTTTTCGAATGCAAAAGCA
Source organism: Polynucleobacter wuianus (assembly GCF_001659725.1). Lineage (NCBI taxonomy): Bacteria > Pseudomonadati > Pseudomonadota > Betaproteobacteria > Burkholderiales > Burkholderiaceae > Polynucleobacter > Polynucleobacter wuianus. Next base: position 1,874,558 of record NZ_CP015922.1, on the reverse strand, counting down.
TTACCTCAGCACGCTATTCATTTGGAGCGTTTGCTTCCTGAGTTGCTGAGTTTTGAGCAGCCAGCTGATCGTGTGGTGAGCCGCTATTTTCGTGCTGAACCCCAGCTCGGCAATCGCGATCGGGCTTTGATTGCCGAGAGTGCATTTGCCATTCTTCGTCGTAAAAATGAGTTCTCTCAATTTGCCGTCAGCGGTGAGGGCTCTCAGGCTAGACGCTTAGCCCTATTGGGTTTGCTGTCTGCTCTATCTGAGGGCGGATTAGGCTCTGCTAACCGCGCAGAGAGTGCAATTGCTGATTTAGCGCACGTGCTCAAGTCTGGTGAATATGAATGGTTGCAACGTTTTGCCACTGTAGATCCTGCTGCATTAAATCCTCTCGTGCGCAATAATTTGCCAGAGTGGTTGTGGGATGCGTTTGGAAAATATCCTGGTGAAGAAACCCGCGAAGATCTTGCAAAGTCCTTGATGCATCCTGCGTTATTGGATTTGCGTGCAAACACCATGAAAACCAATCGCGAAGAATTACTAGCGCAGATGAATGCATTAGGTGGTCGTTACCAAGCTATTCCAACTCCATACGCACCTGATGGTGTTCGCATTATGGGTAAGCCCGCACTGCAAAATACTGCTGGCTTTAAAGCAGGGATGTTTGAAGTTCAGGATGAAGGAAGTCAGCTGTTAGCTTATTTGCTTGCTCCCAAGCGTGGTGAGATGGTGGTTGATTTCTGTGCGGGTGCTGGCGGAAAGACTTTGGCTATTGGTGCCTTGATGCGTTCTACAGGGCGTCTCTATGCTTTTGATACATCAGAGCGTCGTTTAGCTAACCTGAAGCCAAGACAGGCGCGTAGCGGCCTCTCTAACGTTCATCCCGTATGGATTGATAGCGAGAATGATGCCAAGATCAAACGCTTGGCCGGCAAGATTGATCGAGTCTTGGTTGATGCCCCTTGTAGTGGAATGGGTACATTACGCCGCAATCCCGACCTGAAATGGCGTCAGACTCCAGAAGGAGTCTTAGAGCTCAATCAGAAGCAGATGAGTATTTTGAGTTCCGCTGCTCGGCTATTAAAACCAGGTGGTCGTTTGGTTTATGCTACTTGCAGTCTTTTACCCCAAGAAAATCAGGCAATTGCAGAAGATTTTTTAGTAAAACACCCAGAATTTGAGGCTGTTCCAGCCGCGGAAGTTCTTAAGCCATTGTTTCCAAAGGATAAAATTCCTTTAGGGTGTTCAGCAGACAGCCCTTGGTGGCAGTTATGGCCACATATCCATGGGACAGATGGCTTTTTTGGGGCAGTTTTCCAGAAAAAAGGCACCAAGCCCGAGAAGGCTGAAAATCCAAAAACCCTAGAGTTAGCGAAAGATAAGCCAAAAAAGACCTAAAAAGCTCTAAAATACGAGCTAATACTTAAATAGGATGCTCTTTTGAATACAGTTTCAAGCTCAGGTTTTGATTTATTCCTTAATTGGCTTGCCAATGGATATTTAGATTGGTCTTGGTGGCGGATAACGCTGTTCACCTTGGCTGTCACCCACATCACTATCGCGGCGGTCACGATCTTTTTGCACCGTTGCCAAGCGCACCGTGCTTTGGATCTACATCCGATTGTTTCTCACTTCTTCCGTTTTTGGCTTTGGCTGACTACTGGCATGGTGACGAAAGAGTGGGCTTCTATTCACCGTAAGCACCACGCAAAATGTGAAACTGTGGATGACCCCCATAGCCCCCAAGTTTTAGGGATTGGCACAGTTCTCTCGCGCGGCGCTGAGCTTTATAAAAACGAGGCCAAAAATCAAGAGACGATGCAAAAGTTTGGTCATGGCACTCCTGATGATTGGCTTGAGCGCAATGTCTACTCCAAGTTTTCTTGGCAGGGCGTTGCCATCATGCTCATCATTGATATGTTTTTGTTTGGCGGTATTGGCTTAACAGTTTGGGCCGTGCAAATGTTGTGGATTCCAATTACAGCAGCTGGTGTGATTAATGGTATTGGTCACTTCTGGGGTTATCGCAACTTTGACTGTGAAGACGCTTCTACTAATATTTTCCCGTGGGGCATTTTGATTGGTGGTGAAGAATTACATAACAATCATCACACCTTTGCGACAAGCGCTAAACTTTCAAATAAATGGTATGAGTTTGATATTGGCTGGCTCTATATCCAGATGATGAGTGTTGTAGGTTTGGCAACAGTGAAGAAGACCCCGCCTAAGCCAGTGCTTAGTGATCTTCGCCCTGCTGATCAAAATACTCTAGAGGCCATCATTGCTAACCGTTATGAAATCATGGCGCGTTACAGTAAAACTTTGCGTAACTTTTTTAGCAACGAAGTGCAGCATATGCAAGTTCTTGCCTCGCATTTGAGTGACGCTCGTACCTGGTTATCGAAAGACGAGTCTCGCTTGACTGAAGAAGAGAAGGTCAAGCTGGAAGAGCTGATAGCAAGCAATGCACAGTTGCGTAAGATGATTGAGATGCGTCGTGACTTGCAGGCAATCTGGGGTCGCTCTAGCGCCACTAGAGAGCAATTGGTTTCACAGTTACATGCTTGGTGTCAACGCGCTGAAGACAGTGGCCTAACAAGTTTGCGCGAGTTCTCGTTGAGATTGCGTCGTTACGCTTAAGTAGTCTCAAATTTTAGCCAATAAAAAACCCGCTACTAAGCGGGTTTTTTATTGGCTGGAAGTAAATTACTTCAGCTTTGTTTCTTTGTAAGCAACGTGCTTGCGAATCGTAGGATCAAATTTCATGATCTCCATCTTCTCAGGCTTGGTGCGCTTGTTTTTTGAAGTAGTGTAGAAGTGACCAGTACCAGCTGATGACTCTAATTTGATTTTTTCTCTGCCGCCTTTAGCCATTTGTGCGCTCCTTAAATTTCGCCACGTGCACGCAGATCAGACAGAACAGCATCGATGCCGTTTTTATCGATAACGCGCAAACCAGCATTGGTTAAGCGCAAGCTAATCCAACGGTTTTCAGATTCAACCCAGAAGCGTCGGTTTTGCAAATTCGGCAAAAAGCGACGTTTCGTTTTGTTGTTTGCATGGGATACATTGTTGCCAACCATCGGCTTCTTCCCAGTGACTTGGCAAACTTTTGCCATGACATAACTCCATTAATTGCGAAAAAAGAAGATTGTATCAGTCAAAGCCTATTTTGGGCTAGCCCTTATTGAGTTTGCCGTTAGGGTTTGACCAAGAATTTAGGTGAAATCCTCATTTAAGCACCCCATTTTCTTCTATAAGTTAGTAATTACTATCAATTATTCTCAATATTCATAAGCCCTGACTCTGAAAAAGAGAAAAATCCTCTACTGCTGACGATGCAGTGGTCCAAGAGCTGGATATCGACCAACTGTAAGGCTTTTACAAGAGTTTGAGTGAGTTTTTGGTCGGCACTGCTGGGTAATGGGTTTCCGCTGGGGTGGTTGTGAGCCACGATCATGGCGCTTGCATTGCGGGAAAGAGCTTCTTTCAGGATTTCACGGGGGTAGACCGCAGTTTGGGTAATGGACCCCCGAAATAGCTCCTGGCACTCTATTAAGTGGAGGTTAGAGTCAAGGTGAAGGCATAAAAAGACTTCATGGGGCAGGCATCCAATTTTGGCCTGTAAAAACTCCTTTACATGGCCTGGAGATGAAAAAACTGAGCCTTGAGTGAGGCTATCCTCTAGGCTGCGCTTAACAAGCTCATAAGCTGCCTGTATTTGCGACCATTTCGAGAGTCCCATGCCATGAATGCGGATAAATTCTTTGTGGCTACTAGCCAGCAGGCGAGGCAGGCTTCCAAAGTAGTGCAACAAATCATTTGCTAAAGTAACCGCACTTTTGCCTTTGACGCCAACTCGCAAAAAAATCGCTAGTAATTCTGCATCTGTGAGGCAACGGGCTCCATGTAAACGCAACTTTTCTCTAGGCTGCTGATTTTTGGGCCAACCCGGGATCGGAGAATCCACCGCTGATGCAGGGCTAGATACAATTACCTTATGACCAAGCTTACCGTTTTGCCTAATTCCTACTTGACCCTCAACTATCGGCTGACTTTGCCGAATGGGGATGATTACATCAATACTTTTGTTGATCGCCCTGCGACGGTTTTGATGGGTTCTGGACAATTTGCACCTTGCTTTGAAAAAGTATTGTTGGGCCTGGGTGTTGGCGATAAAAAAAGCGCATTGCTTTCACCGGATGAAAGTTTTGGTGAGCGCAAAGAAGATTTAGTGCAATGGGTGTCTTTGAAAGCGCTCAAAGAAGGTCGCGATGACGACGTTGAATTTAATCCTGGTGACGTGATTGAATTTAACGCGCCAGGTGGCGCTCAATATGCTGGTGTTTTGCAATCGATTAATGAAGAGGGCGCTTGGTTTGACTTCAACCATCCGCTTGCAGGTCGTGAAGTAAATTTTGAAGCACAGATTGTTGCGATCCTCTAAAGCATGAGTGTGCCCGATACCGCTGAAATTTTGATGGCACAGCCCCGCGGTTTTTGTGCGGGCGTAGATCGCGCAATCAATATCGTGAATGAAGCACTGGCTCGCTTTGGCGCTCCCATATATGTACGTCATGAGATTGTGCACAATGCTTATGTGGTGAATGAGTTGCGTGATAAGGGCGCAGTCTTTGTTGAAGAGTTGCATCAAGTACCCAAGGGCGGCATTGTGGTTTTTAGTGCGCATGGAGTTTCTCAAGAGGTTCGCAAAGACGCAGAGCAGCGTGGCTTGCAGGTGTATGACGCTACTTGTCCATTGGTAACCAAAGTACATCTTGAAGTAATTAAGATGTGTAGAGACGGCTTTACGGTATTGATGATTGGCCATGCTGGCCATCCCGAAGTTGAGGGAACTATGGGGCAGGTCAAAGAAGGCGTTTTTCTGATTGAAAAAGTGGCTGATGTTGCTAATCTCCATTTTGCAAGTGATGAAAAAATTGCCTTTGTGACGCAAACAACTTTGTCAGTGGATGAGACTAAAGAAATTGTTGAGGCGCTCACAAAAAAATTCCCTAATATTGTTCAGCCGCGCAAGCAAGATATTTGTTATGCCACTCAGAATCGCCAAGACGCCGTGAAATTTATGGCACCCCAAGTAGAAGTGGTTATTGTGGTAGGTAGTGCGACAAGTTCGAACTCCAATCGCTTGCGTGAACTATCGGAAAAATTAGGCGTACCGTCTTACATGGTGGACGCGCCAGATCAACTGAAGCCCGAATGGTTTGCTGGTAAGAAGCGGGTGGGCCTTACTGCTGGCGCATCAGCTCCTGAAAGTCTGGCCCAATCTATCGTTGCACGTATTCAAGAGTTTGGGCCTCGCAGTGTGCGTGCCTTGTCTGGTGTGGTGGAGGATGTCAGCTTCTCTTTGCCAAAAAATTTAGTCGACTGAAGTATTGATTCTTAACGGAGGATTTGTAGATGATTAATTCAAGAACATCAAAAGTAAGTTTTGTAAAAACTGCAATTGCTTTATCAGCAACGGCATTATTATTGGCTGCCTGTGGTAAGGGGGGCGATAAGTCTGCGGCCGCTCCTGTAGATGGCATCGAGGTCAAAATTGGTCATGTGGCGCCATTGACTGGCCCAATTGCTCATTTGGGCAAAGATAATGAAAACGGCGCACGTTTAGCGCTTGAAGAAATCAATAAAGCAGGCTTGACGATTGACGGTAAAAAAGTGGTTCTCACCTTAGTGCCAGAAGACGATGCTGAGGATCCAAAAACAGCGACTCAAGTTGCGCAAAAATTAGTGGATGCAAAAGTAGTTGGTGTCGTTGGTCACTTGAACTCTGGTACCAGTATTCCTGCTTCAAAAATCTATAGTGATGCAGGTATTACGCAGATTTCTCCATCCGCCACCAATCCTGATTACACCAAGCAAGGTTTCAAAACGACCTATCGTCTTGTGGCAACTGATGCTCAACAAGGACCAGCTTTGGCTAACTACGTTTCGAAGACTTTGAATGCAAAGACTGTAGCCATCATTGATGACTCCACTCAATATGGGAAAGGTTTGGCTGATGAATTTGAAAAAACAGTGAAAGCTTCTGGTGTGAAAGTGGTAACGCGTGAAGCAAGTAACAATAAGGCAACAGACTTCAAGGCCATTCTCACCAAGATTAAAGGTAGTAAACCGGACGTCATCATGTACGGTGGTATGGATGCCACTGGTGGTCCGCTAACAAAGCAAGCTGCCGAGTTGGGCATCAAGGCGAAGATTGTGGGTGGTGACGGCATGTGTACCGAGAAGCTTGCTGAGTTGGCTGGTGATGCGGTGGTAAATGTGACTTGCTCTGAAGCTGGTAAAGCGCTCTCAAAAATGGCTCAAGGCGCTGACTTTCAGAAACGTTATAAAGAGCGCTTTAACTCTGATGTACAAATTTACGCACCATTTACTTATGATGCGGTCTACGTATTGGTTGATGCGATGAAGCGCGCTAACTCCACTGATCCGGCAAAGATTTTGGTAGTTATGCCTGATACTAAGATGAATGGCCTAGTAGGCAATATTGCTTTTGATAGTAAGGGCGATATGAAAGAAGGTGTCATCACCTTGTACGACTTCAAAGACAAAAAGAAAACGGTTCTTGACGTTATCAATATGTAAGAAACATGAAAAGAGCGCCGCAAATACGGCGCTCTTTTTTGTACTTCTTCATAAAGCCCTTTAATGGACATTTTTCTTCAGCAAATCATCAATGGCTTAGTGCTGGGTAGCATTTATGCCTTGATCGCTTTGGGATACACCATGGTCTATGGGGTGCTGGGGATCATTAACTTCGCTCATGGCGAGGTACTCATGATCGGCGCAATGGTCTCCCTCTCATTACTGCGTTTGATCTTGAGTTTGACTAGCGATTTACCAGGTTGGCTGACGCTGCTGATTGTTTTGCCGGTGACGATGGCCGTTTGCGCAGGTTTGAGTTATTGGATTGAGCGTATTGCCTATAGACCGCTGCGCAATGCGCCACGTTTAGCACCGCTGATCTCCGCGATTGGCATGTCGATTTTGTTACAAACGATTGCAATGCTGATATGGTCTAGAAATCCAATGACCTATCCACAGCTGCTTCCCTCAAGCCCAATTGAGATTGGTACTTCAGGCGCAACGATTACCGGCAAAGAAATGGTGATTATTGTGGTGGCATTAGCGGTGATGTGCGGTTTGCTGTTCTTAGTTGAAAAAACCAAGCTTGGTAGAGCTATGCGTGCCACTGCTGAGCAAACTCAAATTGCATCGCTAATGGGTGTCAATCCTAATCGTGTGATTTCCATTACATTTATGTTGGGTGGCGCGTTAGCTGGATTGGCGGGAGTAATGATTGCTAGCAACTATGGCAATGTGCACTTCTATATGGGCTTTATTCCTGGCCTCAAAGCATTTACTGCGGCAGTGTTGGGCGGTATTGGTAATTTACAGGGCGCCATGTTGGGTGGCTTACTACTAGGCTTAATTGAGGCTTTGGGCGCCGGTTATATAGGTGAGCTCACTGGTGGTGTCTTTGGTTCGAACTATCAAGACATTTTTGCTTTCTTGGTATTGATCTTAGTCCTCGTATTGCGCCCAACGGGTTTGTTGGGTGAGAAGGTTTCAGATCGTGCTTAAGCGACTTTCTTCAAATCATTTGAGTCGATCAAGCTATCTTTGGCTGGGCGCGCTTGCGTTAATACTCTTGCCTTGGGTAGTAGGCGCAAGTGGTGGTAACTATTGGGTGCGTGTACTTGATTTCGCTTTGCTCTATATCGTTCTTGCACTAGGTCTTAATGTAGTTGTGGGTTTTGCTGGTCTTTTGGACTTAGGTTATATCGCTTTTTATGCATTAGGTGCATATAGCTATGCCTTATTAGCATCACCTCATTTGCCTCAGCATTTTGAAACAATTGCCGCCGCTTTTCCGCAGGGCATGCACTTCTCTCCCTGGATGGTAGCGGTCTTCTCCATTATCTTGGCAGCCCTGTTTGGCATTATTTTGGGCTTCCCCACGTTGCAGTTGCGTGGCGATTATTTAGCGATTGTGACCTTGGGCTTTGGAGAGATTATTCGCATCTTTATGAATAACCTTGATCGCCCAATGAATCTGACTAATGGCCCAAAAGGTATTACGGCAATTGATCCAATTCAGTTGTTTGGTGTTTCTTTTACTAAGCCACTAGATTTCGGTTTTGTGCAGGTACCCAGTTTGTATTTAGTGTTTTATCTTTTCCTGATATTAGCTATTGCGGTTACGATAGTGTGTCTCCATTTACAGTACTCTCGTATCGGTCGTGCTTGGGTTGCCATCCGCGAAGATGAGATTGCTGCCAAGGCCATGGGAATCAATACTCGCAATATGAAGCTATTGGCTTTTGCCATTGGTGCATCATTCGCAGGAGTTGCTGGCGTGCTCTTTTCAGCATTTCAAGGTTTTGTTTCTCCTGAGTCTTTTACATTATGGGAATCAATAGTCGTTTTAGCGATGGTAGTGCTGGGCGGTATTGGGCATATTCCCGGTGTGATCTTGGGCGCGATTGTCTTGGCGGTATTTCCAGAAATATTGCGCGGTGTTGCTGAGCCAGTTCAAAAAGTACTCTTTGGTCATGTGATTGTGGATGTAGAAGTGATTCGGCAATTGATCTATGGTCTCGCCTTAATTTTGATCATGTTGTATCGCCCGGGCGGTATCTGGCAAAAAGGGGTAGACAAATAATGTCTTCTCATTTATTGCTAGATGTTACTGATGTTTCTAAGCGCTTTGGCGGAGTCCAAGCGCTCGATTCTGTTGGCTTACAAGTTCCTCAGGGATCGATTGTGGGTTTGATTGGGCCCAATGGTGCGGGTAAGACTACGTTCTTTAATGTGATTACAGGACTCTATCCAGCAGACTCCGGAATCTTTTTGTTTGATGGCAAATCTTACTTTCCAGAATCGGTTTCTGAAGTTACTAAATCTGGTTTAGCGAGAACGTTTCAGAATATTCGCCTCTTTGGTGAAATGTCTGTACTTGAGAATGTGATGGTAGGTTGTCACTGCAGGTCTAAAGCGGGACTGCTGGGTGCTATCTTCCGCTTTCCATCGACTAAGCGAGAGGAGCAATCTATTCGTGAAAAATCACAAGCTTTGCTTACCTATGTTGGCTTGGGCGACTATGCGGATATGCAAGCACGCAATCTATCTTACGGACATCAACGTCGCCTCGAGATTGCCAGAGCTTTAGCGACAGAACCCAAACTTTTGGCTTTAGATGAGCCAGCTGCAGGTATGAATGCTACCGAGAAATTGGAATTGCGCGAGCTATTGCTACGTATTCGTGCGGACGGTAAAACCATTCTCTTAATTGAGCATGATGTCAGCCTGGTGATGGGTATTTGCGATAGTCTCACCGTACTTGATTACGGCAAGGTGATTGCTACAGGTAAGCCTGCCGATGTGCGCGTGCATCCCGAAGTGATTAAAGCCTATCTGGGCCAGGGGGCAGTGTAATGAGCGCCTTACTTCAAGTTCAAGATCTCAAGGTTGCTTATGGTGGCATTAATGCTGTCAAGGGAATAGATCTGCACGTAAATCAAGGAGAGCTGGTTGCTTTGATTGGTGCGAATGGTGCCGGTAAGAGTTCGAGTTTGAAAGCGATTTCAGGCCTGCTAAAACCTGCGTCAGGCGAAATTGAATTTATCAATCAGAAAACCAATCAATTGCCTGCTTATGAATTGGTTAAACGGGGTTTGGGTCTTGTGCCTGAAGGTCGTGGCGTATTTAAACGTATGACCATTCTGGAAAACTTGCAGATGGGGGCGTTTCTGAAGACGGATGCCAAAGCGATCAATCAAAAGCTAGAAGAGGTATTTACTTATTTTCCGAGGTTGAAAGAGCGACTCTCTCAATTGGCGGGCACTCTATCGGGTGGTGAGCAACAAATGGTGGCGATGGGCAGAGCGATGATGGCGGAGCCTAAGCTCTTGCTATTGGATGAGCCATCTATGGGCCTATCCCCCATCATGGTAGAAACCATTTTTGATGTGATCCGCACTCTTTCCATGAGTGGCATGACTATTCTCTTAGTCGAGCAAAATGCTCGCTTGGCCTTGCAGATGGCTGATCGTGCTTATGTGATGGAGAGTGGCTTAATTACGCTTACTGGTCCTGGAGGGGAATTACTTCAAGACCCGAGAGTGCGCACGGCTTACCTGGGTGAGTAAGTGAGTAAATACTTAAGCTGTTTCTTTAAGTAATTCGCGCAGCATATTGCACATCTGGCGAATTTCATCATCGCTAACATTTAATGCTGGCATAAAGCGTAATAAGTTTGGTCTTGGTGAATTGATCAGTAGGCCCTCTGGATTACGCTCACGCGCCAGCTCTACTAGCTTGCCACCAATATCTTTACCAAGCATCAGGGCGCGTAGCAAGCCTTCACCACGCTCACCTTCAAGATTAAATTCAGCACAAAGCTTGAGGAGCTCTGATTTGAGCAATTCACCTTTAGCTTTAACGCTATCCAAAAATCCTGGTGCTAATAGTTGCTCAATAACGCTGATGCCGACCGCAGTCATGAGTGGGTTGCCGTTATAGGTGCCACCCTGATCGCCTGGCACAAAGCATGCTACTGCATCAGTTGCCAGTAAGGCAGCCAAAGGAACGCCACCGCCAATACCTTTACCCAAGGTCATGATGTCTGGCTCAATGCCGTATTGCTGATAAGCAAAGAGAGTGCCTGTGCGGCCACAGCCAGCTTGTACTTCATCAGCGATGAGCAGAATATTGTTTTCTTTGGTGAACTTGCGCAGCTCGCGCATAAATTCTTTAGTTGCTGGAATGACGCCACCTTCACCTTGAACTGGCTCGAGCATTACCGCAACCGTTTTGTCGGTTACCATTTTTTTAACGGAGTCCAAATCATTCAAATCTGCTTTTGGAAAACCGGGAACTTGGGGCGCAAACATGGTGTCCCAATTTGGCTTACCAGAGGCACTCATCGTTGCCAGAGTGCGACCATGAAAGCTGTGATCAAAGGTGATGATTTCAAAAGCCCCATTTTTATTGAGCTGGCCCCATTTGCGCGCCAACTTAATTGCGCCTTCATTTGCTTCGGCGCCACTATTCGCAAAAAAGACTTTGTTAAAGCAACTATTTGAAGTCAATAGATTAGATAGGCCAATCATTGGCTCGTTGTAAAACGCAGGGCTTGGGTTAATCAGTTTCTTTGCTTGTGTATTGAGGGCAGCAATCATTCCGGGATTGCCATGACCTAAGCAATTAACAGCCCAACCCTGTAAAAAATCTAAATAGCGTTTGCCATTGTTATCGGTTAACCATGAGCCATTACCCTCAACCATCACCACATCTGGGCGTTGAGTAATAAACATGACTGAATGGGTATCAATGGGTGCTGGTGTGTTCATGCTGTATTGGGGTAATTGAGGCCGATAAGGTTTCTATTATCTAACTTTATGAAGATTGGTTTGTAGCTAAATCTGCGGCGCTGGTGAAAGAGTCTGCAAAGAACTCATCTTCAGGCAGTTGGCACTTGGCGGAGAAGTCATGTCTAGCAGTATTCACCATGACTGGGGCTCCACAGGCATAGACCTGAAAGCCCTTAAGGTCTGGGTGGTCATCAATGACGGCTTGGTGCACAAAGCCGGTGCGACCCTGCCACCCATCCTCAGGCAATCCATCTGAAATTACTGGGATGTATTTAAAGCTTGGAATTTCTTGTGCCCAGGTTTTGCATAGTTGATCAAGATACAAATCGCCGGGACGACGTCCGCCCCAATACAACTCTATGGGCCTATCAATCTTTTTAGCTTGCATTTGCTCGATGATGGATTTGATGGGCGCAAAGCCCGTACCTGCTGCTAAAAAGATGATGGGCTTCTTGGAATCTTCTCTCAGGAAGAAGCTGCCCAGGGGGCCCTCGAATCGCAAAATATCTTTTTCTTTAAGCGCGGGTGTGCTTGCACCAAAGACAAAGTCGGTAAATAGACCACCAGGCATGTGGCGAATATGAAGTTCAAGTGGACCTTCTTGGTCTGGAGGAGTCGCAATAGAGTAGGCACGACGTTGCCCATCTTTTAAAAGAAACTCGAGGTACTGTCCTGCTAAAAACTGAAAGCGCTCAGCAGCGGGAAGTTGCAATTTCAGAATCGCTACATCACTACTGGGTTTGCTGATGGTATTTACGCGACAGGGCACCTTGCGGATCGCAATATCACCGGCGCCCTGAACTTCGCGCGCCTCAATCAAGAGGTCAGACTTTGGGTGGGAGCAGCAAAACAAGATGCCGCCTGCAGTTTCATCTGCTTTGCTCAGGGCGTTCTCGCTGTGCTGGCCATGGCTGATATGACCTTCTAATACCTTGCCCTTACAAGAGCCACAAGCACCATTTTTGCAGCCATAGGGAAGGTTGATGCCTTGACGAAGAGCGGCCTCTAGGACGGTTTCATCCTGAGTAACAGTAAATTGTTTGCCGCTCGTTTTGAGCGTGACCTGATAAAACACTCTCATTCCTTTCAATAAATCGTTACGATGTCACTTATGCAATCTTTTGGTAAACCTTCAATCCTGATTATTGGTTGTGGTGACATTGGTCTTCGGGTTGCAAGACAGCTATCCCGCAGCCATCGAGTTTTTGCACTCACTTCTTCACAAAATCGTTTTCAGGAGTTGAGGGAGGTTGGCGCGATTCCTATTTTGGGCAACCTGGATCATCCAGAAAGCTTATGGCGTTTATCCGGTTTAGCTCAAACCGTCATTCATTTGGCGCCACCCCAAAATCAAGGAAATCGTGATTGCCGAACCCGCAACCTATTGAGAATTTTAGCCCAAGGCTCCAATGCCGTCAGGCGCCTGATCTACATCAGCACTACGGGTGTATATGGGGATCATCGAGGTGCCAAGGTTAGCGAGGTAACTCCAGTTAGCCCTCAAAGCGAGCGAGCCCAGAGAAGGGTAGATGCAGAGCAAGTCTTGCGTTTGTGGGGCCCAGCACATGGCGTAGCGGTGACTATTTTGCGTGTCCCTGGAATCTATGCCGCTGATCGTCTACCAATTGAACGCCTGCAGTCTCAAACTCCAGCCCTATTGCCAGAGGAGGATGCGTATTCAAATCACATTCACAGCGATGATCTAGCGCGCTTGGTTTGTGCAGCGGTTTATCACGGCAAGCCACAGCGAATTATCAATACCTGTGACGGCGGTGAAACCAAGATGGGTGATTATTTTGATGAGGTGGCTGATGCGTTTGGTCTAGAAAGGCCGCCACGTAAGCCAGCTAGGGAGCTACAAAAAATAGTGAGCCCGATGCTTTGGTCATTTATGCGTGAATCAAGACGAGTTACCAATACTCGGCTACATGAATTAAAAACCCCACTACGTTATCCCAGCGTAGCGGATTTTCTGAAGACTACTTCCAAGAATCCTTAAGACCAACAGTACGGTTAAACACCGGCTTGCCAGGCTTGGAATCGGTTTTATCGGCAACAAAGTAGCCGTGACGTTCAAACTGAAAGCGATCTTCAGCTTTGACATTCTTCATACAGGGTTCTAAGTAAGCGGTAATGGTTTCTTTAGAATTCGGATTAATTGCATCCAAGAAATTCTTATCACCGCTATCAGGGTGCGGATCACTAAAGAGGTGATCAAATAAGCGCACTTCAGTTGGAATGGCTTCTGCAGCGCTAATCCAATGAATATTGCCCTTCACTTTGTAGTTGTTTGAGCCAGGCGTACCGCTCTTGCTATCTGGGAAGTGGGTGACGTTCACTTGAGTGACATTACCGTCAGCATCTGTTTCAAAGCCAGTGCACTCAACTACAAAGCCGTGACGCAAACGAACTCGACTACCGGGTTGATCACCAATCGGCGGGTAGAGTCTAAAGAATCCTTTAATCGGTTCTTTCATAAAGTCATCGGCTTCAATCCAGAGTTCGCGTGTGAAATGAAATTCACGATTGCCCCATTCAGGATGTTGTGGGTGGCGTGGCGCCGAGCAAGCCTCTTTTGCGGATACATCAAAGTTTTCAACTACTAGTTTAAGTGGTTTTAATACTGCAGTCGCGCGCGGGGCTCTGGCTTCAAGATCATCACGCAGGGCTTGATCGAGTGTGCTCATATCGATCCAACTGTCTGCCTTGGAGACGCCAATGCGCTCACAGAACAAGCGAATACTTTCTGGGGTGTAACCACGACGACGAATACCGACAATGGTTGGCATTCTCGGATCATCCCAACCATCAACATGCTTTTCTTCAACGAGCTGCAATAACTTACGTTTACTGGTGATGGTGTACGTTAGATTAAGGCGTGCAAATTCGTATTGATGTGGCACGGGATCTTTGAATACGCCCAATTCTTTAAGCGAGTTAACAATCCAGTCATATAGCGGACGGTTGTTCTCAAACTCCAGCGTGCAGATTGAGTGAGAGACGTTCTCTAAAGCATCTGAGATGCAATGGGTGAAGTCATAAAGTGGGTAAATGCACCATTTGCTACCGGTGCGGTGATGATCGGTATGACGGATGCGGTAAACCACGGGGTCACGCATCACAATATTGGGGTGCGCCATATCAATCTTCAGGCGCAGAACATGTTGGCCATCTTTGAACTTGCCATCGCGCATTTCGCGAAAGAGAGATAAGTTATTTTCGGGGCTACGATCACGATAAGGACTGTTTTTTCCAGCTTGACCAAAGTTACCGCGATTGGTGTGAATGTCATCAGCGCTTTGGCTATCTACGTAGGCTTTGCCATTCTGAATCAGAATTTCTGCAAATTCATAGAGACGATCAAAGTAATCGCTAGCGTGATAAAGATGTGTACCCCAATCGAAGCCCAGCCATTTCACCGCATCCAAAATGCTGTCGGCATACTCAACATCTTCTTTGACTGGATTGGTGTCATCAAGACGCATATTACAGCGGGCGCCACCAGCTTGATTGTTGTAATCAGCCGCTAACCCAAAGTTCAAGCAAATACTTTTTGCATGGCCGATATGTAAGTAGCCATTTGGTTCGGGTGGAAAGCGGGTGATGATTGAGGGGATAGGTTCGCCAGCTAAATTGGTGCGCTGAGAGAAAGCACCACTTGCTAAATCATGATCAATGATCTGGCGTAAAAAGTTGGAAGGCTCGGCAACTGTGCCAGCGGCTGCTTTAGTGGGTTTACTATCTTGGGACATAGCCACATTGTAGAGAAAACCCTAGGCCCATAAAGAAAAAGCCCGCAAACTGCTGCGGGCTCGTTTCTGTTAGGTCTAAGACAATCAGTCTTCGACGAAAGCCTCTTCACGAGTCTTCTTCACTGCTGGTAAGGCCACGATCACCACCAAGAGGGCTGCCGCAATTAGCAATCCTAAGGAGAGTGGGCGGGTTACAAAGGTAGTGAAATCACCGCGTGACAACAATAGGGCGCGACGGAAGTTCTCTTCCATCATCGGTCCGAGCACGAAGCCCAAGAGCAATGGGGGAGGTTCGCAACCCAATTTGAAGAAAAGGTAACCGATCAAGCCAAAGGCAGCCGTGACATACACGTCAAACACGGTATTGTTCACGGTGTAAACGCCGATACAGCAGAAAACCAAAATGGCTGGGTACATAAAGCGATAAGGAATCTTTAAGAGCTTGACCCAGATACCAATCAGGGGCAAGTTCAAGAGAATCAACATCACGTTACCAATCCACATGGAAGCAATCAGACCCCAGAACAAAGCTGGGTTACTGGTCATTACCTGTGGGCCTGGTTGAATGTTATGAATCGTCATTGCACCAACCATCAAAGCCATAACCGCATTTGGTGGGATGCCTAGTGTGAGTAAGGGAATAAATGAGGTTTGAGCTGCAGCATTATTCGCTGACTCTGGACCAGCAACACCTTCAATTGCGCCGTGTCCAAACTCATGGCTGTACTTGGAAGATTTCTTCTCAACAGAGTACGCACCAAAAGCCGCTAGCGCTGCGCCACCACCAGGCAGAATACCCAAGATAGAGCCGATGGTGGTGCCACGCAAGATGGAAGGAATCATGCGTTTCACATCTTCCTTCGTTGGGATCATGGTGGTCATCTTATTTAAGAAGCCCTCGTCCTCATCTTTCTTCTCGAGGTTGCCCATGATTTCTGCGAAACCAAAAACGCCCATCGCAACTGCAACGAAGCCAATGCCGTCACTCAACTCAGGAATATCAAACGCATAGCGTGATACACCAGAGTTCACGTCGGTACCAATCAAGCCCATTAAAAGACCCAAAATAATCATGCCGATTGCCTTGATCAAAGATCCGGATGCCAAAACCACTGCACCAATCAAGCCTAAGACCATGAGTGAGAAATATTCAGCAGGACCAAACTTAAATGCAAGCTGCGAGAGTGGTGCAGCAAATGCAGCCAATACTAAAGTTGCTACGCAACCGGCAAAGAAAGAGCCCATACCGGCGGTAAATAGCGCAACACCAGCTCGACCATTACGGGCCATTTGGTATCCGTCAATCGCCGTCACTACCGAGGACGTCTCTCCTGGAATGTTAAGCAAAATTGCAGTCGTAGAACCGCCGTATTGTGAGCCATAGTAAATACCGGCCAACATAATCAACGCAGCAATTGGAGGCAGGGCATAGGTCGCTGGCAACAGCATCGCGATAGTCGCGATTGGGCCAAGACCTGGCAACACGCCAATCAGAGTTCCCAAGACACAGCCAATAAGACAGTACAGAAGATTTTGAAGTGTGAACGCGGTATCGAAACCGAGCGCTAAGTTAGCAAATAAATCCATTTTCAGAGTCCCGGTTCGTTATTGTTGTAAGAAGAAAGGTAGTAATGGGAATTGCAATTTCAGACCCAATACAAATACCGAGTAAGTGAAAACAATGAGGAAGGTTGCATTAATTAATGTGCCCTTCCAGTGGAACTCGTGACTTGCGCTAGCTGACATAAATACCAAAACAAATACCGCTACAACAAAGCCCATTGTTGGCAGGAGGATGCCGTATAAAACCACTGAGCCCGTAATGAGAGCAATGATTCTCCAGTTGAATTTAGGAATTGTTTCAATGGCAGCTTTTGCACCGAGAGATCTAATTAGTACAAACAAGCCTAATAACGTCATTAGGATGCCAAGGAAAAATGGGAAATAACCAGGACCCATTTTGGCAGCCGTGCCCATGGGGTAATTAGTAGCCACGATGGTGAAGAAGAGGCCGATGACCATATACATGACCCCCGCCCCAAAATCCCGTTGATTGCGAATTTTCAAGTTGCTCTCCTTGTTTGTCGACTTAAGTGCTTAAGTGCCGATTTTTATTAATGTTGTGGGATTGTAAGGCAGGTTTAGGTCCTATTGCCAAGCGTTTGCCCTAGGCTAGTGCCAATGCGATAATTATCGGCATGAAAGTCTCCCAAATCCGCCAGGCTTACCTGGATTTCTTTGCCCAAAAGGGCCACCAAATCGTCCCATCCAGCCCGGTAGTGCCGGGAGATGACCCAACCCTGCTTTTTACCAATGCAGGTATGAACCAGTTCAAGGACGTATTTTTAGGCTTTGATAAGCGTCCTTACAGTCGTGCCACGACCGCCCAAAAGTGCATCCGTGCCGGCGGAAAACACAATGACTTGGATAACGTGGGCTACACCGCCCGTCATCACACCTTTTTTGAAATGTTGGGTAATTTCTCATTTGGGGACTATTTCAAGAAGGACGCTATTCAGTTTGCCTGGGATTTATTGACCCAAGTATTTAAGTTGCCGAAGGATAAGCTGTTGGTCACTGTCTATGCCGAGGACGACGAAGCGTATGCCATTTGGAAAGATCAGATTGGCGTGCCTGCTGAGCGCATCATTCGTATTGGTGATAACAAAGGCGCGCGCTACGCTTCAGATAATTTTTGGATGATGGGTGACACTGGTCCATGTGGCCCCTGCACAGAAATTTTCTACGATCACGGTGAACACATTCCTGGCGGCCCTCCCGGCAGTCCAGAAGAAGATGGCGATCGTTTTATTGAAATCTGGAACAACGTGTTCATGCAATTCAACCGCGATGAAGCAGGGGTAATGCACCCACTGCCTAAGCCTAGCGTAGATACTGGCATGGGTTTAGAGCGGATCGCCGCTGTACTACAACATGTGCACTCCAATTATGAGATCGACCTCTTCGTCAATCTGCTTAAGGCTTCTAAGGATGCTGTGGATGCTTCTGGCGGCGAGAATTGCGATGCTGCAAGCCCTTCACTCAAGGTAATTGCTGATCATATTCGTGCCTGTAGTTTTATTGTGCTTGATGGCGTGATTCCAGGTAATGCTGGACGCGGTTATGTATTGCGTCGTATTGCACGTCGTGCGATTCGCCACGGTTACAAACTTGGTGCACGTAAACCATTCTTTTATCAATTGGTTCCCGCTCTTGTAAAAGAGATGGGTGAGGCTTATCCAGAATTACGTGCTGCACAAGATAAAGTGAGCGAAGTCCTTAAGCAAGAAGAAGAGCGCTTCTTCCAAACCATTGCCAATGGCATGGAAATTTTGGATAGCGCACTGGCGGGTGGTGCAAAGGTCGTTGATGGTGAAACTGCTTTCCGCTTGCACGACACTTTTGGTTTCCCATTAGATTTGACTGCAGATGTTTGTCGTGAACGTGGTGTGACTGTAGATGCTGAAGGTTTTGAAGTCGCCATGCAAAAGCAACGCCATCAGGCAAGAGCTGCAGGCAAGTTCAAGGTGGCTCAGGGCTTAGATTACAAGGGAGAGCCTACTCAGTTCCACGGCTACGACACACTGAAGCATGAGGGCGCCAAAGTGACAGCGCTCTACGTTGACGGCTCTGCAGTCACCTCAGTGAAGGCGGGCGATGCTGCGGTAGTTGTATTGGATAACACTCCTTTCTATGCTGAATCTGGTGGCCAGGTCGGGGATAAAGGCGAATTGCGTAATGAATCTGCCCGTTTTTCAGTGGATGACACCTTTAAGATTCAGGCAGATGTATTTGGCCATCAAGGTGAGTTGCTCGAAGGTGAGCTCAAGGTAGGCGATGCCTTAAATGCCTTGGTCGATGTCCAGCAAAGAACCGACACCATGCGTAACCATAGCGCTACGCATATTTTGCACAAAGCCTTACGAGAAGTCTTAGGCGATCATGTCCAGCAAAAAGGTTCCTTGGTAGATGCGACTAAGACCCGTTTTGACTTTACGCATAACGCTCCCATTACAGCGGAGCAGATTCGTCGCATTGAAGATATTGTGAATGCTGAGATTTTGGCTAACACGGCTACTTCTGGAAAAGTAATGTCCTTGGATGATGCGCAAAAGACTGGTGCCATGATGCTCTTCGGTGAGAAGTATGGTGATGAAGTGCGTGTTCTAGAAATCGGCACTTCCAAAGAATTATGTGGCGGTACTCATGTATCTCGCACTGGTGATATTGGTAGCTTGAAGATTGTTTCTGAAGGTGGTGTAGCCGCTGGTATTCGTCGTGTTGAGGCGGTGACTGGCAGCAACGCACTGCAATTCTTACAAGGTCTCGAAGACAAAATTAATGAAGCCGCAGCAATTCTCAAGACCCATCCTGGTGATTTGGTCAATCGTGTTGCGCAACTTCAAGAAAGCTTGCGTCAAGCAGAGCGTGAACTTGAAAAAGTCAATTCCAAATTAGCAGCTAGCCAGGGTGATGAATTAGCCGGTCAAGCGATTGATGTCAACGGCTTAAAGGTATTGGCGGCAAGATTGGATGGTGCTGATGCCGGTGTTCTGCGTGAAACTATGGATGCTCTCAAAACCAAGCTCAAGACTGCAGCCATTGTGTTGGCATCAGTTCAAGGTGATAAGGTGAGTTTGATTGCAGGCGTAACCGCTGACTCGATTGGTAAGGTAAAGGCAGGTGATTTGGTGAGCTTTGTTGCTCAGCAAGTGGGTGGTAAAGGTGGTGGTAAACCAGAGATGGCAATGGCTGGCGGCAACGACCCAAGCAAATTGGGCGCTGCCTTAGATGCAGTTAGGGATTGGGTGGCAACTAAATGAGTGATGTAGCGAGCATTGCATTTAATGCAGAAGTAGATGCCATCGGCATGAACTGCCCATTACCGATTCTTCGTACCAAGAAGGCTCTGGCAACAATGCAATCTGGTGAGGTTCTCAAAATCAAGGCAACCGATTCAGGTGCAGCGAGAGACTTTCCGGCATTTGCCAAGCAAACCGGCAATGAGTTGATTGCTAGTACCACCGAAGGTGATGTCTTGGTATTCTTTTTGAAGAGAAGGTAAGGCCAATACCAATTTTATTTATTGGGAATAAATAAAAAGGCAGGATATTCCTGCCTTTTTTGTTTTCTGACTTGAACTTTTTAAGTTAAGGAGCGGCTCTTTAGGTACGCTGCAAAGTCTGCAGATACTTCTGGGTGGCGTAATGCAAATTCCACAGAAGCCTTAAGGTATCCAAGTTTGCTGCCACAGTCATAGCGCACACCATCGTATTCATAAGCAAATACAGGCTCTTCTTTGAGCAAGGTCGCAATTGCGTCAGTCAATTGGATCTCGCCACCCGCACCTGGCTTTAGCTGGCGAATATGTTTGAAGATGTCTGAGGATAAAACGTAGCGTCCCACTACTGCTAAGTTCGAAGGCGCATCTTTTGGTTGGGGTTTTTCTACGATGCCGTTCAAGCGATATATACCTTTGGCTACTTCTGAGCCGGCGACGATACCGTACGAGCTGCTTTTGGCTGGATCAATTTTTTCAACTGCAATCACAGATCCATTTTGCTGATTAAACACATTGAGCATTTGCTTGAGGACTGGAGGCTGTCCATCTAACAGGTCATCAGCCAAGATAATGGCAAAAGGTTCATCGCGAACTAATTTTTCCGCACATAAGACTGCGTGACCCAAACCCAGAGCTTCAGGCTGACGAACGTAGACGCAATCCACATGACTGGGCTTTACGCTACGCACTATATCTAACAGTGCCTGTTTGTTTTTGGCTTCGAGTTCAGCCTCGAGCTCGTATGCTTTATCAAAATGATCTTCAATGGCACGTTTGCTACGACCGGTAACGAAAATCATTTCAGTAATGCCAGCTGCGATCGCCTCTTCTACGGCGTACTGAATCAATGGCTTATCAACTACGTTCAACATCTCTTTTGGGCTCGCCTTGGTAGCAGGCAAGAAACGTGTGCCAAGACCGGCAACGGGGAAGACTGCTTTCGTAACGATTTTGGTAGTCAATGACATTGCGTATCCAATCTTTATGTAAGACGCTCTAATTGTGCAACAAGCTTCTCATGATTTTGCTCAAATCCAGCAAGACGTTGTTTTTCTTGTACTACAACTTCGGTTGGGGCGCGAGCCACAAAGCTCTCGTTACCCAATTTGCTGCGTGCTTTAGTGATTTCATTAGCAAGACGTTCAATTTCTTTGCCAAGACGAATCCGTTCAGCAGCAAGATCCACTTCAATCTTGAGTAAGAGCTTGATATCGCCAACTAGGGCAATCGGGGCGCCTGGAGCATCTTTCTCCAGGGCGGATTCATCGCTATAAATTTTGACTTCTGTTAATTTAGCTAGTGTGAGCAAGTAAGGACTTGCTTTTTGCAAAAAGGTATCAGGGCCATAAATCCACAAAGGTACTTTTTGACCTGGGGGCACTTGCATCTCACCACGCAAGTTTCTACAGGCATCTACAATGGCTTTTACTTGTAAAACCCAAGCCTCGCTTTGCTCATCAATCTTTTCAGGCTGGGAAACTGGGTAGGGTTGCAAAGCAATGCTTTGCTTTGCTTGCTTGGCCAGATCTTTGCCAGACTTTGGACCAACAGTTTGCCACAAGGTTTCAGTGATAAAAGGAATTAATGGATGTGCCATGCGCAAGATAGTTTCTAGAACGCGTAACAATGTGCGACGAGTCGCGCGTTGTTGAGCAGGCGTGCCAGTTTGCAACTGCACTTTAGCAAGCTCTAGATACCAATCGCAATACTCATCCCAAACAAATTGATAGATGCTGCTAGCGATATTGTCAAAGCGATAGTTTTGGAAGCCCTTAGCTACTTCAGCTTCTGTTCTTTGGAGTTGAGACACAATCCAGCGGTCTGCGGCTGAGAAATCCAAATAACCTTCTGAGCCACATTGGTTATCACAAGGTGCTAGACCGTTGTCTTCATTGCCACCAGGGCAATTCATGAGCACGAAGCGAGTCGCATTCCAAAGCTTGTTGCAGAAATTGCGATAACCTTCGCAACGTTTCTGGTCAAAGTTGATATTACGGCCAAGTGAAGCAAGAGATGCAAAGGTGAAACGCAAGGCATCCGTACCAAATGCAGGAATGCCATCTGGAAATTCTTTTTTCGTTTTCTTGCTAATGCTCTCGGCTTGCTTAGGGTTCATCAATCCAGTAGTTCGCTTATCTACTAGCTCTTCAATCTTGATGCCATCAATCAAGTCGATTGGATCCAAAGTATTCCCTTTGGATTTGCTCATTTTCTGACCTTCAGCATCACGTACTAAGCCGTGAACATACACGGTATGGAATGGCACTTTGCCGGTGAAGTGGCAGGTCATCATAACCATGCGAGCTACCCAAAAGAAAATGATGTCAAAACCAGTCACCAATACTGATGAGGGTAGGAAGTGATTTAAAGCGAGGGTTTCATCTGGCCAGCCTAGTGAACTAAATGGAACGAGGGCAGAGCTAAACCAGGTATCGAGAACGTCTGGATCGCGATTAAGCATGCCGGTGTAGCCAGCTGCAGCAGCTTTAGTTTTAGCTTCTTCCTCTGAGCGAGCTACAAAGATCTGGCCGTCATCGCCATACCAAGCAGGGATTTGGTGGCCCCACCAGAGTTGACGAGAAATACACCAGTCTTGAATATTTTCTAGCCACTGAGTATAGGTATTGATCCAGTTTTCTGGAACGAGTTTGATGTTACCCTTGGTGACCGCATCCAATGCTGCACCAGCAATCGATGAGCCAGGTTGATATTTGTTATCAGGACTTGGCTTGGACATTGCCACAAACCATTGATCAGTAAGCATTGGCTCAATGATGGTTTGGGTGCGATCTCCACGCGGCACCATCAATTTGTGCGGTTGTACTTTCTCTAATAAACCAGCTGCATCTAAATCGGCAACGATTTGTTTGCGAGCAGCAAAGCGCTCCATACCTTGGTAAGTGGCAGGCGCATTCTCATTAATCTTGGCATCCAAAGTAAGAATGTTGATTAATGGTAGTTGATGGCGTTGACCTACTGCGTAGTCATTAAAGTCGTGCGCAGGGGTAACTTTCACCACGCCAGTTCCAAAGTTCAGATCAACGTAGTCGTCCGCAATGATGGGGATTTGGCGATCGCATAAAGGTAGATTGACGGACTTGCCAATAAGGTGTTTATAGCGCTCATCCTCTGGGTTCACCATCACTGCAACGTCACCCAGTAAGGTTTCTGGGCGGGTGGTCGCTACAGTTAAGTGGCCAGAGCCATCAGTCAGTGGATAGCGAATGTGCCACATCGAGCCATCTTCTTCTTCGCTCACCACTTCTAAATCAGAGACTGCTGTACCTAATACGGGATCCCAGTTCACTAAGCGTTTGCCGCGATAAATCAAACCTTGTTCGTGCAGACGAACAAATACTTCTACAACGGCCTTAGACATTTTGCTGTCCATCGTGAAATATTCTTTACCCCAATCAATCGAAGCACCCAAGCGACGAATTTGACGGGTGATCGTGTTGCCAGAAGTTTCTTTCCATTCCCAAACTTTTTCTAGGAACTTCTCACGACCTAAATCGTGACGAGAAACTTTTTGTGCATCAAGTTGACGCTCAACAACAATTTGAGTGGCGATGCCTGCGTGGTCTGTACCCGGAACCCACAAAGTATTTTTGCCCGACATGCGAGCATGGCGTACCAAGCCATCCATGATGGTTTGGTTGAACGCGTGACCCATGTGTAGGGTCCCTGTTACATTGGGTGGTGGCAGCTGAATCGAAAAGTCGCCCTTGTCTTCATCCATGCTCGCATCGGCAATGCCTCTGCGTTCCCACTCTGGACCCCAATAGGCTTCGATCGGAGCGGGTTCATAGGATTTGGCTAGTTCATCTACTGAACCAGTTGCTGGTGAATTAGGGGTATTTGAGGCATTTGGCATAAGAGGCAAATTATAATTGGGCTGATGTACTCAGACTTGCTCGCGAACCTCAATCCAGAACAGCGCGAGGCAGTGACCCTCCCGCCTGTTAATTCAAATGGCCAAGCCCAATCAGCCCTTATTTTGGCTGGCGCTGGTAGCGGTAAGACGCGCGTTCTGACTACCCGTATAGCCTGGCTAATCCAAACAGGTCAGGTGTCCCCTATCGGTGTCCTAGCAGTCACCTTTACGAACAAAGCAGCTAAAGAGATGATGGTGCGTCTGAGCGCCATGTTGCCCATTAATACTCGCGGTATGTGGATTGGCACCTTCCACGGCCTTTGCAATCGTTTGTTGCGTGCCCACCATAAAGAAGCAGGCTTGCCATCCACCTTCCAAATTTTGGATACCCAGGACCAACTTTCAGCCATTAAGCGTCTTTTGAAGGGTCTGAAGGTTGATGATGAAAAGTATCCGCCCAAGCAATTGCAGTACTTTATTGCACACGCCAAAGAGCGTGGTCAACGTGCCAAAGATTTATCGGTGGGAGATGATTTCCAGGCGAAGATGGCACAGCTCTATGCTGCCTACGATGAGCAGTGCCAGCGTGAAGGTGTGGTTGATTTTGCAGAATTACTCTTACGCAGTTATGAATTGCTTAAAGACAGCGAACCCATTCGTACACATTATCAAGAGCGTTTCCGTCACATTCTAATTGATGAGTTTCAAGATACCAATGCTTTGCAATACGCTTGGCTCAAGTTGCTCTCCGGACATGATGCTAGTAAAGTGA
Organism: Polynucleobacter wuianus; assembly: GCF_001659725.1. NCBI lineage: Bacteria > Pseudomonadati > Pseudomonadota > Betaproteobacteria > Burkholderiales > Burkholderiaceae > Polynucleobacter > Polynucleobacter wuianus. The sequence continues at coordinate 1,849,714 of NZ_CP015922.1, read as the reverse complement.
ATGTCAGTGGTATGGGTAGTAGTTCTGTATTTGCGGTGGGTGATGACGATCAAAGTATTTATGCATTCCGTGGTGCGGACGTTGAGAACATGCGCCTCTATGAGAAGCAATTTCATCCACTCTTAGTAAAGCTTGAGCAAAACTATCGCTCGCATGGCCATATTCTGGATACTGCTAATCATCTAATTGCAAATAACTCGGAGCGCCTTGGAAAAAACCTGCGAACCGATGCGGGGCATGGCGAGCCAGTCCGTATCTATGAGGCACCAAGTGATCACGCTGAAGCGGCTTGGCTCGTTGATGAGATCAAAGCGCTGATTAATAGCGGAATCCGCCGCACAGAAGTAGCTTTGCTCTATCGCAGTAATGCGCAGTCACGCATTATTGAGCACGCACTGTTCTCAGCGGGCATTCCGTATCGCGTATATGGTGGTTTACGATTCTTTGAGCGTGCTGAGATTAAACATGCTCTAGCTTATTTGCGTTTGCTGGAGAATCCAAACGACGACACTTCATTCTCTCGAGTTGTGAATTTCCCAACTAGAGGTATTGGTGCAAGATCGATCGAAGCACTGCAAGATGCAGCTAGAGCACAGCAATGCTCTTTGTATTCAGCTGCATCGTCTCTCGAAGGCAAAGCCGGCGCAGCATTGGCTGGATTCATTCGCTTAGTGGATCACATGCGCGAAGCAACTCGTCACAATACTTTGCCTGAAACGGTGGAGTTTGTGATTCAGCACAGTGGCCTGATTCAGCACTACCTTTCTGAACGCGAAGGCCAAGACCGCGTAGAAAACTTACAAGAATTGATTAATGCTGCCACAGCCTTTATTGCAGAAGAGGGTTACGGACAAGATGCTGCGGCTGCGATGCTACCGGGTGAGAATGCTCCTGGTGTTGTTGAAGTTTCTCCATTAGCAGCTTTCTTATCTCATGCTTCCCTAGAGGCGGGTGACAATCAGGCTCAGGCTGGCCAGGATGCTGTTCAGTTGATGACGGTACATTCTGCTAAAGGCTTGGAGTTTACCTCTGTCTTTATTACTGGGCTTGAGGAAGGATTATTTCCGCATGAGAACAGCATCAATGAGCAAAATGGTCTCGAAGAAGAGCGTCGTTTGATGTATGTGGCAATTACTCGCGCTAAGGAACGTCTCTATTTGTCGCATACCCAATCACGCATGCTGCATGGTCAAGTGCGCTACAACATGCCTTCTCGCTTCTTGGAAGAATTGCCATCAGATTCGTTGAAATGGCTAACACCCAAAGCAAAAGATGCGCGTTGGGGTGGCAGCACTAGATCAGGTTCAACTTGGCAAGATGGCTATACCCGCCAGCGAGAATATGAGTCGAATGATTTTTTTGACTCGGGCAGTGAACGTCAAAGACCTGCTAAACGAGTAGGCTCCGCATCTATGGAAGTGAAACGCTTAGCATCACCCCCACGAGGCGATTACCCATTCAAGATTGGTCAAAATGTCTTCCATACCAAGTTTGGTGAAGGTCGTGTCACCGGCCTAGAAGGTGTTGATGCAGATGCTCGTGCGCAAGTGAGCTTTAAGCGTCACGGTGTCAAGTGGCTACAACTGAGTATTGCCAAGCTTGCCGCGATTGATTGAGCTGCGAAAAACTAAACTACTATTTCATCTTCAGTAAAGCACGCTTTCCAAGTTGCGTAGAAAGAACAGTGCATTACCGTTAGACCAGCCATCGAGATGGGGGCAATGATAAATGACGCTGCTTGACCAAAATCGAGCGCATCAAACAACATGCCAATCGTCAACGGAATGGCAATTAGTACTGCGCTCCAAATGGCAAGATAGAAAAAGAATGCTGCCTTATTAGTCCAACAAGCCAGCCAGCTAGAAAAGAGCGCTTGAGGAACCGACATATCTGCCCAAGCAACCAAGACTGGTGAGAACCACATTAGCATAGCGACTGGAATGTAGAGGATGGCCCCAAAGAAAAGCACTAAATAGATTTGACGTAGCGCTTCAGGCGAAATGACTTTGTCGCCAGTCATGAGGGGAAGCAACAATTCAAAATCGACTAAGAGGCTCAAAATCAAACTGAGCAACAGAATGAGTGCAGCGTAAATTAGACCCAACTGCAACATACGTTTACGAACCAATACACCTGATTGCAGAGCAATCAAATACACCATCGGGCGGATACGTTCTTTTTGAATCGCTTGACGACAGGCTGTCATGAAGCCCACCGACAGAGTTGGCGTTAAGAGCAGCACTGCAAACACGCCGACTACAGGGATGATGACTGCGAGTTGAGCAGTAAAGACATACATAAAAACCAACATCAAAAAACCCAGTGGGTTTTGCTTGAAGAGCCAGATGCCTTGTCTAATCCAGGCATAGCCTTCCTTGGGGGCGACAGAATTGAGTTTCATAAAGAGCGGCGACTGAGCAAAATGCTCTCAAAGTGAGTTGGATCGTGTGGGGTCAGCATTTGTGCATCGCGTGGTAAATAGAAATCCCACAGACGAGACACCCAGAAGCGTAGCGCAGCGGCGCGCACCATGAGCGGCCAACTTGCTTGCTCTTCTTTGCTTAAGGGGCGCACAGATTGATAAGCCTGCATGAGGGCATCAAAACGCACAGGATCAAGATCTTGTTTATTCTCAGCCAGACACCAGTCATTCACGGTGACAGCAAGATCGAATAGCCACTTATCTGTACCTGCGAAATAAAAATCAAAGAAGCCGCCGAGTTGATCTTTGCTGGTATCGGTAGAACCTTGTGAATCAAATAAGACATTATCTCTAAAGAGATCACAATGACTTGCACCTTGTGGCAGCATATCGTAATTGCTGGATGTAAAAAAAGCTTCTTGTGTAGCCAGCTCATGAGTGAGCAAATCTTTTTGTGCTGAATTTAAGTGTGGCAATACCAAAGGAATTGTTTCTTGCCACCAGCTAAGGCTGCGAAGATTTTCTTGTGATTTTGGAAAGTCTTTTCCAGCTAAATGCATCTTTGCCAGCATCTCACCAACCATGGCGCAATGTTTTGCCTCAGGTTGCATGCGGGATAGACCCGGCAACTTGCTCACAATCGCTGCCGGCTTGCCTTTGAGGGAAAATAGAATTTCTCCCTGATTATTTTCAATTGGCTTGGGAACGGGTACGCCCTTGTTGGCCAAGTGACGCATTAACTCAAGGTAGTAGGGTAGTTGCTCTGCGGATAAGCGCTCAAAGATGGTTAGAACATATTCTTGCTTCTTGCCATCTTTCACAGTATCTAAAAAGAAATTCGAGTTTTCAATTCCACCATGAATACCGCGTATCTTAGTCGCCTCACCAATCTTGAAATTTTGCGAGATCCATGCAGTGATATCGCTCAGTTCAACGGGGGTAAATACAGCCATAAAGCAGTAACTATTCTTTTTATTTCTTACTGAATCGGAATGCTAATGCTAGGTACGCTTATGAGTGCGCCTTCACCGGATGGAGGTCCAGGCATTACGGAGTCTGGAGGTGACATCTCATAGGTGGTGTACTTAGTTTTGACCTGTACCTGGGTTGGACTATTGGCATCCTTGTATTCGGTAATCTCAGTACCGGTAGCTTCTTTGTGCTGAAAGCTTGGTTTGCGGGATTCAGGACTGCTCATGACGCCTGCTGGACTAACGGTTGGAGCCAACGGTTGATTGTTAATTCGGTTGAGCTCAGATTGGCTTAGGGCTTGGCTGGTATTCTGAGCTTGCGCCGACCCCACTCCAAAGAGGCTAAAAACCACCAAAAAGCTCATGAGAGCAAGGCTTTGGCTGAGGGTATGGCTAATTAAGTTTGTTAGAGCATGCATCATTTTTCACCTTTTTTGGCCTACTCTCGGACGGTTCTTTAACCAGACCTGTAGGCAATTCATAACTAGATTGTACGATTGCGGTATGACTAAACATAGACTCTTGTTGGTAGACGGCTCTAGCTACCTCTATCGCGCCTTTCATGCCATGCCAGACCTCAGAAATGGGGCTGGAGAGCCTACTGGCGCCATATATGGCATGGTGAATATGATGCGCCGAGCTAGATCCGAGCTCAAGGCAGACCATATTGCCTGCGTTTTTGATGCCAAGGGCAAGACTTTTCGGGATGAAATGTACTCCGAGTACAAGGCTCACCGCTCCCCTATGCCAGAGGATCTGGTCAAACAAATCGAGCCCATACACATGATGGTTAAAGCTTTGGGTTGGCCGGTCTTAATGATCTCAGGAGTGGAGGCCGATGATGTGATCGGCACTCTCGCGTGTCAAGCTACTCAAGCGGGTTGGGAAACGATTATCTCCACTGGCGATAAAGATCTAGCGCAGTTAGTCAATTCTTCGGTCACGCTCATCAACACGATGACAAATGAGAGGTTGGATATTGAGGGTGTAAAAGAAAAATTTGGCGTGCCCCCTGAACTCATCGTCGATTATTTATCTATCATCGGTGATGCCGTGGATAACGTACCTGGTGTTCCTAAGGCGGGACCCAAAACTGCTAACAAGTGGTTAGCAGAGTTTGGAAATCTTGATAACTTGATGGCTAATGCAGATCAAGTGAAAGGTGTTGTTGGAGAAAATCTTCGCGCAACTTTAGATTGGTTGCCGCAAGCTCGTCAACTGATCACCGTAAAAACGGATTGTGATTTATCGCCCCATTTGCCTGGCTTAGATGATTTACATGCTAAGTCTGAAGATGCTGCTTTGCTAAGGGAGTTATTTGAGCGTTATGCCTTTAAGACCTGGTTGCGCGATGTGGAAAAACAGCTGATAAGCCCAGCAGATATAGCCTCCGAAGCACCTAGCTTTGATCTGGCTGGTAGCCCAATCACTAGTAGTTCAGAAGAAAGCGACCCTAAAAAATCACGCGTTATTGCCAGTGCTCCGACTAAAGTACTGTCACAAGATACAACTGATCTACAAGGTGCGATTGAGCGCAACTACGAGTGCGTAACAGATGAAACTGCTTTAGAAAAGTGGTTTAAAAAGATTGAGGCTGCGCAGCTGACTGCAGTTGATACAGAAACAACTAGCTTAGATGCATTGGCTGCTGAACTGGTTGGCATCTCACTGTCAGTAAAACCAGGCGAAGCTTGCTACATTCCAGTAGCGCATCGTAATGGCGAAGTACAACTCAATCGTGATGCTGTACTTGCAAAATTAAAACCTTGGCTAGAAAGCACAAGTCGTTTAAAGGTTGGGCAAAACTTAAAGTACGACGCCCATATTTTCGCTAACTATGGAATTACTCTAGGCGGTGTTGCATTTGATACCTTGCTTGAGTCCTACGTTTTGGAGTCACATCTTCCGCACAATATGGACAGTTTGGCCGAGCGCCATTTGGGCATGAAGACCATTCGATACGAAGAGGTGTGCGGCAAAGGTGTTCACCAAATCGGTTTTGATCAGGTGGATCTCAAGATCGCTACGGACTATGCAGCTGAGGATGCTGACATTACTTTGCGCCTGCAACTGGAGCTTTGGCCACAAATCCAAGAGAGTCCAGGCTTGCTCTATGTCTATGAAAAGATTGAAATACCGGCGATGCGCGTATTGGGAATCATGGAACGTAATGGCATTCGGATTGATTCAGTTTTATTGGCTAAACAGGGGCAGCAGGTTGGCAAGCGTCTTTTAGAGCTTGAAGGCGAGATTCATCAACTGGCAGGACAGCCATTCAACATTCAATCACCCAAACAAATAGCTGAAATTCTTTTTGTCCAACTCGAGTTGCCCGTCATTAAGAAAACGCCATCGGGCGCGCCTTCAACGGATGAAGAGGTTTTGCAAAAATTGGCTGAGGACTATCCATTGCCAGCACGCATCTTGGATTACCGTAGCTTGGCTAAGCTGATGTCAACCTATATAGAGAAGCTTCCCCGAATGGCTGACCCCAAAACAGGTCGCGTGCATACCAACTTCTCGCAAGCAACCGCAGTCACTGGCCGCTTGGCATCGAGTGACCCGAACTTACAAAATATTCCCGTGCGCACAGAAGAAGGTCGTCGTATCCGGGAAGCATTTGTTCCAGCAGATGGTTGCAAGTTGTTATCTGCCGACTATTCGCAAATTGAGCTACGTATCATGGCGCACATTGCTGAGGATGAAAATCTTCTTGCCGCATTTAGAGATGGCAAGGATGTTCACCAAGCAACCGCTGCAGAGATTTTTGGTATCCCATTAGAGGATGTCAATTCAGAACAACGTCGATATGCCAAGGTCATTAACTTTGGCCTCATTTATGGCATGAGTGCCTTTGGTTTAGCGGGCAACTTGGGCATTGAACGTTCTGCTGCGCAAAACTATATTGCGAAATATTTCGATCGTTACCCAGGCGTTGCGCAATATATGGAGCGCACACGTTTGGAGGCTAGAGAAAATGGCTACGTGGAAACCGTTTTTGGTAGGCGCCTCTGGTTACCTGAAATTAAGGGTTCAAATGGACCGCGTCGTCAGGGTGCTGAGCGTGCTGCTATTAATGCGCCAATGCAAGGAACTGCTGCCGACCTAATTAAATTGGCAATGATTGCCGTTGAAGATTGGCTCGAAAAGGAGCAACTCAAGACCAAGCTCCTATTGCAGGTGCATGACGAATTGGTATTTGATGTTCCTTTTAATGAAATCGACCTATTGCAAGCAAAGTTGCCTAATTTGATGTGCAATGTGGCTCAATTGAAGGTACCTTTGGTTGTCAGTATTGGGATTGGCGATAATTGGGAAGAAGCACACTAGAAATTAGCAGGGAGACAAGCATCATGAGCAATCAGATACAAAACAGCAGAAGAAACTTTATGAAAACCTCAGTTGCTAACGTAACTGTGGTAACAACTATGGGCGTTGGCTTTGTCGCAGCTTCTGATCCGGTATTGGCTACAGCCATTGAGACGGATTTCAAAGGCATACAAGCGAGTGAGCAAATGATTCCGATTGGCAGCTTTCAGCTGCCAGCCTATGTATCACGACCCGAAAAGGTAAAAGGCAATTTGCCAATCATCATCGTTGTGAGTGAAATCTTCGGCGTACATGAATACATTGCTGATGTCACACGACGTTTTGCAAAATTAGGTTATCTCGCGATTGCTCCTGAGTTCTTTACTCGTGCAGGTGACCCCAATACTTACGGCACTATTGCTGAGATTCAGTCAAACATCGTTGCTAAGACTCCCGATGCTCAAGTCTTAAATGATTTGCAAGGAGCTTTGGTCTGGGCCGGAAAAAATGGTGGCGATCTTAAGCGTGTTGGTGTTACTGGTTTTTGCTGGGGCGGTCGCATTACTTGGTTGTCTGCCACTTTGCCGCAAGTAAAAGCCGGTGTGGCTTGGTACGGTCGAGTCATTGGCGAAAAAACGGAAAACAGTCCACGTCATCCAGTCGACCTTGCAGCTGATTTGAAGGCGCCAGTACTCGGCCTATATGGTGGTGCTGATACTGGGATCTCGTTGGAGAGCGTGGATCAAATGCGCGCAGCCCTTGCGCAAGCAGCTCCAAAAAACCCTGCAGCCAAAGCATCCTTGATTGAAGTTTATCCAGATGCGCCACACGCTTTTCATGCAGATTATCGCGCAAGCTATCGCGAAAGTCCTGCTAAAGATGGCTGGGAAAAGTGCATCGCTTGGTTCAAGAAAATGGGCGTAGCGTAATTCTTCATGACGGTTTTACAAAGCATCCTCTTAGTCACGGCGTTAGCGGGTACTGCAAGCGTGTTAGTTGCCGCCAGTTGTTCGTTGGCGCTGTTATCTAAGATGGTGAACAACATGGTGAGTTTGTCAGTGGGTATTCTGCTGGCTACTGCCTTGTTGCACTCATTGCCCGAGGCATTCAATATTCCGGGCACTAATCCCCAGTTCTTATTTGCAACTTTATTAGCTGGGCTATTGGGATTTTTCTTATTAGAGAAAATTGCCTTATTACGTCACGATCATCATCATGAGGGCGATGGTCATCACCATCATGATGGGCACGATGCAGAGAATGCTGGCCGTAGTGGCTGGATGATTTTGGTTGGCGATGGCATTCATAACTTTGTCGATGGTATTTTGATTGCTGCCGCTTTTATGGCGGACTACCAGGTTGGTATCTTTACTGCGATTGCCATCATTGCCCACGAGATTCCACAAGAGATTGGCGACTTTATCGTTCTACTCAATGCGGGCTTCTCCCGCACTCGCGCATTGCTCTATAACTTTATCTGCGGCTTGTCTGCTGTGGTTGGCGGGGTGCTGGCGTATTTCTTCTTAGAGCGTGCGCATGCGGCAATGCCTTACTTGCTCGTGATTGCTTCAAGCAGCTTTATTTACATTGCAGTTAGCGATTTGATTCCGCAAATGCATCGTCGCCCACACTGGGCTGAGTCACTACGTCAAACAGTATTGATTGCTTGCGGTGTAGGGTTCGTGATCCTGCTATCCCTACTGCATTAATTAAGAGCTAACCTTTAAAACTTATATTAAGTTTCAATAGGTCTGCTAGAGTCTGCACACCATTCGCTCCAACTGCCTGCATATAGGCGAGAACCTTTTAGCCCAGCAATCTCCATTGCGAGTAAGTTGTGACAAGCGGTAACGCCGGATCCACATTGATGAATCACTTCGGCTGGTTTGATGGGGCCTAGTAATTCAACAAAATCTTTAAAGAGTTGTTCGGCAGGTTTGAATGCTGTGGCAGATAGATTGCCTTTAAAGAATCGGTTAATTGCGCCAGGTATATGTCCGCCAATCGGGTCTAAGGTTTCATTCTGACCCTGAAAGCGATCATTAGCGCGGGCATCAAGAACGGTATTTTTCTTTGTTTGTAGATTGCTCACAACTTCATCAACCAAAACTAAGCCAACATAAGGCCTAGGCTCAATTGCTTGTAGTGTTGGGGTAGGTTGGCGTGGCACTGTGCTCATCGGGCCATTCCAGGCATCGAGTCCGCCATCTAGAACCTGAACATTGGCATGACCAGTGGCCTTGAGCATCCACCAGAGGCGACTTGCATAGACTGAACCTTGTTTGTCATAGGCAACAACTAAAGTATTTGGGCTAATGCCAAGGCGGGTTTTGGTTTTTGCCCAAGCTTGCGGAGTAGGTAGGGGATGTCTGCCATTTGTGCCAGTTTTGCTGCTCGACATGTCATGATCAAGGTCAACATAAATTGCTCCAGGAATATGGCTTTCTTCGTAAGCTTTTTTGCCGGCAAGGGGATCGACTAAATCAAAGCGGCAATCACAGAGCAAAACATTTTCGCCACTATTAATGATTTCTTCTAACTGGTTTGCGGTAATTAGAGGAGTCATGATGCTTCCTATGTTGTGGTGGCGAAGGGTTTATTAAAGCTACTGTCTAGATTATGCGCCTTGAAAGTTCATTGCACGACGGTACCATTCATGAAAATGCTGCATACCGTCTTCCATCGGGCTTTGATAGGGGCCAACTTCGTTAACGCCACGGGCAAGAAGTGCGGCTCTACCTTGATCCATACGTTCGGCGATTTCATCATCCTCGATGCAGGTTTCCATATAGGCGGCGCGCTCAGCTTCTACAAACTCACGCTCGAATAGAGCAATTTCTTCAGGGTAGTAGAACTCAACGATATTGCGAGTCTTGTTGATACCCATAGGATGCAAGGTGGATACGCAGAGAACACCTGGATACCACTCTACCATCACATTGGGATAGTAAGTGAGCCAGATAGCTCCATGGCGTGGGGCTTTGCCGCCATATTGTCGCAGCACTGCCTCATGCCAATTTTTATAAGTTGGAGAGCCTGGTTTCTGTAGATCTTTATGAATGCCGACGGTTTGGACGCTATGCCAATCACCGAATTCCCATTGCAAATCTTCGCAAGAAACAAACTTACCTAAGCCAGGATGAAATGGGACAACATGGTAGTCCTCAAGATAGACCTCAATAAAAGTTTTCCAGTTGTAGTTGCAATCATGAACTTCAACATGGTCAAGTAGGTAACCATCAAATTTAAGGTCGTCAGCAACGCCGAGTTTGGCAAGATCATTACGTACATCACGTGGACCTTCGAACAATAGGCCTTGCCAATTTTGTAGGGGCGACTTGCCAAGATTTAAGCAAGGCTTATCTTCAAAATGCGGTGCGCCTAATAAATTGCCGCTTAAGTCATAAGTCCAGCGATGCAATGGGCAAACAATATTGTCAGCTTTACCTTTGCCGTTGAGCATCAATGCTTGACGATGACGGCAAACGTTGGATAAGAGTTCAACACCCTCGTGATTGTGAACGAGGATGCGACCTTCGTTTTCTGCGCTTAATGTTTGATACGAGCCAATTTCAGGCACCATGAGTTCGTGGCCAACATAGCCAGGCCCCTGCTTAAAAAGCAGTTCAATTTCCCGCCGATACAAGTCAGCGTCAAAATATGCCGAAACCGGCAGTTGTAGATTGGACGGCGCAAGCTTCTGCGCGGTAGCCAGATTAGTCATTCTCCCCACCCCCGAAAACGTCAGCCGAAGCTAAGCGGAATAACCAATCCAACCATCGACGGATCGATATTGGAAAGGAAGGGATGGATTATAACCATCCAAGGGGTTTCTCGCTTTAATATGTAGGGCTATCCGTGTGGGAATTACAAAGGAAACCGCTTATGCCAGCCAAGAAGTCAGAAAGTCAAAAACTAGGCCTTGAGGTCCAAATCGACCCAGATCTTCGCTATGAGCAAGCGGTGAAAGAGCTTGAAAAGCTCATTTCTGACATGGAGTCTGGCAAATTTTCCTTAGAAGAGACCTTGCTGGCTTATCAACGTGGCGCCGCTTTACTCAAACATTGTCAAGGAGTGCTTGCACAAGTAGAGCAGCAAGTGCGCGTATTCGAGGCTTAATTGAGCGCTACTTTGCAATTTCAAGATTGGATTGCTGCTCACTCTGGGCGCACCGAATCTGCTTTAGATCGTTTGCTTGATTCTGCGCAAACGACGCCGCATCGTTTGCACGAAGCGATGCGTTATGCAGCGCAAGGTGGGGGTAAACGCATTCGTCCGCTGTTGGTTTATGCAGCCGGTCAACTTGGTGATGGCAAAGAAAATACTGAAGCATTAGATGCGGCTGCAGTAGCGATCGAATGTATTCATGCGTATTCCTTAGTACATGATGATTTGCCTTGCATGGACGATGATGATTTGCGTCGTGGTAGACCAACTGTTCATAAAGCTTTTGATGAGGCTACTGCATTATTGGTTGGCGATGCCTTGCAAACACGTGCCTTTGAAATTTTGGCTAATGCAAACGGTGACGCTAACAGTAAATTGCGCATGATTAGCGCTTTAGCAGCAGCCTCTGGCTCGCGTGGCATGGCTGGTGGCCAAGCCATTGACTTAGAAAGCATTGGTAAGAAGTTGGATCTTTCGGGTTTGCAACAAATGCACGCGATGAAGACGGGCGCTTTGTTAGCTTGCGCAGTTGAATTGGGTGGAATCGCTGCCAATCTCAATGCAAGTCAATTAGAACAATTGCAAAAATACGCCAAAGCCCTGGGCTTAGCATTTCAGATTGTGGATGATGTACTTGACGCCACAGCCGATAGTCAAACCCTTGGAAAAACCGCTGGTAAGGATGCTGCCAATGACAAGCCAACCTATGTCACCTTGATGGGTTTAGACTATGCACAGAAACAGGCTAAAGAATTGCAAGAAACCGCTATCAGTAGCCTTGATGGTTTTGGTGAAAAAGCGCAAGCCTTAAAAGATTTGGCTCTGTTGGTTGTCAATAGAGCCAAATGACACAAATTAGATGCAATGACTTTATATTCTATTAATTCTCCTGATGATCTGAAAAAACTTTCTCGCGAAGAGTTGCCTGCTCTGGCGGATGAGTTGCGCCAGTTTGTTTTGGACTCTGTCTCGAAGACGGGTGGGCATTTGTCTTCCAACTTGGGCACAGTAGAGTTATCGATTGCTTTGCATTACGTATTTGATACCCCGCGTGATCGCATCGTGTGGGATGTGGGCCATCAAAGCTACCCGCACAAAATTTTGACTGGTCGCCGTGAGCGCATGAGTACTCTACGTCAGTTCAAGGGCTTATCAGGGTTTCCACATCGCACTGAAAGCGAATTCGATGCGTTTGGTACGGGCCATTCATCGACCAGCATTTCTGCAGCGATGGGTATGGCACGCGCATTTCAAACCAAGGGCGAACGTCAGGTAGCGGTTGCAGTGATTGGCGACAGTGCCATGACCGGCGGCATGGCCTTTGAGGCGATGAATAACGCTGGCGTCTATGACGACCTGCCCCTCGTGGTGATTCTCAATGACAACGATATGTCGATCTCTCCAGCGGTGGGCGCACTCAATCGCCATCTAGCGAGATTGCTCAGCGGCAATATTTACTCTGCAACTAAAAAAGGTATTGATAGTGTTCTGTCGATTGCGCCACCGTTGCGTGAGTTTGCTAAACGCCTAGAGGATCATGCCAAGGGTATGGTCTCACCATCAACCATCTTCCAAGAATTTGGGTTTAACTACTTTGGCCCTATAGATGGCCACGACTTAGATGCCTTAATTCCAATGTTGCAGAACGTAAAACGTTTGGCGCTTGAAGGGCGCGGCCCACAGTTCTTACATGTTGTAACTAAAAAAGGTCAAGGCTATGAGTTGGCTGAGGCTGATCCTGTTCTGTATCACGGACCCAGTAAATTTAATCCGGAAGAGGGTGTCAAGAAGTCAGTCGCCAGCAAGAAAACCTTTACTCAAGTATTTGGTGAATGGCTCTGCGATATGGCACACGCTGATCCGTTGTTGGTTGGCATTACTCCAGCTATGCGTGAGGGTTCTGGCCTGGTTGAATTTGAAAAGAATTTCCCTAAACGCTATTATGACGTCGGTATTGCCGAACAACATGCAGTGACTTTTGCGGCGGGTATGGCATGCGAAGGAATGAAGCCAGTTGTTGCAATCTATTCCACATTCTTGCAACGCGCTTACGATCAATTGATTCATGACGTTGCTTTACAAGACTTGCCTGTATTGTTCGCGCTCGATCGTGCTGGCCTAGTAGGTGCGGATGGAGCAACCCATGCTGGCGCCTATGACATCCCATTCTTACGTTGTATTCCGAATATGTTGGTGATGACACCAGCAGACGAAGCAGAGTGCCGTGATTTATTAACAACTGCATTCCATCAGCCGCATCCAAGTGCCGTGCGTTATCCACGTGGTTCTGGTGTTGGCGCTATTCCATCTGCTGAGTTGCGTACATTGCCATTGGGTAGGGGTGAGATTCGTCGTAAATCGAATGCATCCCTTGGACAGCGTGTAGCAATCTTGGCATTTGGTACTTTGCTGTATCCAGTGCTAGAAGTCGCTGAAGGCATTAATGCAACAGTTGCCAATATGCGTTTTGTAAAACCACTCGATATTGATCTCATCAAATTCTTGGCTGAGAATCACGACTATTTTGTAACGATTGAAGATGGCGCGATTGTTGGTGGCGCTGGAAGCGCATGTCTTGAAGCGCTCTCCAGTCTTGGTATTAACAAGCCCCTATTGCAGTTAGGTCTTCCTGATGAATTTATTGAGCATGGCGACTATCAACTGCTAATGACCAAGTGTGGCCTAGATGTAGAGGGCATTACAAACTCCATTAAAAGGCGTTTTCCTGCGTTATTAATGGCAAATTCGGTGATTTCAGGCAAATAAGATCGTTTTGCTTGAAAATAGCGTCATGAATGACATGAACCCAGCCTTTCTCAAAGCCAGTGCAATGCCTGACGTGCAGTCCACTTTGGACGAGCGCGCATTGCCCATTGAGCAAGTCGGCATTCGTGGCGTACGTCACCCATTGACAATTCGAAGTGCAACTGGAAACTTTCCATCGGTTGGTACTTTTGAGATGGATGTGGCATTGCCAGCTCATGTCAAAGGTACGCATATGTCGCGTTTCATGGCCTTGTTACAAAAGCAAGAGCATGCGGTCGATAGCACTACCGTAGTAGCGCTTGTTCAAGAGATGTTGCCTTTGCTTGATGCTAAGGAAGGTCATGTGCAATTTACTTACACACACTTTGTGAAAAAAGCAGCGCCAGTTTCTGGTGTTGAAAGCCTAATGGATTACGAAGTGACTTGGATGGCTACTGCCAAACAAAACACCGCTGGTAATACTGATGTTGAATTGGGCTTACGTGCGCAAGTACCTGTGATGAGTTTGTGTCCTTGCTCAAAAGAGATCTCTGAGTTTGGTGCACACAATCAACGTTCCCATGTCACGATGACAGTAGCGCTTGATTCTAAAACTCAAATGACTGTAGAAGATTTAGTAGCCGCCGCTGAGAGCGAGGCTTCCAGTGAGCTTTGGGGATTGCTCAAGCGTCCTGATGAGAAGTGGGTCACTGAGCATTCTTATAGCAATCCAAAATTTGTAGAAGATTTAGTGCGTGATGTCGCTGGTAATCTTAAGGCTGATCAGCGCATTCGATCCTTTGTGGTTGAGGCAGAGAACTTCGAGTCTATTCACAACCACAGCGCATTTGCACGCATCAGCCACAAGAAATAAAGCAAACTAAACTAAGTTATCGCTTTGCAAATCCCAACGGGGTTTGATATCAAAGGCTCCAGAAGTTGTGGAGCCATTATTTTTGGCAAGCATACGTAGCGCACCTGCAAAAGCAATCATCACCCCGTTATCAGTACATAACTCCAGTGGTGGGTAGTGCACTTCAAAGCCATTTTTTTTTGCCTTGTCATTCAGAGCATTGCGTAATTGCAAGTTCGCCCCTACGCCACCAGCAAGTACTAGATGTTTGTAGCCAGTTTGCTTGAGCGCTTTCTCGGACTTGCTGACTAAGACTGCAACAATGGCGTCTACAAAACTTCTTGCGAGGTCTGCATGAAACTGCGTTACCTCAGCAGGGTTGGAAATATTTTTCTCTTCAAACTTTTTGACTTGATTGAGAACTGCTGTCTTTAATCCCGAGAAAGAAAAATCCAAATCACCTGAATGCAGCATCGGCTTGGGTAGATCAAAAATTCCGACATGACCCTGTTCTGCCAATTTAGAAATTGCAGCGCCGCCGGGGTAATCGAGGCCCAATAATTTGGCTGTCTTGTCGAAGGCTTCGCCAGCAGCGTCATCCAAGGATTCGCCCAAAAGTTCATATTGGCCAATACCAGAGACTTTCATGAGCTGGGTGTGGCCGCCTGAGACAAGGAGGGCAATAAAGGGAAATTGTGGTGCCGTTTGGCCTAAAAGCGGAGAAAGTAGGTGACCTTCGAGGTGATGAACCCCAATGGACGGTAAATTCAGGCCTTGAGCGAGGGATTTAGCAAAAGCGCTACCGACCAATAGAGCGCCGGCTAGACCAGGCCCTTGGGTAAAGGCTACAGCATCAATATCTGCTAATTTCAGGCCAGATTGGGCTAAAGATTGGTCTAAAAGGGGTAAAACACGGCGAACATGGTCTCTTGAGGCGAGCTCTGGAACTACACCCCCATAATCTCGGTGCATGGCGATCTGAGAGTGCAAACCCTGGCCTAGAATGCCCTGGAATGCAGGTTTTCCCTCTTCCCAAGGGGCTGTGTTGTATAAAGCCACCCCAGTTTCGTCACAAGAAGTTTCTATTCCTAAAACAATCATTTTTTTGCTTAGCCGTGCTAGAATCGCAATTCAGTTAATTTTTCGATATTTATCGAGCATATACGAGTTAAATAAGTATGACTACAGTCCGCCTCCGCGAAAACGAACCATTTGAAGTGGCATTGCGCCGTTTCAAGCGCACCATTGAAAAAAATGGTCTTTTGACAGACTTGCGTGCCCGCGAGTTTTACGAGAAGCCAACAGCTGAACGTAAGCGTAAAAAGGCTGCTGCTGCAAAACGCCATTACAAGCGTATTCGCAGCCAAATGTTGCCTAAGAAGCTTTACTAATCGAATTTAAAAGCTCTCTTCACCGAGAAGCTTTGAAACCCGCTGACGGTGAAACGCAGCGGGTTTTTGCTTTTTAATCGCCAGTAATCAATCACTATCTAACACTGAGAACGACATCATGAGTATGAAAGATCAAATTACCGAAGATATGAAAAACGCAATGCGTGCTAAGGAGACTGCACGTCTTGGCGCTATTCGTCTTTTGTTGGCCGCAATCAAACAGCGTGAAGTTGATGACCGTATCGTGCTTGATGACGCAGCCATTATTTCTACTATCGAAAAAATGATTAAGCAGCGTAAGGACTCAATCTCTCAATTTGAAAAAGCAGGGCGTGATGATTTGGTTGCTGTCGAGTCTGCTGAAATGGTGATATTGCAAGCATATCTACCGGCACAAATGTCTGATGCTGAGGTTGAGGCTGCAGTCGCTGCCGCAGTAACATCAACTGGCGCTACAGGCCCACAAGATATGGGTAAAGTGATTGGCGTACTCAAAGGTCAATTGGCTGGCAAAGCAGATATGGGCAAGGTATCTGGTTTAGTAAAAGCAGCACTCGCAAAATAAGAGAACTCAGCTCATACTCTTAGCCTTATGGCGCTCATTCCACAATCCTTCATTGCTGATCTTTTAAATCGGGTCGACATCGTTGATGTGGTTGGGCAGCACGTAAAGCTTAAAAAGGCAGGTGCAAACTATCAAGGTTTGTGCCCCTTTCACTCAGAGAAGTCCCCATCGTTTTCTGTTTCTCCAACGAAGCAGTTCTATCACTGCTTTGGTTGCGGTGCACATGGTTCTGCGATCAGCTTCATGATGGAATATTCGGGTCTCGGTTACGTCGATGCGATTGAGGAGCTTGCGCGCTCTGCAGGCTTAGATGTGCCGCGCGAAGAACGCACCGCTAATGATGTCGCACGACAGCAGCAAGCAATGGCACTTAGCGAAGTGATGAGTTCTGCGGCAGATTGGTATCGCCAGCAACTTAAGGGCAACACGCGCGCAGTTGAATATTTAAAAGGCCGTGGTCTTACTGGTGAAATTGCCAAACGTTATGCACTCGGTTATGCCCCAGATGGTTGGCAGGGTCTTGAGGCGGTATTTGGGCCTTATACCAATGATGAAGTGGCAAAGACCTTAGTAGAGGGTGGCTTAGTTATTCAGGGGGAGCAGACTGAAGGTGCCCCTGTGAAACGCTACGATCGCTTCCGTGATCGCGTGATGTTCCCAATTCGCAATCCTAAGGGTCAAACGATTGGTTTTGGCGGACGCATTCTCGATCAAGGTGAGCCAAAATATTTAAATTCTCCAGAGACACCACTCTTCTCTAAAGGTAATACGCTCTACGGTTTATTTGAGGCAAGACAAGCTATTCGCGCCCAAGAATATGTTTTGGTGTGCGAAGGCTATATGGATGTAGTTGCTCTTGCGCAATTGGGTTTCCCTAATGCTGTTGCGACATTGGGTACCGCATGTACTGCAAACCATGTGCGCATGCTGCTACGTCAAACAGATAAAGTCGTTTTCTCATTTGATGGTGACTCTGCAGGTCAACGTGCTGCACAGCGTGCGCTGGAAGCCTGCTTGCCACTCATGTCTGACGATAAAGAAATTCGTTTCTTATTCTTACCAACAGAGCATGATCCCGATAGTTATGTACGCGCTTATGGGGCACCTGCGTTTGAGAAGTCAATTAAAGAAGCAATGTCGATTTCAAGCTTCTTCTTTAAGATTGCCAGTGAAGGCCATGATTTAACTACCCCAGAAGGCAGGGCTCATACGCATCATGCAGCCAAGCCGCTATTGCTGTCGATGCCACCTATTGCTTTGCGAACCCAAATCCTACGTGAGTTAGCGATTCGTACGAACACTACTCCTGCAGAGTTAGAGTCTTTCTGCGGTTTAACGGTAGTGCCTGTGCAGCCGACGGCTTATCAATCCACTCAAACAAGACAACAAAATTATCAAAATAATCAACCAAATCAAGTTGGCTATTCTAATAATGGCAATAGACAGGGCGCACCATGGCAAGCATCTAAAGGTTCTGCAAAAAGAGTTGCTACGCAAAACATTGAGCCGCCAAAAGCACCAACTGATTTAGCCGAGCAAATGCTCAGAGTCCTCATTCAGTTTCCGCATTTAGGTAAGGCACTGGATATTAATAAACGTGCACTCGCATTAAAGGCTGCCGAACAACGATCAGCTAATGCATTCGCATTAATGAAAGATCTTTTGTCGCAATGCGATCAAGTGGAATTGATTCCCGGAGAGAATGGAAAGCCTGGTTCTGTAGGTGCAGGGGCATTTGCAATGTTTCAAGACCAACTGTCTCGGAGTGATTTGGCGCCAATGTATGAAGTCCTTAGAAAACGCGTTATGGGATCAGACCTTGAACTCGAGGGAGCGGCCGCTGATTTAGATGGCACTTTCAAGAAGCTGGAATTGGTCAATCTAAAGCAAGAAATGACAGAAATTGCCCAAAAGATTGCTGGCAGTACGGCTAGCGACCAAGATAAGGCCCGTTATCGGGAATTGGGCGAAAAGCTGAAATTCTCCTAGGAATTTTCTGAAACACCCCTAGAAATTATCGATAAATACACCATATTTTTAGGTAATCAGAGGCTAAAAAAGTCGCAATCGACTATAATCCTCTGTTCCCAAGAAAAAAACGAATTAATTCAGCCACTTGCGCTTTATTTTTATGAAGTTTGGGGTAAGTGGACAAGTGAGTTACGGGGCTGTGCTTAATCAGTCGAGATCAACAACAGTAGTAATGTGAGTAAGTGCTAATAAATGCCTAATACCAAGACCAAAAAACCAGCTAAACCAGATCCAAAAAGTAAAACTGTAGCCAAGGCTCCAGCAAAACCTGCGCCAAAAGCAAAAGCAAAAGCAAAAGCAAAAGCAAAAGCACCAGCTAAGCCAGTGAAGGCCACAGCAAAACCGGCTCCAAAAAGTAAAACTGTAGCCAAGGCTCCAGCAAAACCTGCGCCAAAAGCAAAAGCACCAGCTAAGCCAGTGAAGGCCACAGCAAAACCAGCTCCTAAAGCTAAGGTAGTTGCTAAGGCTCCAGCCAAACCAGCTCCAAAATCAAAAGTACCTGCCAAGCCAGTAAAGGCTGCTGCTAAACCTGCGCCAAAAGCAAAAACAGTTGCTAAAGCCCCGGCTAAACCAGTAAAGGCTGCTGCCAAGCCAGCGAAAGCACCGGCTAAACCAGTGAAGGCTGCTGCACCTACGAAGGCATCTAAAGCAGAAGTCAAAGTGGAGCCAGCTAAAAAAGGTAAAGCAGTTGCAACTAAGGCTGAAGAAGTAAAAGATACAAAAGAGCCCAAAGGTAAAAAAGGAAAAGCTGCTGAAGTTGTTGCGGTAGTTGAACAAGAGAAAAAGCGTGGCCGCAAAGCTAAGGCTGATGCTCCCGCGGAAGGTGCTGAGCCAGTGTTGACTGATCGTCAAAAAGCTCGCGAGCGTAAAGCAAAAGAAAAAGCCCTCTTAAAAGAATTCGCAGCACAGCAGTTAGGTACCGAAGAGCAACAAGAATTACGTCGTGCTCGCTTGAAGACTTTGATCAAGATGGGCATGTCCAAAGGCTATTTAACCCATGGCGAAATGAATGACGTGATGTCTGATGAGTTGTCTGATGCTGATGCATTAGAAACTTTGATTAGCTTGTTAAATGATATTGGTATTACTGTTTACGAACAAGCGCCTGATGCCGAAACCTTAATCCTCTCAGATAACACCGCAGCTGCAGCTTCTGAAGAAGAAGCTGAGGAAGAGGCCGAAGCAGCGCTCTCAACGGTGGATTCAGAGTTCGGTCGTACAACTGACCCAGTCCGTATGTATATGCGTGAGATGGGTACGGTCGACTTGTTAACTCGCGAAGGCGAGATCGTCATTGCGAAGAAAATCGAAGCTGGCCTTAAAGACATGGTGATGGCTTTGGCTGCTTGCCCTGTAACGATTACTGAGATTCTGAGCAACGTTGACAAGATCGCTAGTGGCGAAATGGAGATTGACCAATTTGTTGATGGCTTGGTTGATCCAAACGCAGAAGACATTAAGCTTGGACCTGAAGAGCCAGAAATTGATCCTGATGCTGAAGAGGGCGAAGAGGGCGAAGAAGATGAAAGCGGCGGCGGTGGCGGTGGTGCTGCAACAGCTAACGCTAAGCAATTAGAAGAGTTGAGGCAGATTTCTTTAGAGAAGTTTGCGATTGTTCGCACGCAAGCTGAAAAGATGCGTCGTGCCTTCGATAAAGAGGGCTATAACTGTCCTGCATACGTCAAAGCGCAAGATACGATTCGTGCGGAGTTGCTTGGCTTCCGCTTAACCGCAAAGAGTGTTGAGAAGTTATGCGATACCATGCGTTCACAAGTAGACCAAGTTTGGAAACTTGAGCGCGGTATCGTTAGTCTGTTAGTAGACAAAGTTGGCGTCAATCGTGGTGAAGTATTAAAAGATTTCCCTAAGATGTCTATGAATTTGACATGGACTGACAAGTTGCTCAAAGAGAACAAGCCTTATAGCGCACTCTTGCAACGTAACGTTCCAGCGATTCAAGAGTTACAACAGAAGTTGATTGATATTCAGAAGAATGTCGTTATTCCACTTCCTGAGTTGAAAGAAGTCAACAAGCAGATGATCGCGGGTGAGAAGCGTGCTCGTGAAGCGAAGCGTGAGATGACTGTAGCCAACTTACGTTTAGTAATCTCCATAGCTAAGAAATACACTAACCGTGGCTTGCAATTCTTGGATTTGATTCAAGAAGGCAACATCGGTTTGATGAAGGCGGTAGATAAGTTTGAATACCGTCGTGGTTATAAGTTCTCTACTTATGCAACCTGGTGGATTCGCCAAGCGATTACCCGTTCTATTGCTGACCAAGCACGTACGATCCGTATCCCAGTTCATATGATTGAAACCATCAACAAGATGAACCGTATCAGCCGCCAGATCTTACAAGAAACTGGTCATGAGCCAGATGCTGCAACCCTAGCGCTGAAGATGGAGATTCCTGAAGACAAGATTCGTAAGATCATGAAGATTGCTAAAGAGCCAATCTCTATGGAAACACCAATTGGTGACGATGAAGATTCTCATTTGGGCGACTTCATTGAAGACGGCAACACCTTGGCTCCAGCTGAAGCAGCATTGCATGATTCGATGCGCGATGTGGTGAAAGACGTTCTGGATTCATTAACACCACGTGAAGCAAAAGTATTGCGTATGCGCTTTGGTGTTGAGATGAGTACAGACCATACTCTTGAAGAAGTAGGTAAGCAATTTGACGTTACCCGTGAGCGTATTCGTCAGATTGAAGCAAAGGCTTTGAGAAAAATGCGTCATCCAAGCCGCAGCGATAAGCTCAAGACCTTCCTCGAAGAAGATTGAACCAAAGACTAACGGGCCTATAGCTCAGTTGGTTAGAGCAGAGGACTCATAAGAAAGAAGCCCTAGGGGTCTTGTAGTTAAGACCTTAATAGATTCAAGAGGTTAGTGGTGAATTAGGCGGTATAAATTCACTACACACCGCTTACACACCAGAGCAAAAACCGAGGTGTGTAGTAAATGCGGTTTTAGTGTGGTTTTTGAAGTAAAAAACACCAGCAGTAAGGTGTGTAGTAAAAACAGTTTTAGGGCCCATAGCTCAGTTGGTTAGAGCAGAGGACTCATAGCGAAAGTTGTGCCTTATGCGTGGAAACTGCATAAGGGATGGTGTCAAATTCGGAGAAAGCTAAAGGTAGAAATATCCAAGCTAACGCCGAGCGAAGCTTAGTAAGAAATTACTTTGAACGTGTAGAGACTAGACGGCACCCACCTAAGTTCAGAAATGAATACGGTGAAGGCATAGTCCAGGGAGTTAGGAAACTAACACAAACCGGAATCCTTTGGTCCCAGGTTCAAGTCCTGGTGGGCCCACCAGAAAAGCAAACCCTCATCAGCAATGATGGGGGTTTTGTCTTTTAAATATTGGCTTATGATCAAGGTTTAAATCTCAGTGAGGAAGTTAATGAATACATTTGATGCAATTCGCGAACGTAGGGCAGTCAAGAATTTTGATCCAAAACATCAATTTACCCAGCAAGAAACTGAGCAATTGCTCGATCTTGCTATGCAGGCCCCATCATCTTTTAACATTCAGCACTGGCGTTTAGTTAATGTCACTGACAAGGCTTTAAGAGTCAAATTGCGGGAAGCTGCTCATGATCAAGCTCAGGTTACGGACGGATCATTACTTTTTGTAGTAACTGTAGATACGAAGGCTTGGGATAAAGATCCTGCTCGATATTGGGTTAATGCACCCAAGGAGGCCCAAGACATTTTGGTGCCCTGGATTCATCCCTTTTACTCGGGTAAGGAGCAATTGCAAAGAGATGAGGCAATGCGCTCTGCAGGAATCATGCTTCAAACGATGATGTTGTCTGCAAAGGCTATGGGTTATGACTCATGCCCAATGGTAGGCTTTGATTTTGATAAGGTGGCTGAGCTGATTCATTTGCCAAAAGACTATGCGATTGCAGCAATGCTGGTGATTGGTAAGGGTATTAAACCAGCGTGGCCTAAACCTGGCTTTATTCCTCGGTCAGAAATGTTGATTGAAAACCATTTTTAAGCTGATATTTTCTGAACGGGTTTGAACGGCATGAGAAATTCAATCTAAGCCCAGCTCCTATTGGGTTGATTAAAGCCCTCATCAAAAATGGTGAGGGCTTTAATTTTTATATTGTTGTGTTAGGTTAGTCGCTCAAATGAAACCTTATTTCTTGCAGACTCTATTGGCGATACCATTGTAATTAAGGCTATTCTCTTGACGCTTCAATCACTATATTTAAGCGGATCTCATCGCCAACAAATGGCACATATTTTCCTAGATCAAATTCTGAGCGACTTAACTTTGCGGTTGCATTAGCGCCACACATATATTTCAAAGTAATGAAGTTGCGACTACAAGCAAAGTTACTTACTTCAACATTAATGGATTTAGTAGTGCCCTTGATGGTCAGTTCGCCTGAGATCGATGTAATAGACTGATTATTAAATACAACCTTATCAGAAGTGAATTTGGCTACAGGAAATTTTTCAGAATTAAAGTAATCTTCGCCTCTAAGTAGCTTATTAAAGGTATCGGAGCCTGTGCTAATTGAGCCAGTCTCAATGTCAATATCTATAGTGCCCCCATCCATTTGATCGTTGAGTGTAATAGTTCCATTTACCTTATCAAAACGACTAGTTTGAATCGAGTAAGCTAAATGCTTGTAGCTAAAGCTAACAAAGGTGTGCTCAGGGTCGGTAATATAAATTTCTGCTGCTTGTACCGAAGAAGTCACCAAGTTTAGGAGTAAGACACTTATATAAAAAAAGTTCATTAGATATTTTAGGTGTTGATAGGAGAGTGTGCTGAATCAGTGACCCCACCCTCAATACAGTCCTAAATACCTTGTTTTTTAGTCTTTCCGACAATTTAGGCTTTAAAAATCTGGCACGGCGAGCATAAAATCCATTTATATGAGTTAATTCATTTAATTAACGCTTATACCAAGCTTAATGCCAATACTACTAAAGCAGAATCCGTTAGCGATGCCTCTCCGAAATTCACCAAGTCAGATACGAGACTTAGATGATCTCAGTCAATTAAGTAACATTGTTACGGATAAGCGCAGGAATCAACGCTCATTGGCCAAGAGATCAAGGCGTAATCGACATTACGAAAAACAATTTATTCGTAATACGCTCACGCGTGCATCTATCAATCCATCTGAAGAGTCGATAGAGTCTTGAGTTACATTTCTTTATTTAATTAACTTAGTAGGAAGAATCATGTTTAGTCACATTATGTTGGGCGCAAATGATTTAGAAGTTTCAAGGGACTTCTATGATGCCGCTTTAGGAGCTTTAGGTATCAAAGCCGGGAGCTTTAGTCATGACAAATACTTTTATCGCGGTCCTGGCGGAGTCTTTGCTATTACTAAGCCTATCGATGGTAAAGAAGCTACTCATGCCAATGGCGGCACAATCGGCTTTAGCGCCAAAACTATCGCTGATGTAGATGCATTCCATGCCATCGGTGTTGCTCATGGAGGTTCTTCCTGTGAAGGTGACCCTGGCTATCGAGAGGGGGTCGCTGGTACTGTCTATATTGCTTGGCTCAGAGATCCTGCTGGCAATAAAATCTGTGCAATGCATAGGCCGCCGAAATAAATATTTGCTTCGCTAGGGTTAGGTTAGGTTATTGGACTAGATTGGCTAAAACTCAAGGGTAAGCTGCGGGCTTGTCCCTGTAGTTTTTACTTTAGAGCTCTTACGGCCAGTCATTTTTGCTCGAGACGCATGTTTATCAATCACTGATTTTTTGCCGGCTCGAACGTCTGATAAGTTACGCCTAGCATGCAAGCGATCCTTAGATGCTTTTGTGGCGATAGCAAGATCTACTATTGGTTGGGGGATATCTCTACTAATCTCAATGCCAATACTGTTTTGTACTTCTTGAGGCATATTCCAAGGCTCAAAAAGCCAAGTATCTGGTACTTGGCGCATGTGAGGAAGCCATTTTCTAACAAAAAAGCCTTTTTGATCATGATCTTGCGCTTGCTTGATCGGGTTATAAACACGTGTCACGTTGATCCCGGTCGTGCCGGATTGCATTTGTAGTTGACTCCAGTGGATTCCGGGTTCGTAGTCTAAAAATTGGGTGGCTAACCAATCTCCTACTGGTTTCCAGTGCAACCAAAGTGGATAAGCTGCAACTGAAACCAGCATTGCGCGCATTCTAAAATTAAGCCATCCCGTTTCACGTAGCATGACAACGCAGGCGTCCACCATAGGCCAACCCGTCTTACCATCCTTCAATGCATTGAAGTAATCGTCATTGAATTCATTCTCGCGTAATGCATCATATCCACGGTGCATATTTCGCCACTCAATTTCAGGCTCGCTTTCGAGCTTTTGAATAAAATGACAATGCCAATACAAGCGACTCATAAAAGCAGTTAAACCTGACTTTCTTCTGCTGGTATCTAGCGACATTTGAAGCAGTTCTTCGTTAGTTGCCTGTACTACTTCCCTAATGCTGAGACATCCATAACTTAGATATACAGATAATCGGGAGCAGGCATCTGGTGCTGATAGGGGGGATGAGATCCCGCCTCGATACCACATGCTCCTCTGCTTCAAAAAACTATTAAGCGTTTTGAGTGCAAGAGATCTTCCGCCGCGTTGTCTTAAAGGTGGATTATGTTTCAGGTGCAGAGGCGCCTGCATCATGGACGGCGTCAAATAAAGAGCGCTGGAGTTCGGTGTTAGCACACTAGAGAGTCGTGCCCTCCAAAATTGAATCGTCGGAAGTTCACATAAAGGCGCTTCCATATGCTTTTGCCAATGAGCATGCCATTCATTACGATTTTTTAACCCTCTTACGACACCAAACTGGGGATACTCACCCCACTGTATGCAATGAGACTGACACCATTCACCAACCTCTTGATCTCTGGAATACGTAAATCCATTGCCAGTTTCTTGATGTGAATGCAAACCTTGAAAAGGGCTGGCTTGCCAAATTTTACTCAGTACTTCAGTAACTTCACCTTCATGAACTTCTAAAGTGCCACCAAGTAAATGGAGTTGGGCATCTAGATCTTGAAGACACTCTCGAATGAATTCAAAATGTTGGAGGGCCACATCTGGCTGCGTCCAAAGTGTTGGCTCAAGCACGTAAATGCAGCGAATGGGGCCTAACTTTGCAGCCTCGACAAGCGCGGTATGGTCCTCACAGCGCAAATCACGCTTAAACCAAACCAGTTGATAACTCATAGTTAATTAGTAGAGAGGATGAATTTATATTGATGTTAGATGATTAAGCCAATTTTTTCTTGCTAACGCAAAAATAAGGTAATCAATCACTACTTATTTATAGCTTTACGTTTGGGAGTCAGTACGACTTGTGCGAGTAGGGCAAGAATGGCGGCTGGTATGGCACCAGAAAGCATTAGAGCTTGATCATTCACGGCGAGCCCAGCCACTATAAGGTCGCCGAAGCCACCCGCACCTACTAATGCTGCAAGAGTGCAGGTGCCGACGCCAATCACAGTAGCTGATGCTAAGCCAGTCATAATGATTGGCTTAGCATGCGGTAGCTCAATAGAAAGCAATAATTTTCGCTCATTACAACCAAGAGCCAAGGCTGCTTCTTTTAAAGTGCTTGGAACCTCCATTAAGCCAATGTGGGTAGCACCCACAATTGGTAGAAGGCCATAAATAAATAAAGCCAAAACGGCTGGTATGGTCCCTATTTGATCTAATACAGCAATCAAAATAGTTAGTAATGCAAGAGAGGGTATCGTTTGTAAAACACCAACAGTCCCTAGGATCCAAGTCGAAAATCGAGGTCGACGGTATGCAACAACTCCAAGAGGAATTCCAACGAGAAGAGCCATTGTTGAGGAAATTGTAACCAACAGAACATGATCTCGGAGTGCGGTAAGAAAATCTGGGCCAAAAAGTAAATTAAAAAACCTTGAGATCTTTGTAGGACTTGATTGATCATTAGTGGATTTATTCAAAAATCCACGAGCAATCATTTCAAAGCTAATGCCAGACTCAGCCTCATTATTAAGTTTTGCCATTGTTACTTCATTTAATGCTCCCGCTAATTTTTGTAGAGGCTTCTCATCAAAATCAGAGCGCATTAATAGGATTGCATCGTAGCGAGGAAATGATTTTCTGTCATCCTCTAATAAGGTCAGATTATTTTTCGTAATTGATGCATCAGTCGAGTATGCATCCACAATATCGACATCGCCACGAACAAGAGCATCATATGCTAGGCCATGCTCCAGTACTTTTTTGGATTTTATTTTGAGGGCGTAAGCCTGAATAAGCGCAGACCAACCATCATTCCTGGTTTTAAATTCTGGAGATAAGGCAATTCGAAGTGTGGATTGCTGCTCAGTTGATAGATTTGCGATATCACTGATTCGTTTTATACCTAGCTTACTCGCTTGTTCTGGTCTCATAGCAAGTGCATAAGTGTTGTTAAAGCCAAGTGGTATCGCTGCTTTTAATCCCATAGGCTTGAGCCAGGCATTAAGGGCATCTATTGAGGCTTCGGTTTCTGGGCGCTTGAGTATTTCTCGCAGAATAGTGCCGGTGTACTCTGGATACACATCAATTTGACCAGTTTTAAGCGCTTGAATAACAATAGCAGTATTACCAAGACCTTGGCGATGTATAGCTTTTAATCCAGCATCATGTAATGTGAGATTAACAAGCTCTCCAAGTACATAGCTTTCTGTAAACCGCTTTGATCCAACTGCGGTAATTTTTTCTGTAGACTGAGCTGATACAAAGCAGCTAATGGTTATACCAAAACATAAGCTGAGCTTAATCAAAAAAGAGAAAATGTACTTAGTGAAATACAAGCGGGGTTTTCTTCATTAAAAATATGAGATCTCATCATATAAGCCTTTGGCTTATTGTGCTCAGCCCGTATGTACTTTTGTAAGAATCACTTAGTAGTCTATTTGAATGTACAGTAAACGACAGTTTTGATTCATTAAAAATACTACCCTTGTAGGGCTGGGTATCGTTGAAGCATCATCCCTGACAACTTAGTTGGGTTGTTAAGTACTCATCTTTGAGTCGACCGAGAGACAGGATTTCATTGCTTTCAACTCAATTGTCTTTAACCACTCAGGCTTAGCCTTTGGGTTCATCACTAACTCATTGACTTGTCCATTGGTGGCATTTTTATTGATGAACTCGGCCTGACAAGTACAGTAGGCAGCAAAGTCTTCTGCACTCAGAGTTTTACCCTTAAGATCTTTATGCTCAGCCACTTGCTCAGTTGCGCAATTCTTTTGAAAGTCTTTTGAAATTGCTTGAGCAAAAGACTGATGGGATGTTACTAACAAAAAAGCTAACGATAAAGCAGTACGAAATGTTGACATTGTGCGCTTCCTTTTCATTTAATCTAAGTGGTAGAGATTCTTCCATAAACATCAAGGTCTGACTCATCAACCTCCAAAAAGTCATCTTCGATGACAGAGGCTCCTTCTAAGTTTTCGATATATTCCCGGATAGCGTAGTAAGGAGGCATCTGTGCTTCATTGTCATCCTGGGGATCCCAGACTTTGTAACGAAAAACGGTTAATTTCATATGATTTTTGTTGAACGTAACTCATGAGCCTAAAAGATGATTGATATGGCGCCTGAAGTAAGCCTTGCGAGCCTCGACTAAAACTATGACCAAATTACTCAGAAACTGTTTGAACTGTCTCATTTAAGGCTCCTTTGGTTAGAAATACTAGGGTTACTACTTAATTAGTATGCGCTTTAAGATCATAGATTGCAGGGCAGCAAAAACCCCTCTATTAGTAGTTTTATACGTAATAACCCTAATAGGTTCAGAATCAAGCTGTCTCCCGACCCGTATTTAAGGTCCTTCAGTCGCCTTCGGGCGACTTCTTTTTAAGTCATTTCTATCGTGTCGTTAATAAAAGGAAAGTGTCATGCTGAAGTACATCAATAGGTCGCTTGAGCAAACTATCAATACCTTGATTGATATCACCGCCTATTCACGCTTTGGTGTTCCGGTTAGAGCAATTGATATCGCTAAACGTCAGCACCTTTCTTTAAGTCGTATGGAGATAGTGCTATCCGCACTCAAGTCTGCTTATTTAATACGAGCTGCCAAAGGACGAAGGGGCGGATACTACTTAGCTAAAGACCCACAAAGTATGACGATGAAAGATGTATTTTTAGCAGTCAATCACTCTAGATCCAGAAAAGTAGTTATCGCAGATTTTGCTAAGGAGTTCGTAGAATCATTTGAATCTTATATGCGTGATTGTCTATCTAAGATTGCCGTAGCATCATCTTCAAAACATGCGAGAACAAGCCCCTTTCAAATTGAGATCATTCCAGCCTGGGACTCGCAAAAGTATCAATTACAAGAAATCTCCAAAAAGGGTAAATGGGATACTCAAAGCGTTCTGATTACAAAAGCCGAGTTACAAAAAGCAGAAAAGCTCGGGCCCAACTCTATATTTGATTTTAGTAATTACCTTCAATAATAAAATGAGATTGATGAAAAAGATGCGACAGTTTTATGATGAAGTTATAAGTTACATCCGGGCTTATCTCAGATGAGGGGTGTAATCGAGCGTAGCAATGCTTATTCCGTCTATTTGGAACGTGAGTTGCGCTCAGATCATGCTGGCGAAACGGGTGCTATCTATATCTATAAAGGCATTATTGCCATTGTAAAATTACGTAAAGATCAGGAGCTCATCAGTTTTGCCAAGCATCATGGAGCCACTGAGGCTGAGCATTTACAGTTAATAGAGTCTATTTTCGAGGCCAAGCATCGAAGTTGTTTGCTGGGTCCTTGGCGCATTGCGGGATGGTTAACTGGGGCGATACCAGCGCTATTTGGAAGAAAAGCAGTTTATGCAACGATTGATGCTGTTGAGACATTTGTAGAACAACATTATCAGCAACAGATTGAATATCTACAAAAAAATGGTAGTCATGATGATTTGCTTAAGCTCCTCATACGTTGCCAAGCCGACGAAATAAATCATAAAAATGAAGCAAGATCAAAAGTTGTGAGCCCTAGGCCCTTAACTCTAAGGCTTTGGTGTGCTTTAGTGGGGGGTGGATCGGCAGTAGCTGTTTTATTGGCTAGGCAGATTTAAAGAATATGATGTTGGTAGTTAATTAAACGAGGTGGAGAAGTAATGATTCAGATTCAGATCTGGGCTGACTTTGAATGTCCATATAGTTACTTTCAGACTATAGTTTTTGAAAAGCTCCAAATAAAGTATCAAGACAGACTAGAGATAGTATGGAGAGCATTTGAATTAACCCCAGTTGAGGGCAATATCTCTCCCCCACAATCCTATATAGATAATCTTGAGGCTGCTAAGTCTGAGCCCATTGTCATGCAAGAAAATCTTAAGCTTCTAACACCAAAATTTCTAACCTATACCTGGCTTGCACAAGAGAGTGTTTACTTCGCTAATTCTCAGGGCTTATCTTTAAAATTAGCCAGAGCTTTATTTGATGCATTCTTTCTGAGTGGGCTTGATATCAGCAGTGAAGAAGTAGTGATGAAGATTGCCTCTCAAGCAGGAATAGACATCTTGCAGCTGAGGCAAGCACTCGATAATGGTGAATTGACTAAGCATGTCATGGCCGATGAGCAAGAGTTTAAAACGTATGGCTTTCAGGGATTACCGGCAATGCTTATTGGTGAGAAGAATTTTTCACCTCGAAGTTTCATGCCCATCATGGGGTATAAAACCGTTGAAGAATTACTTGAGATCTTGCCTAAGTAGTACAGCGATATTGATGATCTTCATTTTCTAAATCTAAATGACACAGTTTGACTATCTGCGCTACGAGCCTTGGCCATTACCCAATAAGCTTCTAAAAGATTTAGAGCGCTCGACTCACGTGACACAAACTATCATTAGTAAGCTTGATCACGGCCAGGAAACAGTCGCCTTATTGCCCGGATTAAACCCTCCGCATTGGGAGTTTGGCCATCTGATTTGGTTTCACGAATTTTGGGTTCATCGCAAAGGGGTAGCATCCAATCCTTCCTTTTTAGCCCATGCAGATGCTTTATTTAATTCTTCTGAAATAATTCATGATGATCGCTGGCAGGTACAAATACCTTCTATCGATATCTTGATGAATTACTTTTCGAATGTGATGGAGCGTACATTTGCCATTCTCAGATCTGGAATCTTGAGTCCTGAGCAGGCTTACTTTATTCAATTGGCCCTCTATCATGAGGATATGCACAATGAAGCATTTGCTTATATGTGGCAATCTTTAGGTTACGTCTGGCCGCTAGAGCAAAGTCTGGGTTCTATACAAGAACAACAGAAAGACTTAGAGCCAAGATATATCCATATTCCTCAGTCTCAATTTAAGCTTGGGTCCACACCAAATATAGGCTTTATTTTTGATAATGAAAAATGGCAGCATGAAGTATTAGTCCCCAATTTTTCAATTTCAAGCCATGCAGTTAGCAGCGGTGAATATGTAGAGTTTTTAAGATCTCTAAATGATGCAGGAATAAGCTATGTAGAGCATCAACCTACGTATTGGAAAAAAGAGGGCGATACTTGGTTTGAGCGTTTTTTTGATCAGTGGCGAGAGTTGGATCTTAATGCTCCAGTAAGACATATCTCTGCCCATAATGCTGAGCAGTATTGTTTATGGAAGGGTGTTCGACTCCCCACTGAAAATGAGCTTAGCCTTTTAATGACATCAGCACATGAGCCATGGCAACCCTCCAGCTTATGGGAGTGGACTAGCGGTACTTTTAAGCCTTTTGAGGGCTTTAGCTCCGATCCTTATCAAGATTATTCGGCCCCATGGTTTGATAGCAGGCATCGGGTTTTGAAGGGCTGGAGTGTATATACCCCCGACTATCTGCGTCGACCCCAATTTCGTAATTTTTACCTACCTTCCCGCAGTGACTTTTTTTGCGGCTTTCGTACCTGTTTAGCATAAATTAGGTAAGCTCACATACTTCGCTGACATCTTCTTACTTTTAAATTGAGTTCTTCAACATGACATATAACGGTCGTCTTACCTCCCTCTCTCACGGCGGAGGCTGTGGTTGCAAAATTGCTCCAGGTGTTTTGAGCGATATTCTGAAATCTTCTCCTATTCGCCAGATACCTGCTGCACTACTAGCAGGTTCTGATAACAATGAGGATGCCGCTGTTTATCAAATCAACGAACATCAGGCGATCGTAGCGACAACCGATTTCTTTATGCCGATTGTTGATGATCCGTATCAATTTGGGCGAATTGCAGCAACAAATGCGATCTCAGATATTTACGCTATGGGTGCCCAACCTCTTTTTGCTCTAGCGCTATTAGGCATGCCAATCAATGTCCTTCCTTTGGAGGTCATTCAGCAAATTACTGCTGGTGGTGAGTCGGTATGCGCAGAAGCTGGGATTATGATTGCTGGGGGTCACTCCATTGATACTGTGGAGCCCATTTATGGCTTGGTCGCCATTGGCGTAGTAGACCCTAAAAAACTCAAGCGTAATAGCGGTGCAAAGTTAGGCGATAGCATCATCCTTAGCAAACCCTTGGGTGTAGGTATTCTTTCTGCTGCGCTAAAAAAAGAGCAGCTTTCTGACTCTGCTTACCAGGAGATGATTGCCTTAACGACTAAGCTGAATAAACCTGGCGTCGCGCTATCCCAACTCGATAGCGTGCATGCGCTTACGGATGTGACAGGGTTTGGCTTAGCAGGGCACTTATTGGAACTGTGCCGTGGAGCAAAGCTTTCAGCTCAGATTCAGTGGGACTCTATTCCAGTAGTTTCTGAGGCGGTCAAGCTGGTAAAAGAAGGCATCTTTACTGGCGCATCACCACGTAACTGGCTGGGTTATGGTCATGAAATACAGCTGGCCTCTCATTTGAATGAGTGGCAGCAAAACCTCTTGTCCGACCCCCAGACTAGTGGTGGTTTATTAATCTCTTGTAGCCCAGAAGCGACTGAGCAGGTATTGGAAATTCTCAGGGCAGATGGATTTAGCCAAGCTCAAAAAATAGGCCAATTTGTACAGGGCTCAGGTGTTTCTGTAGCCTAAGCTCTACTTCTTTAATTCAATAGAAAGTATCCGAACAACATGAAACTAAATACTTTGAAATTTTCACTCGGCCTTGTTTTAACAACGCTTTGCTGTAGCATGTTCACGCTTCCAGCTCAGGCGCAAGCCGTCTTACGCGTCTCCGCGATTCCGGATGAATCACCAACCGAGCTACAAAGAAAATTTCTTCCTTTAGGCGAATATCTTTCTAAAGAGACTGGCATGAAAGTTGAATTTACGCCCGTGACAGACTATGCCGCAGTTGTTGAGGCGCTGGCAACAAATAAAATCGATATGGCATGGTTAGGCGGGTTTACCTATATTCAAGCAAAAATTCGTACGAATGGCGCCGTCAAGCCGATCATTCAGCGTCTTGAAGATGAAAAATTTACGAGTAAATTTATTATTCCTGATGCTAGCTCGGCAAAGAATTTGACAGATTTAAAGGGCAAGACCTTTGCTTTTGGTTCGCCATCATCTACTTCAGGCCATTTAATGCCGCGTTTTTACCTAATGAAGGCAGGCATTAACCCAGATAAAGACTTTAAGAGTATTGCTTTTTCTGGAGCCCATGACGCAACAGTCGCATTTGTTGCTAGCGGTAAAGCAGATGCTGGCGCTTTAAATGCATCTGTTTGGGATAAATTGTCTGATGCTAAAAATCCTAATACCGAAAAAGTAAAAGTTCTTTATACAACGCCTCCGTACCATGATTATAACTGGACCGTACGAGGTGGTTTGGATGCAGCGGTAACTAAAAAAATTAGCGATGCTTTTTTAAAGCTGAATTCCAATGATCCTGCTCATAAAGAATTAATGGATCTTCAGAGGGCTAGCAAATATATCCCTACTAAATCATCTAACTACGATGAAATTGAAAAGGCTGCAATTGGTGCTGGTTTGATTAAGTGAAAAAAATAGCATTTGCATTTAAGCAAGTTAGTTTTAGTCATAGCAATGGAAAAGAAGCGCTAAAAAATATCAACATTAGCGCCTCAGCTGGTGAATCAATTGCGATTATTGGATCATCTGGCTCTGGCAAAACGAGCTTGCTTAACTTGATAGCGACTTCACTGCGCCCTAGTATTGGGTCTATATCGTTATTGGGTATTGATCCATGGGCGATTTCAAAAGGGCAATTACGCCGTTTACGCTCTCAAATAGGCTTAGTCCATCAAGCAGCCCCGATCCCACCAAGACAAAGAGTGATTACCGCTGTCTTAGCTGGTCGTCTTGGTCAGTGGCCGCTCTGGAAATCTCTTCTGTCATTAATCTATCCGATAGATATCGCGGGTCCGCAGTTATGTCTGCAAAAACTCGATCTCGCCGACCGCCTCTTTGATCGTTGTGACCGCCTGTCTGGAGGTCAATTGCAAAGAGTGGGTGTCGCGCGCGTGCTGTACCAGAAGCCTTATTTATTACTGGCTGATGAGCCAGTATCAGCGATGGATCCCGTCCTTTCTGATTTAACCATTCAGCGTCTTTTAGAGGATGCCCGAAGTAGAGATGCTTGTTTTGTAGCTAGTCTTCATGCAGTAGATATTGCTTTGCGATGGTTCCCCAGAATCATTGGACTGAAGGATGGAGAAGTCTTTTTTGACTTACCAGCATCTGAGGTGAATGAAAGTTTGCTGCAACAGTTGTATGCATCCGAACGTGGTGTTCTGCCAAAACAAGGTAGCGTAAATACATAGCTATGAAAAGAGCGGTCTATCTTAGAGATCCAGATGCGCTCAGGCGTTTTGTGGTGACGTGTATTGCGTTAGCGATCTTATGGCCAATGATGCAATTGGCACAATTTGATGTATTTAAATTATTTGAAGTTAGCAATCTTAAAGTTTTTGCTAACTTCTTAATTCAGTTTTTTCCGCCTAATCTGCAACTATCATTTTTAGCTTTGGTATTCAAGGCTACTTTAGAAACTTTAGCCATGGCAACAGCAGGTATTGCCTTGGCAATGCTGATGGCAATTCCACTGGGCCTCATCATCACCTATAGCCTATCGATTTCGCGTATTGGTCCTGCCTCAGGTCATCGCGTCGCAAAACTTGGTAGATATCTTGCCCGAATGCTGATATTACTGCTCAGGGGTATTCCAGAAATTGTATGGGCCTTGCTTTTGGTGAGAGTATTTGGTTTAGGCCCAATCGCGGGGGTGCTAGCAATCGCTATTACCTATGGTGGCATGCTCGCAAAAGTGTATTCCGAAATCCTGGAAACTGAAAACACGCTACCTGCTAAAGCGCTACTGATGTTAGGTAGTGGCCGTATCAATGCATTTTTATATGGGTTATTGCCAAGCGCCTCACGAGAACTGGCTTCTTACACCATATATCGCTGGGAATGTGCAGTTAGAGCCTCGGTGGTCATGGGTTTTGTGGGCGCTGGTGGCTTAGGGCAGCTTATGGACCAGTCAATGAAGATGCTTAATGGTGGTGAGGTATCTACCATCCTAATCATGTTTTTATTGCTTGTTTTACTCGCAGACTACATCAGCCTCATCATTCGTCGGCAGCTCGCATGAACCACTATCCTGCTCGCAAATTTTGTCTTAAGTGCCTCATTACGCTTTTACTGGTTGCGATATTCATTGTGATGAGCTTTGCCTATCTTTCATTGAATCCTCTGGCTTTGTTTACTCAGCAAGCTATGAGCGACATTGCCATTTATACAGCACGCTTTTTTCCACCAGATCTCTCGCCATCTTTTTTACAGAAGGTGTGGAGTGGTGTATTGCAGGCCCTGGCCATTTCTGCCATGGCCACCTTATTGTCGGCAATTGCGAGTCTTTTTCTGGCGCTACCAGCAGCTGGACAGTTTGGTCGTAGCGCAAAAGTGGCGACCCGTTTTTTCTTAAATTTTCTGCGCTCGGTGCCAGAGCTTGTTTGGGCGGTATTAATGGTGTTAGCAGTAGGTTTGGGCCCATTTGCTGGAACCTTAGCGCTCGCCTTGCACACCACGGGAGTGCTAGGGCGTTTATTTGGCGAGACCCTGGAAAATCACTCTCCTAACGCGACACAAGCACTGAGGTTAGCTGGGGCAAGTAATACTCAAGCATTTATTTATGGGGCCTTGCCGGGGATCTATTCTCAACTTCTCTCTTATAGTCTTTATCGTTGGGAAATGAATATACGTATGGCCACGATATTAGGATTTGTCGGCGCAGGGGGTCTTGGACAAATTTTGTACTATGAGCTCTCTTTATTGCATGAGCAGCAAGCCTCAACGGTGATCATGGCGATGCTTATCCTAGTTGTAGCTGTAGACATGATTAGCAACAAACTCCGTAGAGTGCAAATGCACAGTCTTGGCTAAACTAGGTCGTATTAAAAAGGAATATTGAAGTGAGTCAAGAGCATATGCCAAATCAAAAGTTAGTTGATGAAATTATTGCTGGTCTTTCACAGGAGCAGCCATCTATATCTCCAAAGTTTTTCTATGATGAAATTGGATCTCACTTATTTGAGGCAATTACTTTTTTGGAAGAGTATTACCCAACTCGAACTGAAAAACAAATCATGATGCAAAACGGCGAAGCGATTGCTTTGGCGATTGGAAAGTGCGATGTTTTATTGGACTTAGGGGCTGGTAACTGCGAAAAAGGTAGTGCATTGTTTGACACCCTATTACCCAAAGAGTATCGCGCTCTAGATATCTCAAAAGAATTTTTAGAGCAAGCAATCTCAGGCTTACAAAAAGAATTCCCACAAATTCAGATGCAGGCACAAACCTGTGATTTACAGGAAGAAATGGCATTTCCTGATCTAGTGGGCCGAAAGAAAACCTTTTTTTATCCAGGCTCTTCCATCGGAAATTTTGACCCAGAGGCTGCTCTAGGGCTATTCAAAAATATTGTGAAAGTTTGCCAAGGTGATGGGGGTTTATTGATCGGAGTTGATCTGGTTAAGGATCACGCAGTTCTATCTCGAGCTTATAACGATGCCCTTGGAATTACTGCAGCTTTTAATAAAAACATCCTTTTGCACCTAAATCGTCTGGCTAAAACGGACTTTAATTTGGCGCATTGGGAGCACTATGCAATTTTTAATGAGCAACTTGCTCGAATTGAAATGCATCTTCGATCTTCTCGGAGTCAAGTAGTTTCGTTCCCTGGAGGTAAAAGGCGTTTTGATAGCGGTGCGCTTATTCATACTGAAAATAGCTATAAGTACACGCAAGAAAAATTTGAATCTCTTTTAATGAGCGGCGGTTTTAAAGCCGTACACTCCTGGACTGATCCAAATTGCTACTTTTTAGTAGTTTATGCGACAGCATAGGGTCTGATTGGTTATTTAATCAGGCTTTTAATGAGCTTTTGAATAGATTTTTGTTCTAATTCTGGTTTGGTGATCTTCTGTCGTAAAGCAATCGCCCTACACAATTTTTGATAAAAGACTGGATTGGCTTCAGCCTTGTTTAGTAGTTTGCTTAAGGCAACTTTATCCCCTGCTGGATAGTAAGCGGGGTAGGTATCCCCTAGTAAGCCGCGATTGCCTGGAATGTCTGATGCAATTACGGGGATGCCAATTGCGATGGCTTCGGACACCACATGTGCGCCACCTTCCATAATGCTGGAGATGATCATCACGTGTGAGCGAGAGAGCCACTGTAGCGTTTTAGAGTGACTCAGTTGGTCCAACCATCGATAACGCATAACATTTTTTTCAATCGAGATTGCTTGTTTTTTAAACTCTGGACTCATTGCCTTACCGAGTTGCACTAGCTGGACCTTGCTGTTTGATGGCAATAAAGGCAGGCATTGCGCTGCACAAAAGGGATCTTTTTCAGACCGCAGATGGCCAATGATGCTGGCTAAAAAATGACGTTTCGGCGGAGATTTTTTAGTAATGCCTTTTACTGACTGGTAAATCACTTGGATTTTATGGTGAAATTTCTTAGGTAAGGATTGAATAGCATCTGGTTGAAGAACCACAATCGCATCGGCCATCTCCATTGATTTGATAACCTTGGTTGAATTTTTTAGATCTCTATAGATATCGGTTCCGGTCATTATTAAAACGACTGGATGATTAGGGTAGGCTTTTTTAAACCCTTGAATAGAGTCATGACTTCGTAGCCCATGGAGCGCAATCAGAACGTCACATGGTTTTTTAGACCATTTCTCAGTGACAATACTTTGGTAATTTAAATGTGACAAAAATCGATGCCATCGTAAGGCGGTAATACGGTTTCCATGAAGAGTACCAGGAGGTGCAGGGGTTACGATTTCAATACGCAATTTCAAATTAATATTTCCCAGTTAGCTCAGATTAAAGTTTTGTGCTCCACAAGATTCTAGGGTAGAAAGGAAAGATATGTTCAAGGCCCTTTAATTGTCATGTTTTACGCTTGTGTATGTGATAGTCTGAGGTTTCGCTAACCCGATTGGAGATATAGATGAAGATTAATCATGTTTTTGCTAAAGCTGCTTTGGTATTAGGTGTTGGGATTGCCTCATTTGGTGTATCAGCACAGTCCATGAAAGTAACCCTATCCGGGTCTCAAGAGGTTCCTCCAGTCATGACTTCTGCATCTGGAGTAGGTTCAATTATGGTTGCTCCAGATGGCTCCGTATCCGGAACTATCACTACTATGGGTATGGAGGGGACTATGGCGCATATTCATGAAGCGCCAATGGGTCAAAATGGACCCGTAATCGTGCCATTTACCAAGACTGCGGATAATGTTTGGTCAGCACCTGCTGGTGCTAAATTAACCGAGGCTCAGATCCAAAGCCTAAAGAGCGGCAATCTCTATCTCAATGTTCATAGCGCTACAAATAAACCTGGTGAAATCAGGGCTCAGCTTAAGCCCTAAGGATGGAAATACTTCCTCTGCTTCATGTCACTAAGGATTACCAAAACCACCTTCGTGAACTGACCCCCAAAAGTTGGACAGTTTAGTTAGGTTACCAGAAGGGATTGAGTTCGGTATTGCACCGGACTTAATCCCTTTAGTTTTTGTTTGATTCGATCATGGTTGTAGTAGTGGATATATTCATGTAGCCCCTGCTTAAATGATTCGATCGTCTCAAACTTCTCTTGGTAGAAGAACTCGCTTTTCATGATCCCAAACCAGTTTTCCATGACGGCATTATCTAAGCAATTGCCTTTTCTGGACATGCTTTGGGTAAGGCCTTGTTCTTTTAAAGCCTCCTGATAAAACCCCATCTGATATTGCCAGCCCTGGTCTGAGTGCAGCATGGGTTTATCTTTTGGTTTTAGTTGCTTAAAAGCCTGTTGGAGCATTTGCATCACCATGCTGATCTGAGGACGATCTGTGATCGTATAAGAGATGATCTCTTGGTTATACAGATCTAAGATTGGTGAGAGGTAGACCTTCTCACCCTTTATATTGAACTCCGTGACATCAGTTACCCACTTCTGATTAGGCCTACTTGCTCCAAAGTTACGCTCTAGTAAATTGGGGGCCACCTTACCAAGGGCTCCCTTGTAAGACTGATAGCGTTTAGGTCTGACAGTCGACTTGATCCCCAGCTGAGCCATCAGTTTTTGTACGGTCTTGTGATTGAGGTAGCAGCTCTGGGAGCTAAGCGCTGTCTGCACCCGGCGATAGCCATAGCGACCTTTATGGGCATGGAAGATGGTCTTGATCTGCATCTTGGTGTCGAGATAAGGATCTGGTTTAAAGCTGGCATTAACCCAGTAGTATTACACACTCCTAGGTATTCCAACTACTGTCAAGATCACTTGTAGTGGATAACTCCGCCTTAACTCAGCAATCACTTGGACTTGTTCTTGCTTGCCAAGTGCTTTTGCTGGGCTAAGGCCTCTAACTTTTTTAGATAAGCGTTCTCCACTTCTAAATACTGCGCTTTGCGCAGTAACTCGTCATGTGTCAGCTCAGAAGATGGCCTAGCTAGTAGCGCTGCAATCTCACTTTGTTTTGGCATGGGCGGTCGTCCCTTGGGTTTGGATTGCAAGGCTGCAATACCACCTTCATTGTAGAGTTTTTGCCACATCCAAACCGTGCTTGGAGAAGGGATATTGAAGTGGGCAGCTGCGTAATGAAGGGAGACTTGGTACAAGTCGATGTATTGCAGGACTTGCATTTTGAACGACGCAGTATGGCGCACAGGCTTTGGGTTAAGCCCAGCAATGCCATGGAGCCGATGGGCTAAAATCCAATTACGGACCTGAGCATGACTAATCTTAAATAGATGGGCAACCCGCTTGAGGCCACCAGACTTTAAAAACTCCTTAACTACCTTTAGTTTGAACTGCTTACTGTATTTGCTCATAAAACAAAACCCCCTTGGTTGGACTTGATGTCCAACTTTTGGGGGTCAGTTCATTCGGGTGGTTTTTTTGAGCGTTACTTTAAGTAACGCTTATTCCTTTAAAAAGTCTTTTGGAGCAACGAAGTGCTAAACGGTTGCTCCAAAAATCCTGTGGTTTTCGAAAATAAAAGAGCGAGAGACCAATTTCTTTAAACCCCTGAATTTGCTTGCACATTTACTTACACACCGACACTGTCCACCCGCAGACCCCTGTTTATATGGGTCTGCCTTGGGCTTCTGCTCTCATAATCCTTTGGTCCCAGGTTCAAGTCCTGGTGGGCCCACCAGCAATATCAACGACTTAGGGAGAGATTCTTAAGTCGTTTTTCTATTTTGGCCGCCTAACTTTTCTTTAACACCTCAAAATACTCCAAAGATTTCACCTCTGGTAACTGCTTTAATGCCCACCCCATTTCATTTGTGAGAGGGTGGGAGCTATCCCAATGGATTATGAGGAATCCTATTAGCAAGGCAAACAAGGTGAGACTTATAAGATGGATTTTATTATTTCCCATTTTTAATGATTCCGTGATTAGCGCGTATCCATATCATGGTAAATATTAAGAAGTAAGCTGGCTAAGATGGCTCTGAGCCAGCTCATTTTAATTAAGCCGCTTCTCTGACTTCCTCAATCACCAGCTTAGAGTTGCCACCAATCAGAATCTTACGTGGCAATTTTTCCTCGGGAATCACATTCTCTAGCTTGATGATCAGTAAGCCATTCTCGACATCGGCTGAACGCACAATCACGGTTTCGGCTAGGGTAAAGTCGTGGCTAAAGTCACGGTTAGCAATGCCTTTATGGAGGTATTCGCCAGTCTGCTCGGCCTTAACCTTACCTACAACGGTTAGCTTGTTACCTTCAGCCGTGATATCAATCTCATCATTTTTGAAGCCTGCCACTGCGATTTCAATAGCGTAGTCGCGTTCATTCTTTTTGATGATGTTGTATGGGGGATAGCTTTGAGCTTTACTGAGGCTATCCCCCGAGCTCATTGCTTCCATCGCATCGATGAGGCGATCAAAACCTACGGAACTTAGTAATACATTTTTACCAAATGGATAAGACATCGTTTTCTCCTTAAATTTAAGCAAGTTCACAATTTCCTAGACCCCGAAGGCATCTAGTTAGAGACTATTTAAGGGTGGAATTTTTCAATTTCAAGGGCCCTGAATTTCAATTTTTTAGCCTATATGTATAGGCAAAAGGACAAAATATCCCATTGAGATTGGGAGGTATTGCCCTTTGTCGCTTGCAGGTAATTTGATAGCTAATTGATTTCATGGAGAAAGCAACATGCCCGAAACTAACCATTTAGAGCTCCAGGAAAATAACCGGGAGCCCATTACTAGACCCAAGCTCAAGCGCTTGATTTTGGAATACCTTCAAAAAAGGAGTCGCAAGGAAATTCTTCGGGAAGAGCCTTGCGGTGAGGTGCGTGGGTCGGTGGAGTAGCACCCACTGGCCGTTCCAGGTCTTGAAATGCTAAAAACTATCCCCAAGTAATGGGGAATCAATCTTTTCTATGGGAAATTGAAATGACTGTTGCTACTAAAGAAACACTTGGATTTCAGGCAGAAGTAAAGCAACTTTTGCAGTTGATGATTCACTCTTTGTATTCTAATAAGGAAATTTTCCTGCGTGAGCTTATATCGAATGCTTCGGATGCTGCAGATAAATTGCGTTTTGAGGGCATTGCTCACCCTGATTGGTATGGTGATGACCCTGATCTTAAAATCAAAGTGGAATTTGATAGAGCCGCTAGAACGGTGACCATTTCAGATAATGGAATTGGTATGAGTCGGGAAGAGGTGATCAATAACCTGGGCACTATTGCTCGCTCTGGGACTAAAGAGTTCTTTGCAAAACTCTCCGGTGATCAGCAAAAAGATGCCGCTTTAATTGGTCAGTTTGGCGTAGGATTTTATTCTGGCTTTATTGTTGCCGACCGCATCACCGTAGAAACTCGTCGCGCAGGATTGTCTGTTTCAGATGGAGTTCGTTGGGAATCGGATGGTTCAGGCGAATTTACGATTGAACAAATTAATCGCCCTCAACGTGGTACCTCCATTACATTACATTTGCGAGAAGGGGAGGATGATTTCCTCAATAGCCATCAGCTCAAATCCATCATTCGGAAGTACTCTGACCATATTTCATTGCCGATCCAGATGCGCAAGGAGGAGTGGGATGCGGATAAAAAAGAGAAGGTGGTTAAGGATGGGCTAGAAAGTATTAATCAGTCTTCTGCTCTATGGGTTCGCAATAAGTCAGATATCACTGAAGAGCAGTACAACGAGTTTTATAAGCACCTTTCGCATGATTATGAAAATCCCTTGTGTTATTCATTAAATCGCGTAGAAGGTAGGAGTGAATTTACTCAGCTACTCTTTGTGCCTAGCAGGGCGCCATTTGATTTATGGGATCGCAATAAACGTGGTGGCATTAAGCTGTATGTAAAACGTATCTTTATTATGGATGATGCTGAAAAGCTCATGCCAATGTACTTGCGCTTTGTCACTGGCGTAATTGATTCAGTCGATTTGCCCCTAAACGTCTCCCGTGAAATCTTGCAAGAGTCGCGTGATATTAAAGTCATTCGCGAAAGTTCTACCAAGCGAGTGCTGAGCATGCTTGAAGAGCTTGCCAATAATGAAGATGAGGCTAAGAAAGAGAAATATCGCACCTTCTGGACGCAATTTGGTCAAGTCCTCAAAGAAGGTGTTGGAGAAGATCATGCTAATCAAGAGCGGATTCTCAAGCTTCTTCGTTTTGCTAGCACCCATACCGATTCTGCTGAGCAGACAGTATCTTTGGCTGAGTATGTCTCGCGTATGAAAGAAGGCCAAGACAAGATTTACTACGTTACTGGAGAATCTTTTAATGCGGTCAAAAATAGTCCGCATTTAGAGATCTTCCGCAAGAAAGGCGTCGAAGTGCTCTTGCTATCTGACCGTGTTGATGAGTGGATGCTTTCATTTGTCACTGAGTTTGACGGCAAGCAATTGGCATCAGTTGCTAAGGGTGGCCTAGATTTAGGAAGTCTAAGTGATGAAAAAGAAAAGAAAGAGCATCAAGAGACTGAGAAGCAGTTCAAGGACTTGGTCGAGCGAATGAAAAAGGTGTTGGAGGATAAGGCTAAGGATGTTCGGGTGACATTCCGCCTAACTGATTCCCCAGCCTGTTTGATTGCTGATGAGAATGAGCTGTCTGGCAACCTGCTACGCATGCTCAAAGCCGCTGGTCAAAATGCACCTGATATGAAGCCAATATTAGAGATTAATCCAGAGCATCCTTTGCTATCCAGACTCAAAAGTAACGATCAACATTTTGATGATTGGGCTAATCTCTTGTTTGATCAGGCGCTTTTGGCGGAGGGTGGTCAATTAAATGATCCGGCAAGTTTTGTAAAGCGGTTGAATCAGCTGCTGCTGAAATAGTTTCATGTAGATTGCCTCTATTGCGGGTGTCGTATAACGGCTATTACCCTAGCTTCCCAAGCTAGAGACGAGGGTTCGACTCCCTTCACCCGCTCCAGAGTGTTAATAAGCGTTACTTCCAGCAAAACATATTTCTAAGGATTGCAGTAATTACACCTTGATGGGTCGGCGCCGTCCTGGTTGGTAATCGCCACCCCTTCTTTGTGTCCACACTTTACGCATGACCACATATTAGCAATTGGTAAATTTGTTGGTGCTCCACAGTGACGGCAGGGTAAGCCTTTTTTAGTTTCAGTAATTGAGAACCCAGGAGATTTGCACTCTGGACAAAGGCAGGCCATTTTCTTGGCTAAATCTTGTGTTGCTTTTAGGATGTTTGCCATGCGGGTTGGGTTAGTGTGAGCCCGTAGATCATTCTCTACAAAGACATTGCCGCTCTTGGAAAGCTTCGCAGCCCAGTCGTATGCTTCTTTTAGCGACTCAATTGTGTTGATGGCTTTACGGCATTCAAGTTGGTATTCATCATCAGGCCTAATTACCAATTGATGACTTGGAAATTGGGCCTCAGACAAGAAGACTGTCAACTCATCCCAACTCGACGCCAGCTTGCTCGCACTTTGTGCCTCCCCTCCAAAAAACCCAACAATTTCTATATTGCGGGTGTCATCAACCATTAGAACTAATTCATAATTCCAAGGAATTAGTCCGGTGTATGGATCATTCGCAAATGCTCCCTCACTAGCAATACCTATTTGAGTTCCTGAGAGCTCCATGCCAACCCTTGCTTTTTTTCTGGCAGCTTCTAGTTGCGATCCATACCGCGGAATATCACGAGTAAACGTTCCAAGTTTATCTGTGTCATATCCCGTTACATGAATTACTTCAAGACCATTGGTGTTAAGCATTTCAGGGCAAATTACAGACTCTTTACCATGTTGAGTTAGTAGACTTGCTTTCAATCCATCATAAGGCTTGAGATGATTTGACATAAGAGCGCAAATTTTTAATAGCTTGGACTTGGGTAGATTTGATGAGAAAGGTATTTGCCTTTCTTGTCGGTCTTGACTAGGACCATGTCACCAACATTCACCACCTTACCTGTATAAGCTTGTATGTTGACATGGTGTGTCACTAGAATGAGTGGCGCTTTAGGATTTTCTTTAAGTTGAGTTTGAATCAACTTTTCTAAATCTTGGGTTTGTTGTTTTTCGAGGCTCATATCGTCAAAAAAAGAGCCAAGTACCGGTGTAATTGTGACGGGTCCTTTGTTCAATGGCCTTGCTGTATCGAGGCAGCGACACCAGGGACTGCTAAATACTTTTGCAGAGCTAATTCCTTGGCTGCTTAACCATTGACCTATGGCTATTGCCTGTTTTTTACCTTTCTCCCCTAGATTTCTCTGGGTCGCGCATTTATCCAATTGATAGCCCGGGGGATCTCCGTAACCTGGTGCGTCGGCATGCCGCATCAGCAGGACATGCTGCCCATCATTCAATTCATTTGCAAGGTTCGCCCTTGCCGATAAGGTGCAAAAGGCAAGTAAAGGGCCTACCAACAAAAGGGTGATTAATTTTTTCAATTTCATAGTTTCGAGCGCTTTGATGCCCCAGTTTAGTAAAAGTTGTGAATTCATGCATGGCTCGTAATCTTGGATATCGGGAGCCTGCGAGTTCAATTTATTTGTGTGAAACTGATCGGGTAATTTCAATTGTTATAAAAATAACGGAGTCAAAAATGAAGCTAATTCAAAAACAGATGCTCCTTGCAGCCTCGACCGCGGGAT
The DNA here is from genome assembly GCF_001659725.1 of Polynucleobacter wuianus. Lineage (NCBI taxonomy): Bacteria > Pseudomonadati > Pseudomonadota > Betaproteobacteria > Burkholderiales > Burkholderiaceae > Polynucleobacter > Polynucleobacter wuianus. The sequence continues at coordinate 1,804,715 of NZ_CP015922.1, read as the reverse complement.
TGCTGTCCTTGGTTGCCTGTCAATCTATGGAGCAGGGTGCTGGGCAGAAGGCAAGTGCTAGCTTGGATTCTAGGTCGGGGTCCCAGGCTAAAGGCGAAGTTACCTTTGTTTGGCAAGGTCATGACGTATTAATCAATGGCAAATTTTCTGGCTTAAAGCCTAATTCTGAGCAAGGTTTTCATGTTCATGAAAAGGGAGACTGCTCTGCGCCTGATGCAACGAGTGCAGGCGGACACTTTAATCCTGAAACTAAGATGCATGGAATGCCTGATAGTGGCATGAATCATGCAGGCGATTTACCGAATATCAAATCTGATGCTAGTGGTAACGCAATCTATACGGCAAAATTGCACGGCTTTTCTGTTAATACTGGGCCAACAGGAATTGTGGGTCGATCGGTAGTGGTTCACAGAGATCCGGATGACTATAAGAGTCAGCCTGCTGGTAACTCTGGCCCTCGTATTGCCTGCGGCTTGATTAAGTAAGCAGAGATCACAAGGAATGCCGGCCTTCGGGCTGGCATGACACATTTTCATCGTCCGCGATATGAGGCTCGTAAAAAACTTCGATACTTTTATGATGAGTTTTTAAGCCTCATTAGGGCTTATTTACGCTGAGAGTTTTGAAGTTCTTAGTCTCTGCATAGTCTTTTCGTCTACCATGAGACGCACACCAAGTGAACCAGAGCCTGCGCTGACCGGCAATTTCCTCAGGCCAATTTCAAGAGAAATGATTTCGGAATATTTTGCGCAAGCTTGAACTATACGAGTCATCAATCTTTCTTGGGTCTCATAATGACCATCGCCCGCAAGCCTATTAATTTCAGTAACTAATGGGTCATAGTCAAATACATTCTTCATGACATCTTCTGAGATCAAGACTAATTTTGAGTCAATCCATAGAGTCAAATCTAAAAGATGCTGCTTGGGAATAATGGCTCCTGGTCCATAAGTTCCTATTTGCGTCTGGAGCTTGAGATCTTTTAATTCAATACGTGCATTTGTGTTCATCATATTCATATAGATTTTACCTTTAACTATTTGCAATCTGCGATGCTAACTTGTGACCGCTGAGCCAAGCGCCTTCAACTCTACCGCCATGAAGCCAATCGCCACAAAACCCTATCTTTAAATCCTCTCGAAATCTAAAGCCTGGAATGCAATTAATATGCCCGCTTGCATAACGCCAGCGATGAATCGTAATGATGGCTTGATCACAATCGAGACCAAGCGTCTTTGCACAATTGAGGATACGCTTGGCTGCCTCATCTTTTTCTAGCTCGATCCATTCTTGACTCCATTGAGGATTAGCATGAATAGTCCAAGTCTCCATACCAGTTCGATTTGGCTTTGAATTGTTTCGAGAAATCCAGCTAATAATCTCATCGTTAATAAAAGCAGCGTCAAATGGAACATCCGATTTTTCTGCAAAGTTTGCTATAACAGTCCAACAGCCCAGCATATTGGCATCAGCGGCAATTTCTTCAATTGACTTGTCCGACGACTTAGCAAGAGCTTGGGCTTGAGGTGCAGGAAGTGCTATTACAAGCCAGTCAAATTGTTGTTCAATGTCGCCGGCTTCTAGACTGTGTAATAGCCACTTACTATTGTTATAAGCAATGCGATCAATGGTTTGATTAAATTCAATTGGCAAATTCCTGGCTAAATGTTTACCAACTGAATTCATGGCGGGAGTGCCGACATAACGATGTTCACTGGAGACGCTCTCTCGCCATTGTTTGGCTTCATACACTCTTAAGCGTGGATTCCAGATAGCAGCCGCATCGGTATCAACCCATTGATTGACCTCTTCAATAAATAAGGAGTCCCTAGCAGTGAAGTACTGGGCTCCGTGGTCAGCTGACCAATCATCCGCCTTACGAGTGCTCATGCGGCCACTGACACCGCGACTCTTTTCGTAGATCTGTACTGTAAATCCCAGTGCTTTAAGCCGAGTAGCACAGCTAAGTCCCGCTATGCCGGCACCAATGATCGCAACAGAGATTGTTTTTCGTTGATCCTGATTCATTGCTAACATTGATTTTTCTGAAGGTTAGGTTGATGCGAGGTGTATGTATAGTTTTTGTCTTCAGGAGCGTATGCTGCCAAAATTGCTGAGTGGGGGCGTACATAATGAGGGCGCTACCATTTTCCAGAAGCAGGGAAGTGGTTGATTTATCTTGCTTGTGCCTAAAAGCGAACTTACGCTTAGCCCCAAGGCTTAGTGAGGCAATAGGCGATTGGGTATCCAACTCATTTTCATTATCACTATGCCAGCCCATGCCATCTGCACCATCATGGTAAAGATTGAGTAGGCAAGAATTATATTTTGACTGGGTAAGCTCTTCGACTTGGCGTTTAATGCCTATTAATTCTGGGATCCAGGCTTGCGCTTGTTTTTTCACCCCAGAGTAGGTGTAAGAGCAATTGGGGTCTCCAACCCATGCTACTTTGCGACGAGTAGTGACCAGCCTGCCAAACATTATGAGCTGATCCGCACCCCATTGAAGCGAATGTTGTAACTGATTCATGAGCTGAGTGCTATCTGTCGCGTTTATAAACTCTGGATGGTAGAAGGCGGAGCCAACCTTAGGTAATAGATTTAACCCGTTATGGAATGAGTTGGCGGAAAATAAGGAGTCTTGATTCATTGGGAGAATTGAACGTAAGCGACAAATGAATAAAAACCCTAGAATATCCTTAATTCCTATTTCTTGATCGGCTCTTATTTATGAACCAGTATCTCTACACCTCTTTTATCACTCTACTGACCGTTCTGTTGATGTTTGGGCTCACTTTTAATGTAGGTAGGGCTAGAGGGAAATATCAAGTCAAAGCGCCAGCTATTTCTGGGCATGAGCTTTTTGAGCGTGCCTACCGAATCCAGCTCAATACGATTGAAAACGTCCTCATGTTTTTGCCTGCCTTATGGCTCTATGCTATTTTTATTGGAGATAAAGGGGCGGGGGATTCTGGTGTGATTTGGCTGATTGCCCGAATCTGGTACGCCATTGCTTATCAACTCAATCCAGCAAAACGTGGCTTAGGTTTTTTGATATCCATTCTAGTTGTGGCGGGCCTGTGGACAGGCGCAGCTTATGGAATCTTTCACCAGCTCATGAAGGCCTAATATGAAAGCTCCAGATAAGCGCTGCTGTGGATCCGGTGTTTGCATCATTAATGACGCAGGCGAGTGCTGGTGTGGGCAGGTTTGGGATGGTGAAAAAATGACAGCGCCCAGCTTAAAGCTACATACCGCTACCCAGGATAGTCAAGATCAAGCTCTCAACAAGCTTGAGCCTAAGTAATTGAGCAATAGCTTAGGGGCCTTACTCTTTATGATGCTTTGACTAGCAGATAGATAAAAGTAATTAATTGAAATAAATTAATGGCTACGCTGGCGCCATGAAGCCAATGAAATTGACGAGTGAAGCCGCTATCTTTAGCGCTATTAATTTTTCCAGTCAGATATAAGAGCGTAAAAGCAAAAAGTGCTGCACAGATTGCCAGTAATGCCTTGTTGGTTGTGTCAGACTCGGTAAAAACGCAGATTAGCGTTACTAAGCCAAGCGATGCGTAGTATTTGGGAAAAAAGTTCCTTACGTACTTGCTGGACCATTCAACTGGTAGAACCTTAAAAACACTCGGGGCTACTACAACGGTAAAAAAGAGCATGATGCCAACCATGCCAGATATTAAATAAGCCGTGATCGTGATCATGATTGTTTCCTAAAAAATTATCCGTAGACTCTTCGAAGGGAGTGGGCGGCGACCCCATCCTTAAGTGCCTCACGAACGAGAATTGCAATTAAATCAATACTCTTTTTAACTGCTAAGCGCTCTAAATAAGTTGGGGTAGCTTTCCCAATCAAGGGGTAGACCCAGCCTGGAAGATTGAGAAAGGCTGCGCGAGTAATCAGTTTAATAAATGGTTTAGCTGCTAGCTTGCTAGGAAAGCTCTCAAGTAAATCAACAATGCTCTTTGCACGCTCACCAAAATAGAGTTCTGGAATATAAGCTTTTATAGCGCTCTCGGTATCGGCATAAGTGCTAGGAAGATCGGTGGCACCCATTCTTTCACCCAAAGATTTCATTTCTAAAAAATATTGATCTTTTTCTTTTGGAGTAATTGTTTCTTTTCGGTAGACTTCATATGCATTCATAAAGCTGCGTGTTTCAGTAAGGTGTACCCAAGCGAGTAAATGGGGATCTGTTGCTGCATAGGGTTTGCCAAATTCATCTAAGCCGGTAATTTTGGTATGAATGTGATTGACCTTTGTAATCACATTATTTGCCATCTCAGTGGGACCATAGGTTGTTGCTGCTATAAAAAATGCCGTTCTACCAAGGCGGCCCTTGAGATCCTCCCTAAAAGTGGAGTGATCCCACACTCCAGCAAGAGCCTGAGGGTGAAGGGCCTGCAAGACCAACGAGCTAATACCACCAATCATCATGGAGATAAAGTCAGCATGAACCTTCCAGGCAATAGATTCTGGACCGAATAAACCTCGATCACCTTTTGGAACCAAAAACGCCACTGGTGGCCCGCTTCCGCCAACCATCTCTCGAATCGTTTTACGAATCAGCTCATCCAGCATAGCATTAATGCATCATGAGATTTCTTAAATCATCATCTTCAATAATTTTAGTGATGAGATCCAGCCTAATCCTGGGGTTGGTTTGGGCCAACAAATGATTCTTCTGGGCTAATGAGATGGGTAAAAGCTCGGCAAGGCGGTTAGAGACCCAACCACAATCATCTACCTTAAATGGTTTCTTAAAGGGAGCTTCCCCTAAAAGATCTTCGCTTTGAATGACTGAGATGATTTCATCTAGTAACTCAGCAACCTTTTGATGCTCTTGGGGAATTGGGATAAGGGGATCGTTCTCCAAAAGCTCAACTTCACCCATCCAAAGCCCATTAGTCTCTTGTGCGCTAGTGATTAACTTAAAGCGCTGCGTGCCAAATGACTTGGTCATATAAAGAGCGGGCTGAACTGGGTCAAAGTCCTCAATTTTGGCCAGAGTACCAATGTTTGAAAAGGATAGGGATATATCTTCTTCGCTGGCACTAGTGTTTTTGATAATGCTCACTACGCCAAACTCAGTCTTTTCTCGCAAACATTGCTTAATCATGTCAAGGTAGCGTGCCTCAAAAATCTTCAGGGCAATCACGCCATCTGGAAAAAGCACGGTGCCCAGTGGAAATAGGGGAATTTTGCGAGAGGAGGGGGTGGAATCAGTCATCCATTCAATGTAATGGATTTATCTCATCTTTGCTGAGGCTTAATTGGAGTTAAACGCCCCACTTTTTCTGATAGCCAGCACCAAACCTTATTTACGTTTACATTTAAAGCTCAATACTAGGAGATCAAAATGATTCAAAAGCTTCGCATTAAGCTAGCCCGCTTTATTTTGGGTAAGCATTGCCCTTGCTATCAAATGGGTTATCACAATATGGTCGATTTTCAGCAACGAAGCGCTGATCAGTTGGCTAAAGCTCAAGAGCGCAACAAGATTAAATAAAGCTTGGTTATTCTCTAGCCGTTGACATGAGTCCGAAACGTTGGCAAATGCGAAGAAACTGCGCGCTAACACCAAAGCAACTTCTCCAATTTTATGTTGTCTTGGTTTGTCTTTCGCTGATCGTCGCAACAGGCTTCTTTTTGGCAGGCGTATGGATGATTCCAATTTTTACAGCCTTGGAGTTAACGGCGGTAACGGTTGGTTTTTTAATCTACTGCAGACATGCTTTAGATTGTGAAACGATTGAAATTGATGGAAAACGTCTTTTAGTCAAAAAATTTATTGGTTACAGAGAAACCCTTTTTGAATTTAATACTCAGTGGGCAAAAATTGAGCCGCCGATTGAGGGCTCTAAAACATTTCATATCAGCCAATCTGCATTACGGATTGAGCTTGGCCAGTTTATAAGGCATGAGCAGCAGCTTGCCTTGATTGCACAAGTACGTGCTTACCTAGGTTGATTGATTATCACTAAGACTCCAGGCTATTAGGAGGCTTGAGAAAATCTGAACGCAAAGTAAGAAAAATGTGATCCCATTTAATATTGCAAAGTAGCTTGCAAAAGGCGAGAGCATTACTGGCATTCCATCCAAGAGTGCGGTCGCTCTTAAGTAGTCCATGCGTGGGATGAGCAAAAAGCTGGCAACGCTAACGGAAACGATCAATATCAAAGAAGGTAAGCGAATTACTTTCAGTTGAGATAAGCCTCTCTTAATCAAGATATTGGAGAGACTCAAGATGACAAATCCACACCCCAAAAAATAGTATGAGAGATGTTGTATAAGCAGATGCGCCATCATGCCCGCTGCCTGCGAGTCTTCCATTGCAAGGTATGTTGCGAGGCAGCCAAGAGCTTGAGCAATGATGGCGCCAGCCATCAGGCAAGCAAGAAAGCATAGCAGACGGCAGGAAAAGGTGTATTGACTTTCGGAGGCTTCAACCATGGGATAAAAAGGGTTAATTAGTGCGCTGCAGCACAAAGTTTGAATCAGTTTCATACTATTCTCAATCTCACTTTTATGTCAAAAACACCATGGAAGTTACTAAAGCAGTCAAAGTTGCTCTAAATACACTGGTGGATATTGCCAGTCACTCGACTAATGGCCAGCTAGTCTCTGTACCAGAGATAGCCCAAAGACTGCATATGTCGATTAGTCGCATTGAACTCTTGCTGCGACCTCTTCGAGAATCAGGGCTTGTCATCGGGATTAAAGGTCGAGCTGGTGGCTATCAGCTCTCAAAAGACCCACGCATTATTACGATCAAAGATATTGTTTTGGCGATGAATCGCATTAAAAAGAGAAAAGTAGAGGTATCTGATATAGCAAAAGATCTCTATCAGTCTCTAGAGGCTTATATGATGAATTGCATCTCTAATGTCACTTTATCTTCTGCTATCAAAGACTACATTCCGCGCTTTAGTGAAGTGCAAACCGCCCCCGAAAGAAAGCCTTATTTTCCTACGGAGGTGGAAGTGAAAGCTAAGCAAGAAAAAAGACCCAAGGGCGAGTTTCAAAAAGTAGTGAAGACTTCATTTAAAAAAGTTGAAGAAATTCCGCTGGGACCAAACTCGATTTTTAGTTTTGCCGACTATCTCAATAAAAACTCACCAGCAAACTAGAGCTGTAAAGTCATTAAACGTGGACATTGAAGAGGTCTTTTACCCTAATTTGGCTTTTGTAGATATTGAAACCACAGGGTCCCGTTTCGATTTGGACCGCATTACCGAGATTGGTATCAAAACCCTAACTGGTAATGAAATCCAGGTATGGGAGCGGTTAATTAACCCACAAACCTTTATTCCGCAAAATATTCAAAGACTGACTGGTATATCTCCTCAGATGGTTGAGAATCAGCCAAGCTTTGATGAGGTTGCGAACGAGTTAATGCAAGAGCTTGAAGGAAAGATATTCATTGCTCACAATGCCCGATTTGACTATGGATTCATCAAAGCTGCTTTCAAAAGAAGCGGCATAGACTTTAAGTCCAAAGTTCTATGTACAGTAAAGCTCTCCAGATTACTCTTTCCAGAGCAGCCTCGCCATAATCTAGATACCATTATTAATGCCCATGGTCTGCAAGTGAGCGTCCGTCATCGCGCTCTTGGTGATGCAGATTTGTTGCTGCAGTTTTGGCGAGTATGCGAATCCAGGTTCGGTAAAGAAAAACTCAATGAGGTAATCAATCAACTGGTAGGCAACCCTAGTCTGCCGCCAAATATAGATAAGGGCCTAATAGACTCTATTCCTGATGGACCTGGCTGCTATATCTTTTATGGGGAAAACAAGACTCCTCTATACATTGGTAAGAGCATCTCCTTACGCAGCAGAGTGATGGGGCACTTTCAAGGCGCATTAACGCAGCGCAAAGAAATGAAACTCTCTTTGCAAATCCGTGATATTGATTGGATTCAAACTGGTGGAGAGCTTGGCGCTCTGATCCTAGAATCTAGGTTAATTAAAGAGCGCATGCCAAGCATGAACATTAAGCTACGTAGATCGAAAGATCTTTGTGGATGGAGCTTGGTTGAGGATGATGCTGGAGTTCTTGTGCCTGTACTCGTTACCCATCATCAACTAGCTCCTGGTTTGCAAGATAATTTATATGGCTTGTTTTATAGCAAGCGAGAGGCGCACTCTTATTTGAAGGCGATTGCCAAAAAGTATCATCTTTGTGAGGCATTGCTTGGTCTAGAAAAGAGGGTTGAAGGTAAATCTTGCTTTGGGTATCAGGTAAAACAATGTAATGGCGCATGCCTGAATCTCACCCCAATTGCGCTGCATAACTTACAGCTAAAGACAGTATTGGAATTGTTTAAGGTGCAAGTATGGCCTTACTCTGGGCCTATCGCTATCAAAGAGGGCGGTGAGATGATCGTCATTGATAAATGGTGCTATCTCGGCACCGCCATTAATCAAGATGAGCTTTATGAGTTGGCGGATTCTGGCGAGGCTGAGTTTGATCTCGATATTTACAAGATAGTCAAAAAAGCCTTATCAGGCCCCTTTAAAGCACAAGTAATACCAATTAGTATCCGGTAGATCTTTAATAGATGTTCGATAATTCACACACAAATGACTACCGCAATCTATTGGTTTAGAAATGATCTTCGCTTGGAAGATAGCCCTGCATTGATGCTCGCGTGTCAGAACGCAGATTTTTTGTTGCCCATTTACGTGCATGAATCAACATTAGAGTTAGAGACTCCATGGGGATTTTCAAGGGTAGGCGAGCATCGCAAAGTCTTTTTACAGGAGTCTTTACAAAACTTAAAGGTAAAGCTCAGGCGGCTAGGGTCTGATTTATTTGAGCTATCGGGTAATTTCACAGAAGTATTTGCGGAGCTACGTATCCAGCTTGGCATCAGCCAGATTTATTGTGAGCAAATTGAAGCGCCTGAAGAATTAGAGCAAGTTAGAGCGCTAAGAGAGATCGGGTTTGAGCTTCACTGTGTATGGCAATCAAGTATGTTGGACCCCAAGTCTTTACCATTTGAGCTAGAGCAAATGCCCGATGTATTTACGCAATTTCGACAGCAGATTGAAAAGCAAAAACTGAGGTTTACGAATCCGATAGAAGTAATACCAGTGATTCCACCTTTACCAAGTGAAGGAAGGCCGCATAGTTCGCAAGCCAAAACAAATCCCTCGCCCAGAAAAAGCCTATTCTTCGGGGGAGGGGACCAGGCGCAAGCCCATATCAATCAATACTTTGCGCGCACTCTTGTAGATACGTATAAGCAAACTCGCAATCAACTCATCGGGATGGATTACTCAAGTAAATTTTCTCCATGGCTTGCGAATGGATCATGTTCCGTAAGGTCAATTGCCAAAAAATTAACAGATTATGAAATGAAGTCTGGTGCGAATGATGGCACGTATTGGCTTTGGTTTGAACTTCTTTGGCGAGACTATTTCCGCTTTTTACATTTTAAATATGGCAAAAGGCTGTATCAGTCAAAAGGCCTGAGCGATCAAAAAAGTAAGCAGTTTGATGATGTGAAATTTAATCAGTGGACCTCTGGAAATACCGGAGAGTCATTTATTGATGCTGGCATGCGTGAATTAAGGGCGACAGGATTTATTTCAAACCGCATGCGTCAAATTGTCGCTAGTTATTGGATTTACGACATGGAAGGTGACTGGCTAGCTGGTGCCGCATGGTTTGAATCTCAGCTCATTGACTATGATGTGTATAGCAATCAAGGAAATTGGTTGTATATAGCCGGCAAGGGAACTGATCCTAGGGGCGGAAGGCCCTTTAACATAGCCAAACAATCCAAAGAGCACGATCCTGATGGGACTTATCAGACAAAGTGGTTACATAGGGATTGCATTCTTTAAAGGCACTTTTAAGTTAAGAGACCCTCTTGGCCCCCATTCCGTAAAGTATATTGATAAAAAGATATGAAAAAAGCCACCCAATGAGTGGCTTTGGGGTGGGTAATGCAGGACTAGCTAGTTAGTCTTTTTGTAGGAATATATTCACAGTTTCAGAAAGCTTCTTATAACTTTGGAATAAGAATGCATGACCACCTTCATAAAAAGCCAACCAAGCAAAAGGAATTTGATCGGCAATAACAACCGAGTTTTTAGGATTGTCGATGATGTCTTCACGACCGTCTGCAACTAGCACTGGCACCTTAATGTTCTTTAAATCCTTGTAATTCTGATTATCGGCATTCCAAAGGGTTATTCGAGCACGAACTTGGCGCTCCTGGGTTTCTTTAGAGACGATGAAATCATCAGGGATGGCTCCTGCGGCTTTTGCCGCCATAAACCTTTCATATACAACCTTGGCAGCCGCTTTACCTTCTGGCGTAATTGGGAACAATAACTCGAAGTTCTCCATCGGGGATAGACTTGGATTATTTAGCTCCTCCCCAACCTTTTTAGAAATGGCAATCTGATATTTTCCGCCTGGATTTGGGGCGCATAGAATGGCTTTACTAACTAAATCTGGGTGTCTGATGACAAGCTGTTGTCCAATTCGTGCACCCATTGACCATGAGAATACGTTTACTTTTTTGAAGCCCAGTGCCTTTACTAAACCTGCGGCATCATCTGCCATCTGAGGAATAGTTGTATTGTTTTCTTTGGTATCAGTAGACAGTCCAGCGCCGCGATTATCAAAAATGATGAGTTGATTATTCTTTGCCAACTCCTCAAGAAGAGCGGGGTCCCAGGCGCTCATGGTGGCTGCATAACCCATAATTAGAATCATAGGATCGCCCTTACCTTTTAGGTAGTAGGCTAATTTCACATCACCAACCTGAGCATATTTAACTTCAGGCTTTTCTTGAGCTTGCGCTGTAATACATAAGCTCAGAGAAATGAAAAGGCTAGCAATCGTTAAATACATCCCACGTATCCAGGTTGCAGGTGAGCAGCGTAGGGAGTTATTAAAACGCATCATAAGGTCCTAGTTTGGAGTGATTTGCTTAAGGCTTCATATTAGCATTTAAATAAAAACTAAAAATGTCTGAGTTTTAAGCATTCGACAATGGTGGCTTTGAGTCGCGAGAAGTCATTCGTTAAAGCGTTACTTAAAGCAACGCTTGCTCTTCTTGACTCAAAACACACATGCTCGCATACCGGTATTTATCGCCCGCAGGCCCCATTTTTATAGGGCTTTACTCAGGACCTCTAGGCTCATTATCCTTTGGCCCTGGGCTTTAATCCCAATGGGCTTAACGAAAAAGAAAATTCTCATCAGAAATGGTGGGGGTTTTGTCTTTTTAAGTATGCTATGCGTATGAGTAATTCAAAGCCTCTCACTAAGCATGAGCGTATAAGACGCGTAACTATACTGTGTTGCCACGCCATGAGAAATATTGCATTTTATCGAGCCGGCTGGAGAGGGAAGCAAATCAGAGTAAAAGAGCAATATGACGTAGCAGCCAACAGTAATTTTTTGGATGTAGCTATATTGGATTGGTGCAAACTCTTTGCCGATAAAGATGGAAAACACCATTGGAAAAAAGTAGTTGAGGATAGGGCAGGATTTGAGGTGGGTTTATATAGCCACTTAAAAATTAGTAAAAAAGAATTTAAGGTATATGTTCGTGATGTACTGAAATATAGAAATAAATTCTTAGCTCACTTAGATGATGAGAGGGTTATGTATCCTCCAAAGCTTAGACTTGCAAGAAATGCAGCTTTGTATCTTTATGATTATTTACGCTGTGATCCAGTTGCATCTGGAAGTATTGTGAATGTTGAATTAACTGGAAAACGATTTTATGCCGCCCTTTATGCGCATGCATTATTTGTTAGTGTAAAAAAATGACTAAAGCGAAAATGACTGTAGGAGATTATGTTAATGATTCTTATGCCCTACATGCCTGGATTTTAGATAATCTCAATGAATTAGATATTTCAAAGGATAAGCGGTCGTTATTATCAGTTTGCGCATTTGATACCATTATTGAACACTTCTTGGGAGCAATTACTTTAATAAAAGCAAGATATATGGATCTGCTTTTAGTTTAGTGCGACCTATTTTCGAAACCTTCGTTAGAGGTGTTTGGTTAAAGAATTGTGCCGAAGACGCTGAGTTGGTTAATTTCCAAAAAGATAGGGTAAAGAAAGAATTTTGGGAAATATTGAAGCTGGTTTAAGGTCTTGAGGCATTCAAAAGCGGATCGCTATCTTCTTTAAAAAAGCAGGCATGGTCAGCAATGAGCAGCTATACCCACGGTGGATTTCAACAAATCTCAAGAAGGGTTAAATCCGGAAATTTGTATCCAGATTTTGAGGATGAGGAAATTATTGAAGTATTAAAAATTTCTCAGATGTTTGCTCTGTTGGCTTTTATTCAAGTGGCGATTGAGGTTAAGCGAGATGACTTGGTGCAAGTTGCTATAGGTAAACTATATTCAATGGGCCTATTTAAAAAGAAGAATTGAATCCCAAGCGTTACTTAAAGTAACGCTCATTCCTTCATATCTCCCCATTCATCCCCACTCTTAGCCACAAGTTCTTTTGGCTAAATTGTCCCCAGTGATTCCTCCAACTGGGTTGTCTTAGCCTGGCTCTACAAGCCATTAACAAACTTGATTTGAATGGATTGTTTATCCGAAAAGTAGGCTAAAACGCCTATCGTACGTATATGGGTTATCGATATTGATAGCCCCATATATACGGGAGAAGCAAATGAATCAAAGCAATCTAGCAGTTAATCAAGTGATCTCTTTTGACACTTTAAAAACGTCAGCATATGCCAGTGCCAAGATTAACCTTGGCGATGAATTGGATATGGATCACTTGGGTGCGTTGTTCGCTGTAAATGACTATTTCCAGCAAAGATTGGGGCATTCAGTGTTTTCTAGCATTGAAATGGCAGCTATTGGCGATGCACTAGAAAAGCACGGGATTATGTATTTGGCGGCGCAATGAGTGCTTGCATAGATCAGGCGTTACTTCAAGTAACGCCGCGATTACCAAGAGAGCACCATGAGATTCCAAGAATTGCTATTAATCAGTCAGTCTGCTTTGGGCGTATTGACAAGGTAATTTTCCCAATACCGGTTGTCCTAAGCCGCCATCAGAAACTAAAGTACATATATGTCAATTAAAAGAAAAGATACCCATCAACTGATACACCGTAATCTAACCCTCTATCAACGCGAGCATAGCGCCGTATGGCAATGTCGCTATAAGGTGGATAACAAGTGGATACGCTCTACTACAAAAGAAACTAACTACGACTTGGCTGTTAATCGGGCTAAAGAGCTATTGGTAGAAGCGGAGATTCGTAAACGCTCTGGTATCCCAGTGGTTACCAAACGCTTTAAAGATATCGCTATGTTAGCTATTGATCGTATGGAGCGAGACTTAAAAGGCGGCTTAGGTAAGTCAATCTACAAAGATTACATCCGTATTATTAAGGAGCATTTCATCCCCAGTCTTGGGCAAAGGCTTATTACCAATATTGATTACGATGCCCTTCAGCGGTACTACGATGACCGAGAAGCTAGATATGGCTTGGCAATATCGAATAGTAATCGTAAGACTCAAAATGCCGCTTTTAATAGAGTGTTTGATGAAGCTATTGTGCGGGGTTATTTAACTGAAAGTAATCGGCCTAAGTTAGATGGCAAGACTAAAGAGAGTGTGCGTCGTCCTGCATTTGAATTGCATGAACTGAGAGCTTTATTAAAACTGCTAGGTCCTTACATAGAGTCGGGCCGAACCAAGGATGTTCGCGAACGCAGAGAGATTCTTAGAGACTATGTGGAAATGCTGGTTGATACAGGAGCAAGGCCAGGCATTGAGATATTAGATATGAAATGGAAGCAAATCCGTTTCATGATGAATCCCATTAGTACAGTGACAGATCAATTAGACGAGGAGGGCGAAACCATTGAAGTGCATAGCTTAAACCGAAGCTGTGAGATGACTGTCAAAGGGAAAACAGGGCAAAGACAGATTATTGGACGACTGCCTAGTATTAGAGTGCTTGAACGTATAGCTATGCGGAACTATGGAGTAGCAAGCTCAATTAAAGATCCATTAGCGGAACTGATTAAACCCACTAACGATGACTTCATCTTTAGAACCAAAGAGGGCAGAGATTTAAGTGATGTCTTAAACCATATGTTTGATGGCTTCTTAGCGGACCATGGATTGCTAATTGATCCTAAGACCAATCAAAAGCGGGTGTTCTATAGCCTGCGCCATACTTATGCCACGTTAGCACTTACTCACGATATGGTGCCTATTCATACACTAGCTAAGCAGATGGGCACTAGCGTCTTAATGATTGAGCGGCACTATAGCCACTTACAGGTAATACAGGCTATTGAGCAGTTGCGTGGAACAAATACAAGAAAGCTTATAGAAGCAGACAGTAAGGCTGCAGATAACTACCCGAGCAAGAAGCGGGCTCAGCAGGAGCTGCGGGCTGCTTGAAGCGCAAAGGCTATTTAAAGTAGCACTTATCTATCCAAAGCCTTCTGCAAATAGGGATCATCAGCCCTTCGAGTTGGTAGCCACTGTTTATAGTCGCTAGGCACATTTGCTAGCTGACGCTATTTATTGTTGCCAATTGCTGCTGCCCCGTTTTAATCTTCTGCCTAGCTCGCTCAGCTTTGATAGCCTCTTGATCTCGCTTAACGCGATCCTTCATTGATTTAAGTCTAGCTTGCTCAGGGCTTAAGGGTTTTATCGGAGCGATTTCATCGAATCTCATAGTTAACCAATCTGTAGTGGTTGATGGGGAACGTTATTAGCGCCAAAAATAGCTTGAAATAACCTGTAAGCCTGGGCTTGATTTTGGGCGTAGAGAATAGTTTCCACCCACATCCCTGCCGCATTGACTGTCGCTTTATATCTTTTCATATAGCTATTTAGCTTTTCTTATCTATTGATACAAGCGTTACTTCAAGTGACGCTTGTTGTGCTAACTATTTTTTATTGAAGTTCAATTTCAGTGCGCCACTGGCATTTTTAATAGCCCGATCCAAGCTACCAGCCTCCGTTTCAGACTTAAGAAGCTCTAATGTCTTTATTAAGTCATTCATATTTTTTACCGAAACAAAGGTTTTGCCTGGTACAAGCTCTAAGCGTTTGCTGCCATAAAAAACAGATAGACATAAGGCGCCATCTGCAGCCATAAACCACCAAGGTTTAATGCGTTTAGGGCGTTCAATACTCTTGTAGTTACCCTCTAAGTCTTTAACAGTAACCCTGCGCTTTATAACAAAATGGGTATGTTCCATTTGGCTCTTGGCTAACTGGATCTGTTCCCAAAGCTTGTTGCTTAATTTATTGCGTCTTTGCTGGATTGCGGGCATAGATCTAGGCCTTATAGCGTCTACAAAGTTCAGTTTATTTAATGCATTTGGTATATCCACGGTGTTCTCCTATCAAAAGTGGGGTACACACGCAATGTATGGCTGATCATAGCTTTAGGGCGACCTCTATTTGACGACTCTTAGAAAACAGAGCATTTTGGATAGAAAAAATATAGTATTTCTTATCAAGAGATAAATATTTTTGTGAGTTGCTCGGTTGCGACAGAGTGGGTTACAGGGGTTAGGGAAAAACGTTACTAGCTGAGTAAGTAGTAGCTAATGGAGTTAAGTGAGTCACTTAGTGGCAAATGAATAACTCTGACTAGCAACACAAAAGCACTTCTCTCTATTGAGAGAAGCAACTAATCACTAAGTAACGATCTTTTGAGATCTCTTCTTCTAGTAACTAACTAGGAAACTAATTAACCAAGCGACTTGCAACATCACTCATCTAAAAGGAGAAAAAAATGAGAGAAATTGCAGTCAGAATGTTTATTAATGAAAAATTTGCAGGAAGCTATGGAAATATGGTGTTTAATCGCGCTGCTTATAACGGCTCAATCGAACTACATAACCCTATGCAAAAGTATTTAGTCGATTTTTATAGCTACATCCATTGGGAAAACCGTGCTCAGACACAAGAGCAAATAGATATCGTCAATGAGCTGATTAATACAGACTTACCTAAAGCGCCCAATATCCTGATGTCATGGATACTGCATTGGGATAGGGATGCAAAGATTA
Source organism: Polynucleobacter wuianus (assembly GCF_001659725.1). Lineage (NCBI taxonomy): Bacteria > Pseudomonadati > Pseudomonadota > Betaproteobacteria > Burkholderiales > Burkholderiaceae > Polynucleobacter > Polynucleobacter wuianus. Next base: position 1,788,650 of record NZ_CP015922.1, on the reverse strand, counting down.
AACAAACAGTGCCGGGATTCTGTGCGTATTTGCCAGATAGCGGGGAAATGCATTTGCGTATTGGCGATGAGCAACGGGGGACAAAAGGGAGTTGGGACTTGCCAGTGCGCCACTGCAAAAACGCAGGGCCAAAGCTTCCCGTGTTTATTGCTACTAATGTGGATTTAACAGTTTGGCAGTAATTGCCAATACATAAAATTGTTAATAAACCCCTCAAAAAAGCTCGCTTAACGCGGGTTTTTTGCATTCTTAAGCATGGGTTAGCTGAGATTGCATATACGCAGTACAGCGTGGATTTGAGGTGTTTTTAGCGGTGTGTCTAAAACCCACAGAATTTACTTAAAAATCCACCAAATTCTTATTCAAATTGTTGTCTAGATCTCACACAAAACAGCTAAATATTAAGCGTAGTGTGCACATAAGAAAAAATGCTTAATCTTTTGGAATTTTTGTAAGTCATTGATTCATGGAGGATCTTGGAAGCCCATGGTTTTACATGCAAACCTAGTGCAAAGATGACAAATCACAAGAACTCAAAAGCACCTCATGGCAAATAGAGGTCAACCTTTGCTACAAAAGAAAACACACTACATACATGCTTTTTATTAACTGCAAAGGAAAAACAAATGGCACAAGCAAAGACATTGACTCCAGAAGAGCTAGATAAAGTATTGGCATACGTAAGTACTAAGAAGTACCCTGAGCGGGATAGGGCGCTGATATTGACCAGCTGTTATTCCGGGCTTCGCGTTGCCGAAATAGCCAGTTTAAAAATGCGGGACGTAGTGAATGAAGATGGCACGATTCGCAATGAAGTACGTTTAAGCGCAGCGCAGACTAAGGGTGGGCAACCTAGAACGGTATTTTTACCTAAGAAATTACAAGATGAATTGGCGATCTATTTGGCTACTCGTTATGCGCGATTTCCAGACGTGCCGTTCTTTCATACCGCTAAAAGACTGGGATTCTCAGCGAACTCTTTATGCCAATGGTTTTTTTGGGCTTATCGCAATGCCGGAATCGCTGGAGCTTCCAGTCACAGTGGGCGTAGAACCTTCATTACTACGCTAGCAAACAAAGGAATCTCCGTAAGGGTATTGGCTGGATTGGCGGGGCATAAATCGATTGCGGTTACCCAAAAATATATCGACGTCAATCCAGATCTCATGCGTAATGCGGTTGAGTTGATATGAAAAAGGCGCTTAAGCGCCTTTTGTTATTTCTTAGCCTTGCGTACCTTTGGCGAAATTTGATCTGCAATCATCATGTACCCGTCAAAGTAGCTTGGAGCAGATACGCGGTTGACTTGGACTCCCAGATCTTCAAGCATATTTAGCTTGTCATTGATGTTCTTTTCAGGCTTACCTTTAACATCAACTTGGTGATAAGTGACACCGCCAATGTATTTCGGATATTTGCGTTGTAAGTGCATTTTTTCGATAAGCAACCACCAAAGAATCGTTTCGGTATATTCCATTCCCAAACCAATCATATGTATATGGTCGCGTAAGAATAAATCCGCCCAAGAGTAAGGCTCTTTTTTCTTATCAAAATCAAATTGAGGGATCCCTCGATATAAAGGCGAATTCGGAATTTTGATTTTGCTGTAAGAAACTCCGCCAGTTAAGTAATTTTTAATTTGTGTTTGATGGCGTGCATACTGCATAAAGCCTAGTGCTAGGCTTGTAGGGGTATCTGACGATCCATTAATAAACCAAATTTCTCTTTTATCACCTTTAAATCCTCGAAAAATAGAAAAAGTATTTTCATTAATTTCTGGAAATTTCTTGTGAAGAAATAATCCAAATTCAGGCGAATCAAATGTAGCCCAACTATAGTTGGTAGTGAGCATTACTTTAGTTAGCTCAGAAAGTCTTTTGGTTAGCTCAGCATTTCTAGCTAGAAAGATTTTATTTGACACCTCCTTGAGCAATGCTAGTTTGATATTTGGCTTTCTCGAACGCAGTAAGATTTCATCAAATACTAGGGTTAGTGGTTTACTGTCAATATTACGTATATCAATTCCAGCAAACTTAGATAAGTCAGCTAGCAAGCTGTTCCAACTTATCTCTACATTGCCAACCTCCAATATATCCTTTTCGTTTGCGCGATTAGGGCCGTTGCCTATTAATACCGTACTTTGAATAGTCATTTCTTATCCTTAACTGTAATAACACTTATTCAATTGATGGGAACTTCAGTCTTGCCGCGTTGTAAACCAATCTTTCTGCTTGCTCCTTATATCTACTGGCAGCCATTTGCCGTCTTTGCTTCTCTTGCTCTGCGCTATTAGATTCTTGAACTTTCCTACCAAGGTGGATTTCAGCTAGTTTTGCTCTTTGAGCCAGTTGATACAGTTGAATGCCGGGGTTGCGATGCAGGATTTCTGCAACATCCACTAAGATTGGGACGGTTTTGTGTTGTAGCTTAGTAGTTTCGAGTTGCACTAAAGCGGTACTTTGAGCTCTCACATCCAAGTTTTTGCCATCATGATGCTGATCTAAGAGCTTATTGATTTGCTCAAGAATGGTTACTCGACGCAGATGTAAAGGGATATCGAGGATTAAGAAATCCTTTGCCTCAACTTCCAACTTGCTTAATGCCTCTTCTTGCTCGATTGCGCGAACCTTAGGGTATTGACGCCTCTCACTAAAAATACGTTTGCCGACTTTGATCCACCATTGTGCCCATGAGACGTTTACATCCCCGAATAGTGCATAGGTATCGGCTAAAGGGTGGTTTTTACCGCCTTTTGCACAGCAATCAAGATATTCGTTGCTTGCATTTAAACATCGCCACCATTCGTAATACATTGTGTCTTTAGCTTTCCGCCAGTCATCTGTAGTGGAGCGTCCTTTTCGAAGTCCACCTGGAATCTCCTTGTAAAGCCCCAATCCTTCTTCTGCCATATAAGCCTTTAGTTGATTGCTGTACTAAATGTAGATATGAAAAGTATAAGCACAATTCTTATCCAAATTGATTAGCGTTTACCCCTCTAAATCCGCTTAACAGAACTGACTTAAATCACTTATTCATCCGAAAAAGACCCCTATTTTTATAGACTTATAAAGCGAACTAACACGCATAACAATGGAGAAATAAGATGAAAAAGAATGGAAAGTTATTAGTAGAGCAAGTGTTATCAGAAGGGGATTTACTGGCACAGCAGCAAGTTGATTTTTACGATAGCTACATTGTGAAAGCAAACGACGTTTTATATGGGCTATTGGCTGAGTTAATGCGATATAGCGATCAGGTTCTGGGGTCTGACTATAAGCTAGAAATACTATCCAAAATGCGCAGTACTTTATCAACCAAGCACCATATCAAGGTTCAAAAAAATACCCCAGATCTGACCATTATTGTGAAATATGTAGTGCGCACTAATCGTAAAAATGCGCACGTTTATGCCAGAGTGCTTGATATGGCTTATAGACAGGATGTAATGGCTGATGAGCTAGAAGATTTCATACGCCAAAACGGAGGAATTGACCGTATTCGCGAAAGTAATGTGAATTTAGAAGGCGTACAAAAGCGCAAAAGTGAAGATGAGGGTAGGGCAAAGCTTGTGAAAGCACTTTTAAACATAAAAGCTGAAACGCCTATGGCTGAGTTTAGGATTCCAGGCGAATGGACCAGTCAAGTACATGATTCGCATGGTGTTGGCTCATTTCTATATCCCATTTGCGCCATAGTTGATGGAATTTACAAAGTAGTAGGTATTGTTCCTATGGATTATGAGTTTGAGGAGCAAATTCTTAAACGGGTAATAGTGGACATTGGCAGCAAAGGGAGTTATTCAGAAATTGAAAAACAGCAATTTGCAAAAGCAAAAGAGATGATTTCGCCTGCTTATCAACTCAAGATACAAGAGGAGCGCGATAGGGTTGATGAACAACGTCGAGCCAAAAAGCTGACTCTCCAGCCGCTACCAATAGCCGCATGAAACAAGCGTTACTTGCAGTAACAGTGCCACCTTCGGGTGGCATTTTCGTTTAAAGACATCGATTAACAGACTTGATTTGAATTGATTGTTCATCCGAAAAGATGGTCAAAACGCCTATCTTACGTATATGGGTTACCGCACTTGGTGGCTCTCAATTAAAGGAGAATTAAATGAGTAATAAATCTTATGTAATTGCAGTCAATATGATTCCTTATGGCATCAAGATGGTAGTTAAATCTACGACAGATTTTGTAGATGCGATTGTTAATGAATTTGAGAGGTTGGTAAATAGTGATCATGAAAAAGCCGATGGTTACCACTTAGTGCTTAAAGCAAAGCTGTTACGTGAGGATGCATTTTTTAATAAACATCCTAAGGCAGCGCACGTTCAGAAAGAAAGATGGGGTAAGTTTTGCGATCTTTGCGTTGATTTTGCCGCTCTTAATACGGTTTTATACAAAGAGCCGATTTATCTAGTGCATCCGGAGCAATTTGATGAGCAGCGTGCTCGCGGCTTATTGGATCTGTCGTCTGCTGGAGGGGTAGATTTGATTCCAGAGGTTCCTGTTATGCGATTAGCGGCTTAGTAATAGATGCCACCTTCGGGTGGCATTTTCTATCGGTTTCGGCAATTAACAGAGTTGATTTGAATTGGTTATTCATCCGAAAAGTAGGTCGAAACGAATATCTTACATATATGGGCTGTCGCTCTTGAGAGCCTTTATTAAATAGGAGAAGTTGAAATGAGTAATGAAAAAATGTTGACTATTAGTCTGGTAAATCTTGATATAGATTGCGCCATCGAGGTTCCAGTAGATATGTTCTTTGAGCTGCTTGAAAACACACCAGATTTAATTGGGCGGTTTGGTTTTGAAAGCTTTATGAGTCAGTGGCTTGAAATGCTGTCTACGGTTAAGGCTGAATATAAAGATGTTAGAAATTTTGACTGGTCCAAAGCTAATGCCGATGAAGAAGTTTTCTTAAGACGCTGTCAAATCGTTGTGGCTCTTGGGGCGCATTTGAAAGATATTCCCTTAATGTTATCCGGAGAAGGTTTGGTAGATTTTATTGAGGATATGGGCGGCATAGAGGTCACCGAACAGGTTTTGAATGGCTCTCTACCCATAGAAAACTTTGCATAAGTTTTAGTGCCACCTTCGGGTGGCTTTTTTGTTTATATCTATTGATTAACAAACTCGATTTGAATTGATTGTTTACCCGAAAAGAGGGTCAAAACGCCTATCTTAGGTATATGGGTTATCGCTCTTGATGACCTTAAGTAAAAAGGAGAAATACATGTGTAATTGCAAACATACGGCAGCAGACTTTAAATTGGCAAGTGAAGCACCATTTAACTCCACTTTTATAGAGGTGGATTCTGAGTGGATGGAAATTGGATTGCAAGATGTTGAATATATGGAAGAGAATTTCCCAGATACCTTCTCAATTCCGGAAAAAGAGATTCGTGAGTCAATCCCCGTGGGAATGATGGCTAAGGTGATTGTTGATTGGGGAATTGAGGATGTTCCAAATGAGCGATTTTGGTTTGAGGTCGCTTCAACGCAAGTGGATGATGTGGGCAACTTGGCGTACTTTGGAGTTTTGCGTAATGACACCATTGTTGCTCCTTGGGGTGCAATGATGGGTCCTATCTACGCCTGGAATATCTGTGATGTTGATGCAGAGGAGTACTTTAATCGAAATATAGTTGGATGTTCCTGTGATCGTTGTCAACAGGTCGAATTAGCTGCATAGTGCTCGATAAGTGGTTGCAAGGCAACCACTTATCTTACTTTCAGGGCGATTAACAAACTTGATTTAAATCGCTTATTCATTCGAAATTTAAGGCATCAAAACTAATATAGAACTTATGAATTATCGCAGTGATAGTTCGCAATTAAGGAGAATTAAATGAGCACTATTTTTCATTACACAAAAGGTTATAACTTGTTTGATATTTTGATGTCACAAGAAATTAAAACAGAGGCAGTTACTGGGGTAAGGTTGCACCCTTCAGTAACTAATTTTGCTTGGTTTACAGCAGAAGTGCGTTTTCCAAGAACTGCATTACCTCACGTTCCAAAAATGCCAGAAACAAATCTTCAATTACATTTGGGCACAGAAAAACCTCATGTTGACATGCTAAAGCTAGCAGGCTATGTCGGTGGCATCTGGCGTTTTAAATTTAATAGATCTGAATTTAAATCTATTAAAACTTGGATTGGTAGCTACCATCGTCAGAAGTTACTTAAGTCACCTATTGGCAAAATCAATGAGATAGTTGCTAAGAAGGCAGGGGATAAGCAAGAGTTATGGTTTATTTCATCCAAAGCTGTTTCCATCGCTGGCATGACTTTACAACAACTAACACCGCAAGGTTGGGTGGATAGAGCTGATTTTAAGAATCAGGGTGGGATTGTTGTTGTGGCTGATGCTGGAAAAGCTGATATTTCTAAGATCATGACTGATAGTTATCTTCAGCGAATCAAGATGGGGATGCCGGTGCTTGAATTCCCTATTGCAGCTTAATTGCTTACACACTTACTTACACACCGAGTCTCACTAACGCTAGACCTTTGTATTTACTACGGTCAATTTGGTACTCTGCTCTCATAAGAAAGAAGCCCTAGGGGTCTTGTAGCAAAGACCTCAATAGATTCAAGAGGTTAGTGGTGGTTAAGACATATAAAATTGCTTACACACCGCTTACACACCGGAGCAAAAACCGAGGTGTGTAGTAAATGCGGTTTTAGTGTGGTTTTGCAGTAGTAAACACCAGCAGTAAGGTGTGTAGTAAAAACAGTTTTAGGGCCCATAGCTCAGTTGGTTAGAGCAGAGGACTCATAGCGAAAGTTGTGCCTTATGCTTGGAAACTGCATAAGGGATGGTGTCAAATTCGGAGAAAGCTAAAGGCAGCCAAAAGCTGCACAAGCTAACGCCGAGCGAAGCTTAGTAGAAATACTTTGAACGTGTAGAGACTAGACGGCACCCATCTAAGTTGAGCAATCAATATGATGAAGGCATAGTCCAGGGAGTAGTGAAAGCTACACAAACCGGAATCCTTTGGTCCCAGGTTCAAGTCCTGGTGGGCCCACCAGAAATAAAAGGTACGTACCGGACACATGCTTTACGTCCGGTACCGACCACATGGTTTACACATTTACCAATCACATCCCCAATACTTTGGGACCAAATGGGTTTTCTAGGGCTTGTACCCTTGAAGACTCCATATCAAAGTAAGCCATATCGTAATCCATAAAGCTCACTAACCACACGTCGTCTTCGACTTGTCGCAGGCCCACGTCATGACCAGCGAACACCGTACTAAAGTGAATCTTCTTACCATCAAGGCAGATGCGTCCGCAGTTAGTCACGGTCACTGTCTTATCGTGGAAGGGATAACTCACATCGGGTAGCCCTTCATATTTTCGGGTCGAAGGAACATAGAGCTGTGCCGGTTTTTTCATCTCTAGTGCTTGATGGGGACGCTCATAGTTGTACTCATGGATAAAGTCTTCGAACTTATCTTGTTGTTGCAACATCGTTTTGGCTGGGGGTTTAGTCGTCGCTTGCTTGAGTGTTAAATGCATGCGTTCATGGCGGCCATTTTGCTGGGGATTGCCGGGCTTAATGCGCTCAATCCCAATGCCTAAGCGCAACCACCATACCGATAGACTACTTAAACCATAGAGCGCATTAGCGCAGGCAAAGGGCACGCCGTTGTCTGAGCGGATTGAACCTGGCAGTCCATACTCTTTAAAGAGTTGTTCAAACACGGTAAAAGCCTGCGCTTCACGAGTACTCTCCAAACCTTCACAGCAAATCAAAAAGCGAGAGGCATAGTCCGTTACGGTTAAGGGATAGCAGTACCGCTTATTACCGAACATAAATTCGCCCTTGTAATCCACGCACCATAGGGCATTGGGCTCTTTGAGATCGGATAAGTTGGTCCCGGTAAGCTTGGGATGGCGGCGCATCCGTTTCTTCTTCACTAGACCATGGCGATCGAGAACTGCATGTACCGTACTCTTGGCAGGCAATGCCAGTTCTGGATAGTGGGTGTGGATGCGGTCGCGCAGTTTAGGAGCGCCCCAGGTGGGGAACTCTTTTTTCAGATTCACAATCAATTGCTCGACCTGGAAGGGCAAGCGATTGGCTTGCCGAAAGGGTCGTCTACTGCGATCGGTAAAGGCCTCCAAACCACTGTCTTTATACCGATCAATGATCTTATGGCCCGTCACTCGGGAGATTCCAAACTCCTGGCACAGGGTAGTAATTTTCTCGCCATCGAGGTAACGCGACACAAATTTGAGCTTTTCATCCATCTTCGTACTTTCATTCCACGGCATAGAGTGGTCCCTCCTATGCCAAAAACTGTAAAGTATGTGTCCGGTATAAAGTGTTAACTATGTGTCGAGTCGTACATCAACGACTTAGGGAGAAATTCCTAAGTCGTTTTTCTTTCTGTGTCACTCAGTGTGTAAGCAATTTCGACGCAGATTCCATGGCAACCCCAATAAACATATAGGTCTGCCATTGGAACTATGAACTACTTGTAGATTGTTGCGTGCAATATTGAAGGACTGCTTACGGCCAGATGGAGCCATCACACCGCCTACACAATTTCATATGTCAGGAGTAAGACTGCAGCACCCATGCAGAGCAATGCGAGCATAAAGAACTTATCCGCAATATCTTCAAAATAAACCTTCTTTGAATTGCTTCGAATGGATAGGTATGAAAAGATAGAGCTTGCTAGAAAGATGAGGGCATCTAGGGCTAGGAGGTCATCTACCCAATAGGCAATACCTCGGTTTGTTTGGGTTAGCTTCACAATGCTGATAACGGTCATGCATACCCCAAGCATTGCGCCTGAAGTCGGCAGAATATGACCACTTAGATTGTTGGGGTTACGCATTTACTGGTGAATGTAGCCTGGCAAAGTGCCTGACCCAGAGTTTTGGTTGGACGACGGTGATTCACCGAGTTCTGGCAAGTTGTAATTTGGTTGGCTTGGCGCCAGTCTTTTTTGGCTTGCATTAATAAAAGTAGGTACTTTGCTATCAAAAGATGCCCTTTGCTCAGCACTCAATGATTTATAAAGCGGTTTGGCAGTCTCATCAACCTCTTTTAAGATGGTGTATCGATTTTTTGCATCTTCAGTAGTTTGACTTAGAAATTTCAGTCCATCAATAGTGGCGGAACTATCGTTATTCAATTTAGCCCTTACTTTGGCAACATCACTCGCATAAAGTCTCACCTTGATTGCAAAATTACCCCAAGCCTTGCTTTGTGCGGGTGTTAGCTGAAGACTTTCCTCAAGGCGAGATAAGCCAGTTTCGATTTGCTCATAAGTAAGCAGATCTGAGCCTGGAGCAGGCATTGAGATATGCGTATTTGCTGATGTGCTGGAAGAGTCAGGATTAGAAGCATTGCGCCCGGCGCCCCTTCGCATTCCAGGCATTCCTGGTATCCCAGAGCCTTGGGATCCGCCCCATTGAGCAAAAGACTCTTTAATGGGCGAAATTGCTACTAAAACTAGAAAACTCAAGATAATTGAGCGCAATGGCATGGTTTGATTCATTTTTCTCTCAAATGGATGTCTCTAACTGTTGTTAGACAGTAATTTTGGAAAATACTTACTCTAAAAAGAAAATAATTATTTGGTTTTGGTCGTAAGTTTTCTATAGGTGCTCGCGTCTAAGTAGTAACAAACAAGGAGATATAAATGAAAAGAGCAATGCAAGGTTTAATGATGGCAAGTATTTTGATGGTGGGAGCGATTGGTATTGCAAGCGCAGCTTTGCCTGAGCCACAGGATCCTCAAGTGGTGGCTAATATGAGCTATGAGCAGCGTCTTCAGATGTCTAAGGATCTACGAGAGCAGTTTAAGCAAGCCACACCAGAAGAGCGCCGTGAGTATCGCCAAAAACTTCATGCCAAATTTAAGGCGCTCAGCCCCGAAGAGCGCAAGGCATTGCGCGACAAAATGCACGCTCAGTGGCAGGCACTAAGCCCTGAGCAAAAGAAAGAGCTGCGCGATAACCGCAAAGCCATGATTGCAGCAATGACTCCTGAAGAGCGTCTTGAGATGAAAAAAGAACGCGAAGAGTGGATGAAGGCGCATCCCAATGAAAAAGAACATTGGAATAAGCCAATGAGCAATTAAGGATCAGTTTGACTTTATTTCCTAGCAAGCAACATCGTTTTGAGCAGACTTTATTAAAAAGTGCTGTAGCGGGGGATTCCAAGGCGTCAAAAGAGGTCATTCGCCTACTAAGTTCCCCCGCATATTCCTTGGCCTGGAAGATGCTTGGCAACAAAGAAGATGCGGAAGATGTCGTACAAGAGGCCTTTATTCGCTTATGGAAAAGTGCCGATTCGTTTGCGGGAAAATCAGGACTTTTTACTTACTTTTACGCGATCGTCAGCAATCTTTGTTTGGATAGGATTAAAAGTATTAATAAGGGATTCTTCGAGGAGTTTGATGAGGTTGAGCATTACCCAATGCAGGAGATTGATTGGAATCATGCAGGGGGTATTGAACCGGAGAGTATAAAAAGGGCTATGAATTCCTTAAGTGCTAAACAAAGAATGGCGATGTTGCTGTGGGCTTATCAGGATCTAACCGCAGAACAAATTGGTGATGTCCTAGGGACGAGTAAAAACAGCGTTGATCAGTTGCTATATCGAGCTAAGTTAAAATTAAGGGCAGAATTAGAAAAGGGTGAATCTCATGCGATCGAACGATAAAAAGTATTTAAAGAAAGCGCTGGATCAAATTGAAGTTCAAAGCTCATCTTCTGATTTCGAGCAACGTATTTATCAAGATTGGCAACGAACGGTTACTAAAGTAGAAAAGCCATCCAACCGATTCTCTGAAGTCTTGGTGCTTTTAAAGCTTCATCCTAAGAGAGTTACCTTTTTATTGATTGCGCTAGTGATCACATCCGCATTGCTTACTCAAAAGCTATTAGTGAACTCGCAGGACGATGAATTGCGTAGGATTGACGCCTTATCTGAACTTAGCTTATCTACTATTTAATTTAAAAAAAGCTGCTGAATTGATCTTCTATTGACCATAGAATATTCCGATTACACTGAACGCATTCTATCGTTAACGCAAAGCAGAAATGAAGATGAACGTTCCCAAGGTGAAAGTTGCTAATCTCTTAAGGATCATCAAAAATTGGTCAGATTTTTTGATTGCTCGCATTCCATTTATTAATTACATTCAAACGGCTTGGCTGCGAAGGGTAACCGTACTCGTTATTATCCCTCTGGTTCTGTATGCAGTTCTAAAGACTGCCCAAGCCATGTTTGGTTTGAATTCGCCTGATTTTCGGACCGCTGCAATCGAAGAGGGCCCTATTGTTGCTACCATCAGCGCCAGTGGTACATTAAATCCAGTGAAGTCAGTTACCGTTGGCACCCAGGTAACGGGGATGATTAAAGAATTAGATGTGGACTTTAATTCCCAAGTGAAAAAAGGGCAGGTTATTGCTAGGATAGATCCTAGAGAATATCAAGCGCGCTACGATCAAGCTCTCGCTAACTATGAATTGGCAAAGCGCAATCATGAATACAACCTCAAGCTAGTAGGCAAAGGATTTATTTCTAAATCAGCGGTTGTGCAGACTGAAGGTGCATATAAGGCTGCGTTAGGTGCTTTGAATTTAGCTAAAAAATCTTTAGACGATACAGTGATTCATGCGCCAGTTGATGGGGTGGTGGTTAAGCGTAGCGTAGAGGTGGGTCAAACGGTAGCGGCAAGCTTGCAGGCACCTGAATTATTCATCATTGCACAGAATTTGGCTGAAATGCAGGTTGAGGCATCCATTGATGAATCCGATGTTGGTCGCTTATCGGAGGGAATGGATGCTAGTTTTACGGTGGATTCTTTTCCAGGCAGAGTTTTTCAGTCCAAGGTCTTACAAATTCGAAAAGCACCTATCACTATTCAAAACGTTGTTACTTATACGGTATTAATTTCTGCGGACAATCCAGACTTAAAGTTATTGCCTGGTATGACTGCTAATGTACGCATCATTTACGATAAACGAGAAAAGGTGCTCAAGGTTCCAAACGTTGCATTACGCTTTAGAATGCCAAGTGCTGATGATTCTCCAGTTGCTAAGCCTTCTCTGTCTGGAAATACTAGCGTCAGTCTGCGCACTTCAAGAGGGGGTGCTGGGGGTTGGGGGTCTACCGGGATAAGGAAGGTGTGGCTACTGGATACAGGTGGTCTGAAGGATAAGCCAATAGAGCTAAAAATTCGAACTGGAATGACCGATGGTAGCTTTACAGAACTTTTACCAGATGCAGACTCTAAATTTCCTCTTAAAGTAGGTGATTTAGTTATTACTGGTATTCAATCTTCAGGCTCTAAAGAAGGGCCTCCTAAGCGTCAAAATGGACCCAGAATGTTTTAGATAATTTCGTGCTCATACATACTGAAAATCTTTCAAAAATATATGGCGTAGGAGATCAAATTGTCCATGCGTTAGATTCCGTTTCTATTGATATCGATTCTGGTGATTTTGTCGCTATTGTCGGTGCATCTGGCTCAGGAAAATCTACCTTCATGAACATGATTGGTTGTTTGGATCAGCCTAGTAGTGGCAGGTATTTTCTAGCGGGCGAAGATGTGGCATCTCTTGATCCAGATTCCCTAGCGGATATTAGGAATCGGCGGATCGGGTTTGTATTTCAACAATTCAATTTATTAAATCGTACCTCCGCTATTGAAAATACTGCACTCCCACTTCTATATGCTCGCTCAGGCCCTTTGGCTGGGCTTAGTAAAGAGGAGCGGTTAGATCATGCAAAAAAGCGTTTAGAGCAAGTTGGTCTTGGAGATCGGCTTGATAATATGCCAAATCAACTTTCAGGCGGGCAGCAACAAAGAGTAGCAATTGCGCGTGCATTAGTAAATGATCCCGATTTAATTTTGGCTGATGAGCCAACTGGCGCCTTAGATTCCAAAACTACTGCAGAAGTGATGGGCTTATTTACAGAGTTGAATAATCAGGGAATGACGGTGATCGTAGTTACCCATGAACCGGATGTGGCAGCTTATGCAAAACGAACTGTTACCTTTAAAGATGGCAAGGTTATTAGTATCAAAATAAATCACGCCTAATATGAAGATTGAAATTGCAACAAACTTAGCTATAGCCTTTCAAGCTCTGAAAGTCAATAAGCTACGTTCGTCTCTAACTATGCTGGGGATCATTATTGGTGTAGCTGCAGTCATTACGATGATTGCTGTTGGTGGTGGTGCGCAGGCTCGTGTGAAGGCTCAAATCTCTAGTCTCGGATCTAACTTAATGATCATTATTCCAGGATCATTATTGCAATCTGGGGTACGTCTTGGAACTGGGAATGCACAAACTCTAACTGAAGATGATGCAAATGCAATTTTGAGAGAAATTCCTGAGGTTGCCTATGCTGCCCCTATTAGCAGGGGTGGCGGTCAAATCATTTCTAGTAGCAATAACTGGGGAACAACTATTTATGGGGTCAATCCTGATTTCTTTGAGGCTAGAGAGTGGCCACTCTCTAGCGGTCGAATGTTTGAATATGCCGAAATTGCAGGAGCAGGGAAGGTTGTGATTCTTGGCCAAACTGTTGCTAATCAGTTATTTGGTAGTGAAGATCCAATTGATCAGCAAGTCAGAATTAAAGGTGTCCCATTTACTGTTATTGGGATTACGGAAAAAAAGGGCCAAAGCATGCAAGGTCAAGACCAAGATGATGGCGTCTTTGTTCCTTTATCAACTGGTAGGCGCAGAATTTTTGGTGAGGCAATGGGAAGAATTGCGAGAATTGGAAGCATTGCCGTGAAGGTTCAGGATGGCAATGACATGAAGGCGACGGAGCAAAAGATTGCTGAACTGTTGAGGCAACGACATCGAACTCAAATAGGCGCTGAAGACGATTTTACGATTAGAAATCTTACGGAAATATTAGAAGCTCAAGAGGCGGCTAGCAAAGTGATGTCAGCATTGTTAGCCGCAGTAGCTTCTGTCAGTCTTTTGGTAGGCGGGATCGGAATCATGAATATCATGCTGGTATCTGTAACAGAGCGCACCAGAGAAATTGGGTTGCGAATGGCCATTGGCGCAAAGGGCAGGGATATTTTGGAGCAATTTTTAGTAGAGGCCATGACCTTAGCGACTCTTGGCGGATTGATTGGCATAGTGCTTGGTTTTTTGGCGTCTGAATTGATTGCGATATTGGCAGGATGGGCTATACAGCTATCCCTGATCTCTATCATTTTGGCGGTAGGATTCTCGGCGGCAATTGGTATTTTCTTTGGATTCTATCCGGCTAAAAAAGCGGCGATGATGCAGCCAATTCAAGCATTGCGTTATGAATAGATATATTGGCTTTAGTGTCTCAACTAGACTTTGATGGCCAATTCACACAGACATTTCTCTGAAAAACGCTTACCCTCCAATTGATACTTTGGAGCAACGAAGTGCTACACAGTTGTTCCAAAATTCTTGTGGTTATGAAAACCAAAGAGTCGGTCAGCAGTTCTTCTAATTAGATTAATTCCACTACACAAAACGCTACACACCGATATTTAGGAGACGTAAGCTCTTGAAATCCTAGTGGTTTTCTTTGGATGTCTGCTCTCATAACCAGAGAACCTAAACAGGACCTAAACGTCACAAAAAGCCAACTTTTGAGACTAAAGGTGAGATTTGGTCATTTGAGCGTTACTTTAAGTAACGCTGAGCATGCTAAAAAAGTGTGTAGTCAAATACTACACATTTTTCAATGGCGATACTTTAAATAATCTACCTACAAAAATATATTGGGGTTGTAGTGTGCGGCAAATTTATAACTCTTCTCGCGTATAAGAAATACCCTCTTCGTCATAGATGCAATAAATTAAATCAAGCATTGCCTTAATTTCTTCAGACTTATCCATTGATCTAGTGCTCATGATGATGGGGGAGTAGGCATGCTTTTCATTTAATTCTAGATATACAACGTCATCACGTTTCATGCCCTGCAAGCTAAATGGAACAATGGATACACCTTCGCCTGCAGCAACAAGGCCAATAGCTATTTGTAATTCTCGAACTTCAATAATCTTTTTGGGATGAACATCCCTCTCTTTAAAGCCATTTAATACTTGATCTGCATAGCTTGGACGTGGATTCTTTGGAAACACAATCAAGTTCTCATCCGCAAGGTCTTTTAGGTTAATTGGCTTAGTTGATTTAGATAGTGGATGCTCGTAAGGTACGGCTGCAATTAGTTTTTCTTCGCGCAAAACAATTCTCCGAATATTGGCGTCTTCGTGTCGTACACGACCAAATCCAATATCAATTTTTCCATCTTTCAATGCTTTCAATTGCTCCATTGTTGTCATCTCATACATACGCAATTTAATAGAGTTAAATTTGGCCCGATATTTGCGAATAATTTTTGGAAGTTTTCCATAGAGCGTTGATGCAACAAAGCCGACATTCAGTATTCGGTTGATATTGCCAACCCGTTGAGTCATAGCCTTGAGCTCACCAGTTCGAGCCAAAACTTGCTTTGCATGCTCATAGAAAAAGTTGCCCGCGTCTGTCAACTTGAGGGGCCGCGAGTTCCTAACAAACAGAGTTACACCCAACTCTTCTTCGAGTTGTTGGATCTGCCTACTCAGTGGGGGTTGCGCAATAAACAGTTTTTCAGAAGCTCTAGTGAAGTTCTTTTCTTCTGCAACAGCAACAAAGTAGCGTAGGTGCCTTAATTCCATATGTATACCTTTTAAGTATCAAAAGGATACCAAATCAGTCTTGGACTCGTCAAAAAGACCTGTTTAGAGTTCATTTATCGAAAAACTATACGAAATAGATATGATCAAATCAGTAGAAACCCTAATAGTTGATGTGCCGACTATCCGCCCACACAAGTTATCTGTAGCCACGATGAATGCCCAGGCCCTAGTTTTGGTACGCATTCTTTGCGACGACGGTATCGAGGGATGGGGCGAGGCCACCACGATTGGCGGTCTGAACTATGGTGAAGAGAGTCCAGAAAGTATTAAGACCAATATCGATACCTATATGGCACCCCTGATTGTTGGCATGAAAGCCGAACAGGTTGCCAAGGCAATGAATAAGTTGCGCACCACGATTCAAGGCAATCGATTTGCTAAGTGTGCAATTGAGACCGCCTTATTAGATGCTCAAGGTAAACGTTTAGGCGTACCTGTGAGTGAATTACTCGGTGGCCGCGTTCGTGACGAGTTACCGGTTGCATGGACTTTGGCAAGTGGTGATACCAAAAAAGATATCGCCGAAGCAGAGAAGATGATCTCACTGCGTAGACACAATATTTTCAAATTAAAGATTGGCTTACGTTCTGTTGAGGCAGATGTTGAGCATGTACTTGCTATTAAGCGTGCGTTGGGTTCTGACATTAGCGTACGCGTTGATGTGAACCAAGCCTGGAGCGAGCTCAATGCTGTTAAAGGGATTGCAGCGCTTCAAGCAGGTGGTATTGATTTAATTGAGCAGCCTGTAAAAGCCTCTTATAAGGCAAGCATGGCACGCCTTACCAATCAATTTGACGTTGCCATCATGGCTGATGAGGCTTTACATGGTCCAAATGATGCATTGGAGTTGGCAAACAAATTTGCGGCCGATGTATTTGCGGTGAAGATTAATCAGTCTGGCGGTCTTTTCCCAGCAATTCAGGTAGCAACCATTGCTGAACTCAGCGGTATCAGTTTGTATGGCGGCACCATGCTTGAAGGCGCAGTTGGTACTGCAGCCTCTGCCCATGTGTTTTCTACATTTAGTGACCTAGCGTTCGGAACTGAATTATTCGGACCTTTATTGCTTACTGAAGAAATTCTGACCGAGCCATTGATCTATAAGAATTTTTCTCTCCAAGTCCCAAAGGGCCCCGGTCTTGGTATTCAGTTAGATGTTGAAAAAATTAATTACTTAAAACGTCAGCAAGGTCATTCCGATCAAGTTGATTTGATACCTGCTTAAAAGGAGACAGCATGCTATTTCACGTACGAATGAATGTCAATTTGCCACCGGAAATGCCGGCAGCAGAAGCAACCGCTCTCAAGACCAAAGAAAAAGAGATTGCGCAGGGTTTGCAATCATCAGGCAAGTGGCGTCACTTATGGCGCATTGCTGGTCAGTACGCAAACATCAGCATTTTTGATGTTGAGAGCGTAGATGAGCTACATACAGCAATTTCAACATTACCACTTTTCCCATATATGCAAATTGAAGTCATGCCCTTGTGCAGACATCCATCTTCTGTAAGGGGAGATGACAGTTAATCCATTAAACAAACTTAAAACCACTGCATTGAAGTTTATTAAATCAAATTAATTATTAAGGATACAAAATGAAACATACAGATATTGAAAAATTAGCAAAAGAATGGATCGTAGATTCAGCCGATTCTCCAGCAAATAAGCGTGTTCAAGAAATTACATTGCGCTTGGTTGCTGACCTATGCAAAGCAATTGAAGATTTGGACATTACCCCAACCGAATTCTGGAAGGGCTTGGAGTATTTCTCAGAAGCTGGAGCACGTAACGAGTTGGGTTTATTGGCCCCTGGAATTGGCCTAGAGCGCTTTTTGGATATGCGTGCCGATGAAGCAGACGAGAAGGCTGGATTAACAGGTGGTACCCCACGTGCTATTGAAGGCCCGTTGTACGTAGCTGGCGCTCCTGAGTCTGTAGGCTTTGCACGCATGGATGACGGTACAGAAGTGGATAAAGCAGAGCCATTGTTTATGCAGGGCACTGTTTATGGGGCTGATGGTAAGCCCTTAGCTAATGCAAAGGTAGAGATGTGGCATGCCAATACATTGGGCGGCTATTCTTTCTTTGACAAGACTCAGTCTCCTTATAACTTACGTCGCACCATTTTCACTGATGAAAATGGTCGTTATGCGATGCAAAGCATCATGCCAAATGGTTACGGCTGCCCACCAGATGGTTCTACACAGGCTTTATTAGATCTACTAGGTCGTCACGGCAATCGCCCAGCACACGTTCACTACTTTGTAACGGCACCTGGACATAGAAAGTTAACTACTCAAATCAATATTGATGGTGACAAGTATCTTTGGGATGACTTTGCATTTGCAAGTCGCGAAGGACTTGTACCTCCAGTAGTTCGTGTAAGCGACCCAGCTGAAATGAAAGCTAAGGGTGTAACTAAGCCATTTGCCTCGATTGATTTTGATATCCAGATGGTGGTTGAGAAGCCAGCTGCCGCATCCGGAATCGTTGATAGAGCTCACTTCACTGTGTAATTTGAATCGGGGGTGCATGCACCCCGTTCATAAAGGATAAAAAATGATCCCAATTCATGTAGATAACAGCCCAAAACTCAAAAGCCTTGATGAATTCTTAATTGAGGATAAGGAGAAGGGCGACTATCGTCTTCACCGTAGTGCTTTTACCGATAAAGATTTGTTTGAATTAGAGATGAAGCACATCTTTGAGGGTAATTGGATTTATTTGGCGCACGAAAGTCAAATCCCAAACATCAATGATTACTACTCTACCTATATTGGTAGTCAGCCAATCTTCATTTCTCGTAATCGTCAGAGTGAACTGAACGCCATGATGAATGCTTGTAGCCATCGTGGCGCTCAGTTGTGCCGTCATAAGCGCGGCAACAAGGCTACTTTCACTTGCCCATTCCACGGCTGGACATTTAATAACAGCGGAAAGCTCTTGAAGGTTAAAGATCCAGAGGAGGCCGGCTACCCAGAGTGCTTTAACAAGGAAGGCTCACACGATCTCAAGAAGGTGCCTAAGTTTGAAAGCTATCGTGGCTTCTTATTTGGTAGCTTAAATAATGATGTTGCCCCTTTAAAGGACTTTTTGGGTGAAGCCGCCAAGATCATTGACATGATTGTGGATCAATCTGCTGATGGACTCGAAGTATTGAAGGGCGCCTCAACTTATACCTTTAACGGTAATTGGAAGCTTCAGGCAGAAAACGGTGCTGATGGTTATCACGTATCTGCTGTTCATTGGAACTATGCTGCAACTACCAACCATCGTAAAGAGCAAGAAGCAATTCGCGAAGACAACATCAAAGCAATGGATGCTGGCAAGTGGGGTAAGCAGGGTGGTGGCTTCTATTCATTTGATCACGGCCATATGCTCCTCTGGACAAAGTGGGCTAATCCACAGGACCGGCCAAATTTCCCGAGGCACCAGGAATTTTCCGATAAGTTTGGCAAACCAATTGCTGATTGGATGATTGAGCGCTCCAGAAATCTTTGCTTATATCCAAACGTGTATTTGATGGATCAGTTTGGTTCACAGATCCGCTTACTGCGCCCATTAGCTGTTGATAAAACTGAAGTCACTATCTACTGTATTGCTCCAAAAGGCGAGTCAGCAGAAGCGCGCTCTAGAAGAATTCGTCAATACGAGGACTTCTTTAACGTGAGCGGTATGGCTACTCCAGATGACTTGGAAGAGTTTAGAGCTTGCCAGGAAGGCTTTGCTGCAAAGACGATCGAGTGGAACGATATGTGTCGTGGTTCAGAGCATTGGATTGAAGGCGCTGACGATGCGGCTAAAGAGATCGGCTTGAAACCCGTATTAAGTGGCTTGAAAACTGAAGATGAGGGCCTGTACACAGTTCAGCATCGCTATTGGCTTGAAACAATGAAAAAAGCAGTTGAGCAAGAGCAGGTGAACGCATGAAAACAATCTCCATATTAGATATCAATGCATTTTTGTATTACGAGAGTCGCCTATTGGACGATGAGCAGTGGGATGAGTGGCTTAATTGCTATAGCCCAGACGCTGAGTTTTGGATGCCTTCCTGGGACGATAACGATGAGTTAGTCACAAATCCACAAGAAGAAATTTCTTTGATTTATTACCCAAATCGTCAAGGCCTTGAGGATCGTGTATTCCGCATTAAGACTGAACGCTCAAGCGCAACTATGCCCGACACAAGAACCTGTCACAACATTACTAATGTTGAGTTAGAGAAGCGTGAAGGTGATATCTGTACGGTTCGCTTTAATTGGCACACCCTAAGTCATCGATACAAAACCAACTACAGCTACTTTGGTATGTCTCGTTATGTAATCGACTTCTCTGGCGATAAGCCAATCATTTTGAACAAATACATCGTTCTTAAAAATGATTACATCAGTCAAGTCATTGATATCTATCACATTTAATACATCGGCGGAATGCTATGAGCTATAACATCGCACTACAGTTTGAAGACGGGGTAACTCGCTTTATCTCCTGCAACGAAGGCGAAAAACTTTCTGATGCTGCATATCGTCAGAAAGTGAATATTCCGCTTGATTGCAGGGATGGGGCTTGTGGTACCTGCCGTGGTTTATGTGAATCTGGTGATTACGATCTACCTGAGTCTAGTTATATAGAGGATGCACTTACTCCGGAAGAAGCTGCTCAGCGTCAGATCCTGGCTTGTCAGATGAAGCCCAAGTCGGATTGTGTGGTGAAGATTCCCGCATCATCTGCCGCATGTAAGACTGGATCTTCATCATTCCCAGGCAAGATTGCACAGATTGAAAAACTATCGAACTCAACAATTGGGTTCTCAATTGAGCTTGATGATCCTGCTTCTTTAACGTTCCTACCTGGCCAATATGTCAATGTGCAAATTCCAGGAACAGACTTAACGCGGGCCTATTCTTTTAGCTCTCCGCCAGGCGCATCCATTGCATCTTTTGTAGTGCGTAATGTCCCTAATGGTCGTATGAGTCAGTATCTAGCAGACATTGGTAAGTCAGGCGATGTGATTTCATTTGCCGGACCAAATGGTAGTTTCTATCTGCGCGAAGTTAAGCGTCCGGTGTTATTTCTCGCTGGTGGAACAGGTATTGCACCATTTTTATCGATGCTGGACTCTTTGGCTGCATCGGGATCTGCGCATCCAATCAAGATGGTATTCGGTGTGACAAATGATATGGACTTGGTAGCTCTAGATCAGCTCGAAGCTATGAAAACAAAACTGCCTGATTTTGAATATCGGACGGTGGTTGCTTCATCCGAAAGTACTCATGATCGCAAAGGCTATGTCACAGAGCATATTGAAAACGAATGGTTAAACCAAGGTGAGGTGGATATTTATCTATGTGGTCCAGTAGCCATGGTAGATGCTGTACGCAATTGGTTGTCTGGCGCAGGTGTTACCCCAGCAAATTTCTTGTTTGAGAAATTTTCTCCAAGTGCTGTAGGTGCATGATGACTCAGGCGCTAAGATTTAAGAATAAAGTTGCTATTGTCACGGGTGCTGCCCAAGGGATTGGCGAAGGCGTGGCAATTGCCCTAGCTAAAGAGGGTGCCAAGGTTATTTTGGCCGACCGCTCCGATCTAGTTGATGATGTGGCAAAGAAGCTAGGTAAGCTAAAAGCAAAGTCTTTGACGGTTAAGGTTGATTTAGAGACCTATGCTGGTGCTTCAAAGCTAATTTCCGAGGCAGTAAAGGCATTTAAAAAGATCGATATTATTGTTAATAACGTCGGTGGCACTATTTGGGCAAAGCCTTACGAGAACTATGATGAAGATCAAATAGAGGCAGAGATTCGTCGCTCCTTGTTTCCAACCTTATGGTGTTGTAGAGCTGTATTACCGGTGATGATTAAGCAACAGCATGGCGTTGTCGTAAATATTTCTTCTATTGCCACTCGCAGTATTCACCGTATTCCATATGCCGCAGCAAAAGGCGGAGTAAATGCGATGACTGCTAGCTTGGCATTTGAGCACGCTAAAGATGGTATTCGCTTTAATGCGGTCGCCACTGGTGGAACTGAAGCTCCTCCGAGAAAGATTCCGCGAAACAAGAATAAATTATCCAAGCAAGAAGAGGTTTGGTATCAAGGGATCATTGACCAAACGATTGATTCCAGTTTGATGCATCGGTATGGAACAATTGAGGAACAGGTAAGGGCGATTTTATTCCTAGCTTCTGATGAGTCATCTTATATCACTGGCACAGTATTACCGGTTGGTGGCGGAGATTTGGGCTAATGAAGCGCGCCTTTTTCGAAGATATTTCACCCTCTTCAATTACGGCTGGATTTCTAGTTGTATTGATTTCCTATGCTGGGCCGATGCTGATATTTTTTCAGGCCGCATCTCTAGCTCAGGTATCTAATGAAGTTCTATCTTCTTGGGTATGGGCGGTATCGTTTGGTGGTGGCATTTCCGGGATTTATCTCAGTTGGAAATACAAGATGCCGATCATTACTGCTTGGTCCGCTCCTGGCGCTGCTCTCTTAATCGCCTTATTTCCGCATATGTCGGTCAATGAGGCAATTTCTTCTTATATCACTGCCGCAATGATCATTCTATTAATTGGCATTACGGGTACCTTTGACAAGCTAATAAAGCATATACCCAAGGGAATAGCGGCCGGAATGATGGCGGGCATTCTATTTCAGTTTGGTATCAATATATTTAAATCTGTATCAACCATGCCTGCCTTGGCTTTATCGATGATTGGAATTTATCTGATATTCAAAAGGTTGATACCAAAATTCGCGATCTTAGTTGTTTTATTTTCAGGAATCGGGCTGGCATATCTCATTGGTGATGTTAATCCAGATAATTTCAGGCTAGCTTTGGCCCATCCTACATTCATCACTCCTGTGTGGACTTGGGAATCAACATTCAGCTTTGCAATACCGTTGGTTCTAGTAAGTTTGACCGGCCAATACTTGCCGGGAATGGCAATCCTCAAGTTATCGAACTATCACGTGCCCGCTAAGCCCATTATTACTTTTACAAGTTTCATGTCCCTGGTAACCGCATTCTTTGGTGGCATTACCACTACGACTGCAGCAATTACGGCAACCCTATGTACAGGCAAAGAAGCTAACGAAGATCCAAACAAGCGATATGTTGCAGGCATTTTCAGCGGCGTTTTCTTTTTAATTGGCGGTTCCTTAGCAGGTTCAATCGTTCTCATTTTTACCAGTCTTCCAAAAGAGCTCATCGCGCTTTTGGCTGGCTTAGCTTTACTTGGCGCAATCGTCACTAGCCTCATGAGCACTTTAGAAGAACCCGATCATCGTGAGGCTGCCGCAATCACATTTTTAGCAACTGCATCTGGCATGACTTTTTTAGGTCTGGGATCAGCATTCTGGGGAATTGTGATTGGATCTATTGCATATGTTGTTTTTGATAAAGATTTATTGAAATTAAAGAGTAAAGAAAAGAATGATTGATAAAACATCGGCTTCAATACATGAAGCTATAAAACAAATCAAAGATGGCTCAACCGTCATGATTGGTGGCTTTGGGACGGCTGGTCAGCCTGCGCAGTTAATTGATGCTTTGATTGAGCATGGAGCCAAAGAGCTAACAGTAGTAAACAACAACGCTGGAAATGGTGATGTCGGTTTGGCCGCCTTGCTCAAAGCAGGCCAGGTGAAAAAAATTATCTGCTCCTTTCCAAGGCAATCTGACTCTTATGAGTTTGATAAGTTGTACTACGCCAAAAAAATTGAACTCGAATTAGTCCCGCAAGGTAACTTAGCGGCTCGCATTCAGGCGGCAGGGGCTGGTCTTGGTGCTATCTATACCCCAACAGGATTTGGCACCCTCTTGGCTGAAGGCAAAGAAAGCAAAGTTATTAATGGCAAAGGCTATGTGCTTGAGTATCCGATTCATGCCGACTTTGCACTCATTAAAGCATTTAAGGGTGATCGCTGGGGCAATCTTACTTATCGAATGAGCGCTAGAAATTTTGGCCCCATTATGGCGACCGCAGCTAAATGCACCATCGCTCAGGTAAATGAAGTGGTGCCTCTGGGAGATCTAGATCCCGAGCATGTTGTTACACCGGGTATTTTTGTAAAGCACGTTGTTGCTGTGAAGGGGAAATAAAAATGGCATACCAACGTTTAACTAGAGAGCAAATTGTTCAAAGAGTGGCTCAAGATATTCCGGAGGGCTCTTACGTAAATTTGGGTATTGGGTTGCCTACAAAAATCGCTAATTACCTTGATGCTGATAAAGAGATATTTTTGCAAAGCGAGAATGGGGTTCTTGGCATGGGTCCAGCTCCAGCTAAGGGAGACGAAGATCCTGATTTGATCAATGCGGGGAAGGAATTTATCACCCTATTAAAGGGCGGCTCCTATTTCCATCATGGCGATTCATTCACGATGATGCGCGGTGGACATATTGATATCTGTGTATTGGGCGCTTTCCAGGTTGCTCAAAATGGTGATCTAGCAAATTGGCACACTGGTTCGCCAGATGCGATTCCCGCTGTAGGTGGAGCAATGGATTTAGCAATTGGCGCAAGAAATGTATTTGTAACGATGGAGCATGTCACCAAGAATGGTGAGGCAAAGATTGTTGAAAAATGCACATACCCACTTACCGGTATGGGTTGCGTAAATCGCATTTATACAGATCTTGCTGTTATCGATGTCACACCAAACGGTTTGGTTGTGAGTGAAATGGTTCCTGGGCTCACCTTGGGCGAGCTGCAAAAACTAACTGACGCACCTTTATCTATAGCTCAATCATGAAAAATAATTCAAATGCATATATTTGTGATGCCATTAGAACTCCTTTTGGTAGGTACGGTGGGTCACTATCTACTTTAAGGGCGGATGATTTGGCTGCATTACCAATTCAAGCTCTCATGATGCGTAATATTGTTGATTGGTCAATGTTAGATGACGTTATTTTTGGTTGCGCCAATCAGGCGGGTGAAGATAATCGTAACGTTGCTAGGATGGCCAGCTTGTTGGCTCGTCTACCAGTGGAAGTGCCTGGATCCACCATCAATAGACTCTGTGGCTCTAGTCTTGATGCCATTGGTATAGCTGCAAATGCAATTAAAGGTGGCGGCAACCATCTAATGATTGCGGGGGGTGTAGAGAGCATGTCTCGGGCACCTTTTGTAATGGGTAAAGCCGACTCTGCGTATTCAAGATCGGCAAAAATTGAAGATACAACTATTGGTTGGCGCTTCATTAATCCCTTAATGAAGGCTCAGTATGGCGTTGACTCCATGCCAGAAACAGCAGAAAACGTTGCCGAAGACTTTAGGATTTCCAGGGCTGATCAGGATCTATTTGCGTTTACTAGTCAGCAGCGTACTGCAAAGGCGCAGGCTGCAGGCATCTTTGACGATGAAATTATTCCGGTAAATATTCCGCAGAAAAAGGGCGATCCTGTTGTTTTTTCTAAGGATGAGCATCCGCGTCTCACCACTCTAGAAACTTTAGCTTCTCTAAAAAGCATTGTTAAACAAGGTGGCACAGTTACTGCCGGCAATGCTTCAGGCGTAAATGATGGCGCTTGCGCCTTACTTCTTGCCTCAGAGCTTGGTGTAAAGCGGCATTCCCTGACTCCAAAGGCGCGTGTTGTGGCTGTGGCTGCGGCTGGCGTTGCTCCAAGAATCATGGGATTTGGTCCTTCGCCTGCAGTGAAGAAGGTTTTGGAAAAAGCAGGTTTAAAGCTTAGTCAGATGGATGTGGTTGAGCTAAATGAGGCATTTGCATCGCAGGCTTTAGCAGTTACTCGTGATCTTGGTCTTCCTGACAACGCGGCGCACGTCAATCCAAATGGGGGCGCTATTTCTCTTGGGCATCCACTAGGGGCATCTGGTGCGCGATTAGTAACTGCAGCTATGTATCAACTGATTCGCACTAAAGGTAGATACGCCCTTTGCACTATGTGTATTGGTGTTGGGCAGGGCATAGCCATGATTATTGAACGAGTTTAGGAGTAGTAATGAGTATTGCGCACATTAACGGAATTGACATCTTCTATTTGACAGATGGCGATCCTCACAAACCAGCAATTATTTTCTCTAACTCTTTAGGAACAGATCATTCTATGTGGGATGGTCAGCTTGAAGTATTAAGAAGAGATTTCTACTTAATCAGATACGACACTAGAGGTCATGGATTAACTCATTCTCCAAAGGGTCCGTACACCATTGCACAGCTAGCAAATGATGTTTTAGGTCTTCTTGATTACCTCAGTATTGATAAGGCTTTCTTCTGTGGAATTTCGATGGGCGGGCTTATTGGTCAATGGCTAGCGGTCAATGCGCCCGAAAGAATTGAGGCGTTAGTGATTGCAAATACTGCGCCAAAAATAGGTAATGAGCAGGCATGGAATGAGCGGGCGGCTTTAGCTAGAAAAGAGGGTCTCAATACTATCGCAGAATCCGCTCCTTCGAGATGGTTTACACCAGAGTTTTATGGTTCAAGCCCTAAAGCAGTTAACGAATTACTGATTAACTTGAAAAATATGAACCCTGAAGGTTATGCAAGTTGTTGCGAGGCATTGGCTACTGAGGATCTTAAGGGGGGGATTTCAGAAATCAATATTCCTGCATTAATTATCAGCGGGGATAAAGATCCTGTTACCACTATTAGTGATGCTCAGTATATGCAGTCCCAAATTAAAGGGTCTCAACTACAAGAGGTGCCTGCTTCGCACATTTCAAACATTGAAGCAGAAACTGAATTCAATCAAGTAATCAAGCAATTTTTTGCAAATCAAATCAAACACAAATTGGAGACATAAGCATGAGTCAAATTGATGTTCATAAGTTAATAGACGAAGCGAGGTTTAATAAATTTCACTGGGGTCTTTTATTTTGGTGCGGTCTAATCATCATTTTTGATGGTTACGATCTCGTCATCTATGGAGTTGTTTTGCCTAAATTAATGGCCGAATGGCAGTTATCACCCATGCAGGCAGGGACTTTGGGTAGTTATGCATTATTTGGCATGATGTTTGGAGCTATGTTCTTTGGGCCGTTATCAGACAAGATAGGGAGAAAAAAGACTATTGCAATGTGCGTTACATTATTTAGCTTCTTTACCTTTATTAATGGTTTTGCAGAAAACCTTACGCAGTTTGGTATCTGTCGATTTATTGCTGGATTAGGTATTGGTGGCGTAATGCCTAACGTGGTTGCTTTGATGACTGAATATTCACCTAAAAAAATTCGTAGCCTGCTGGTA
This sequence comes from Polynucleobacter wuianus, assembly GCF_001659725.1. Lineage (NCBI taxonomy): Bacteria > Pseudomonadati > Pseudomonadota > Betaproteobacteria > Burkholderiales > Burkholderiaceae > Polynucleobacter > Polynucleobacter wuianus. The sequence goes on along the minus strand of NZ_CP015922.1, from coordinate 1,761,703 downwards.
ACGATTATGTTTAGCGGTTACTCAGTTGGCGGTATGTTATCGGCTGGCGTAGGAATCTATTTAATTCCGACCTATGGCTGGCCCTCAGTTTTTTTCGTTGCCATTATTCCACTGCTGCTGCTACCAATCATTCTTTACTATCTGCCTGAGTCACCTGGATTTTTGATTAAATCAAATCGGAACTCTGATGCTGGAAAAATATTAAAAAAAATCGCCCCAGAGCGCGGCACATTGCTTTCTAATGAATATATCTATCCATTAGGTAAAGCCTCTAGCTCCGTACCTTTGGTTTCGCTCTTTAAAGATGGTCGCGTATTAAGTACTTTAATGTTCTGGACTTCATTCTTTATGTGCCTATTAATGGTTTATGCATTGGGATCTTGGCTTCCAAAGCTAATGAACAAAGCTGGGTATGAGATGGGTTCAAGCCTAATGTTCTTGATGGTGCTAAACATTGGCGCTATCTTTGGAGCGGTTGGAGGTGGTTGGCTTGCCGATAAGTTCCATCCACGCAAGGTACTTACCATTTTCTTTATTTGCGCTGCCGCTTCAATTAGTCTCTTAGGTGTTAAGAGTCCATTCATTGTTTTAAATCTATTGGTAGCTATTGCAGGCGCAACCACAATTGGCTCTCAAATCTTGCTCTATGCCTATGTTGCGCAATACTATCCATTAAAAATTCGTTCCACTGGTATTGGTTGGGCCTCTGGCATTGGTCGTGTGGGCGCTATTTTAGGTCCAGTGCTAGGCGGTACTTTGTTAAGCTTGGGTTTGCCATTGGAATTTAACTTCTATGCATTCGCAATTCCAGGCGCAATTGCATGTATTGCAATCTCATTAGCAGGGAAAAGTGGGCATGATGGGAAATAAACGGAAGCCATCCTGGATAGGAAAGGGCATTGGAATTGCTGCAATATTCCTGTACTTCAGTATGGCTAATGCACAGGAATGGCCCACTAAGCCAATTAAATGGATTGTTCCTTTTCCGCCCGGCGGGGCAATGGATGTGATTGCACGCGCACTTGCAGATAGCTCCTCCAAATCTTTGGGTCAGACAATCTTTGTCGAAAATAAGCCCGGTGCAGGCGGGAATATTGGAGCGGAATTAGTAGCTCGTTCTGAAGCTGATGGTTACACAATGATGATTACTTCAATTGGCATGGCTACCAATAAGTTTTTATATCCAAAATTAAGCTATGACCCGATAAAGGATTTTGCGCCCGTTAGTCTCATTGCTATTGTGCCTAATGTATTGGTTACTAATGCTACCCAGCCTAACGTAAAAACAGTTGCGGATGTGATAGCAAATGCAAAGGCGCAGCCTGGAAGGATTACCTATGCGTCAGCAGGTAACGGCACTTCTATTCATTTGGCTGGAGAGGTATTTACGTCGTTAGCGAAAATAGATATGCAACATATTCCTTATAAGGGTAGCGGCCCAGCAGTGACTGACTTACTTGGCGGTCAAGTGAATTACATGTTTGACAGCATCACTTCTGCAAAGCCTCATATTCTTTCTGGAAAGCTAAGGCCAATCGGTTTAACGACAATCAAGCGCTCTAAGGCCTTGCCAGGCATACCAACCATTGCTGAGTCTGGGTTACCAGGATATGATGTCACGCCTTGGTTTGCAGTTTTTGTGCCAGCGAATACTCCAAAGCCTATTATTAAGAAGTTGAATGTAGCCTTGGTAGCCAGTATGAATACTCTTGCCATTAAGGATAAGTTTGAAAGTATTGGTGCTGAACCTATAGGATCATCGCCAGAAGAGCTGGGGGTTTATCTAAATAAAGAAATTGAACGCTGGGGAAAGGTTATTTCAGTAAATCAAATTAAGGCTGATTAAGATCTAGCTACCCACATTTTCATTCTGAATGCCAACAGAGCTTGAGCCTTTGTTGGCATTTTTTTTGCTACAAATTTTCGTCCAAAAGTTTAGAAATTAATTGTGAATTCATTTATCTACTTCACTATAGCAATGTATTACATTTAATTATATTAAGTGTCATTAAAATGCATTAGACATCATGTAGTTCTTTACCTAGACTGGCTTCGATTGCAGGTTTTGCATTCGGGTCACCAAAATTAATTGAAAGTTAAAAGGTAAAGGAAATAGGAAATGAAAAAGATTATTACAGCGGCGGGCTTAGCAGCTGTTTGTGCAAGCGGCGTACAAGCACAATCAAGTGTAACGGTGTATGGAATTATTGATGCGGGTTATGTAGGCGGCAACTCAAGAGTAGTCAGCCCCACAACAGGCGCAGAAACAAAGAAACAGTAAGTCAATTTGGTCAGAATGCAGAGAGCTCTAGTCGTATTGGTCTAAAAGGAATTGAAGACTTGGGTGTTGGATCGTCCGCATTTTTCACAACAGAATTTCAAATTTATCCTCAAGATGCAAACTTAGGTGGCAATGCAAATAATGGCTTATTTAATCGACAGTCATTCGTTGGTCTAAAAAAGAATGGTATTGGACAAGCGGCACTTGGTTTGCAATACACGCCAATTTTTAACGCAGGGTTAGCAACGGATCCAGGTAACTTTAACAACCTGACTGGTAACGTCATATACGCAAGTGCGCAGGGAATTTCGAGTGCAAGCGCTGGAACTAGCTACATTGATTTTACAGCTCGCACGGCAAATACATTGTCATTTAAAACCGATTCAATTGCTGGGTTTACCGCAAGCGGTATCTATACTTTAAATAATAAAAACGAAACACAAACAACATCAGGGGCAACCATTACGGGTGGAAATACTAACGCTAGTGGATGGGGTCTTGGTGTTGATTACACCTATAATAAATTTTATGCAGCAGTTGCCTACCAAGCTTTGAAGCAATTTACCACTGCAGACACAGCTTCAGTTCCTTCAACTTCAAATTCACATGAATGGACTAATGCTCAAGCGAATGGCGCATCTACTGCGCCTACATTACCCGGTGGAAACGCGTTAAATGTTCAAGATAACCAATTTTATGCTGGTACTACTTATGATTTCGGCATATTAAAAGCTTATGCCCAGTACCTGAATCGTAAAGCCACATCGACAATTTCATCTGGATATTATCTTGGGCGCTCAGCAGAGCAAATTGGGTTGCGAAGCTATATCACTCCTGCAATTGAAGCATGGGCATCTGCAGGGCTTGGGCGCTATACCTATATGGGATCAGGCTCTCCAACTGCAAACTTTAATGGTTGGCAAGCTGGCTCTAATTATTGGCTGAGTAAGCGTACCAACTTGTATGCAATCTATGGCCAAACAACTGTATCTAATTCAACAACTTCCACTGGTAAAACAGTGAGTGCTGGATTAAATAACTATGCAATAGGTATGCGCCACACTTTTTAATAAAACTTTAAATCTCCAAAAATTAAAAGTATGACCCGCCTTAGGCGGGTTTTTTTTATTCTTTTTTTATTGCCATTTTATTTGGTCTCTCATTGAGATCTTTTTCAATAAAATCTCTGACGTGCTTCAATAGTGGAGATTCAGTTCTATTTTCGATCGTAACAAATCCAAATCTAGCAGTCGCATCTAATGGCGGAGTTATAGTTAATTCTTCCAGCTCAAGTGCAGAATTACGAATTGCAAGAAGTACAGTATTGCTCTGCTGTGCTACCTCCACTAGGCTTGATATTTCACTGCATTTTATGTTGACCAGATTATCAAGATTAGCGTCTTTTCCATAGCGATCAATGATTGTCTTTTCTGTTTCTTCACTTAAGGCTGTAGAAGCAATAGGATATTTTCTAAGATCATCAATGGAAATCTTTTTTAGCTTTCTTAATGGATGTCCTTTGCGAACCATGAATGCACCTGGAGTTTCGTAGATCACTTCCATTTTTAAATCTTGCGCTGGTTTCATTGATCTAGCATTAATAATGAGGGCATCTAATTTTCTTGCTCTCAGCGACTCAATGAGCATGCCAGTTTTCCCTCTTGCAACTTCAATATGAAGATGGGGATAGTGAACGGCAATATGTTCCAAAAGCTTGGTCATCAACAGCGCGCCAGGTCCAGACCCCATGCCGATTCGAATTTGGCCGCTAAGCCCATTTTTGAAATTCCGATTAGTCTCTTTGATGTCTTTAGCTAAATCCAGCAAAATTTGCGAGCGGCGTAAAATTTCTTCACCAAATGCAGTGAGAGTCGTGTGCCTACCTTGTCGATCAAATAATTTTGCACCCAATTCATCTTCAAGCGATTTAATGCTTCTGCTAAGAGCTGGTTGCGTAACAAATAGATTCTCTGATGACTTAATGAAGGAGCCGGTTTTGGCAAGCTCACTCATGTGTCTAAGCTGAGTTAGTGTCATGCTGTTTCTCCAATAATAGCTATTACATGAAATTATAGTAAATGATATAAAAATGCATTAGACATTATATTTAACCATACCTAGAATATGCTCTACATTCATAAAAGAGGGGTCCTGCTGTGAAATTAACTAAGTTTTTTGCCTTGGTGTTTGGTGTTGTGTCCATTGCAACCACTGCCATGGCGCAATCCTTTCCCTCTAAGCCGGTAAGTTTGGTTGTTCCATATCCTGCGGGCGGTGTTTCAGATGTGATTGCTCGTATTGTGAGCCCGCCCCTCTCCAAAAAGTTAGGTGAGGCTGTCATTGTTGAAAACATTGGCGGGGCAAGTGGTGGCATTGCCGCCCAAAAGGTGCTAAATGCACCAGCGGATGGTTACTTAGTGATGCAAGGCTCTCCAAATGAGTTAATTTTGGGACCTCTTGCAAATTCAGCAATTAAATTTAAAAGCGAGGATTTTCGTCTTGTTCAGATGATCGGATCTGTACAAATCGCTTTTTTAGTAAGAAGTGATATGCCTGTGAAGGATGTTGACTCATTTTTAGCATTTGCAAAAAAATCTGCACAAGAAGGCAAGCCCCTCTCCTATGCAAGTGTTGGCCCGGGTTCTTTTTATCATTTGCTTGGTGAGCAACTGTCCAAGGAGACTAAGATTCCAATGACACATGTTCCATACAAAGGTGCTGGACCAGCATTGCAGGATTTAATCGGCGGTCAAATCGATTTCTTTTTGGCGCCATATGGCAAATCACATGATGAGCTGGCTAAGCAAGGAAGAATCAAAATACTTGCAATGCTGAATTCTAAGCGTTTAGAGAGCGTTAAAGATTACCCTGCAGTTACTGAAAGTAAAGGTCTTAAGGGTTTTGTGTACTCCATCTGGACTGGTTACTTTGTGAAGAAAGATACCCCAGAGCCAATTATGCAAACTCTGAATAAAGCTTTGGCTGATGTACTTGAAGACCCAGCTGTGAAGTCAGGACTTGATGCCAATAGTTTAATGATTGCAAAGCCATTGTCCTTAAATGAGTTGAATAAAGTTTATGGTGACGGTACTGCTCAATTTAGAGCAATTGCAAAATCCATCAACTTACAACCTCAATAATTGGGTATATCAATGACTCAATTGCATGAGGTTAATTTGGTAGAGGTTGAGGAGTTTATTTCTCTAAGAAGAGATATTCATCAACATCCTGAACTTGCGTTTGAAGAACATAGAACTGCGGCATTGGTTTCTGAAAAACTAAAGTCTTGGGGCTATGAGGTACATGAAGGTATAGGCGGAACAGGCGTTGTAGGTGTTCTAAAAAACGGTAATGGTGAAATGACAATTGGCTTAAGGGCTGATCTTGATGCATTGCCTATTAATGAGCAGACAGACCTGGAATGGGCTAGCAAGAATGAGGGCGTAATGCATGCTTGCGGTCATGACGGACATACTGCAATGCTACTTGCTGCAGCTAAGGAGATTGCTGATAAAAAAGAATTTTCAGGCACGATAAATCTTATATTCCAACCGGCTGAAGAAGGTGGCGGAGGCGCACTTCGCATGATGGAGGATGGGTTGTTTAAACACTTCCCTTGCGATGCTATCTTTGCCATACACAATATGCCTGGATATGCGGTTGGCCACTTTATTTTTCGTGATGGTCCAACCATGTCATCTAGTGACTATGCAACTATAGAGATCTTAGGCGTAGGAGGTCATGGGGGAATGCCACATAAAGCATCCGATCCAATCGTGGCTGCCTCCTCGATTGTGATGGCGTTGCAAACTATTGTGTCTAGGAACGTTGACCCACAACAATCAGCGGTAATAACAGTGGGGGCATTTAATGCTGGCCATGCTAACAATGTAATTCCAGCACGTGCAAAATTAGAATTAAGCGTTCGCGCATTAGATCCTCAGGTCAGAATTGATCTGGAAAAAAGAATTAAGGAACTTGTGCAGTCACAAGCAGAAAGCTTTGGACTTACTGCAGTAGTGAATTGGAAAAGGGGTTATGCGGTCTTAGTAAATTCAGCGGCAGAAACAGAGTTTGCGCGGAATGTGGCGGCTGATCTCTTTGGCGAAGCAGCTATTACGCGCCAAGGACCGGCATTATCAGGCAGCGAAGATTTTGCATTTATGCTCGAGAAAATCCCTGGCTCCTATCTTTTTATTGGCAATGGGGATACACCAGGAACTTGTATGGTGCATAACCCTGCCTACGACTTTAATGATAGAAATATTGCGATTGGCGCAACATTTTGGTCTGAACTGGTGAAGCAATATTTGAAGACTTAGTATTTGAAGGTATAGTATTAAAGGTATTTAAATCATTCTCGGGAGAGATTGCTTTTACAGCAACGCCGAAGGAGCAACCGCCCCGGAAACTCTCAGGCAAAAGAACCGAAATGATCTTTAAACTCTGAAGAGATATTGGGTATTCGTCATCCAATAACACCGAAGGAGCAAGCAAATATTAAATATTTGCGAATCTCTCAGGTCCAGAACAGAGGGGGCCCCTTGAGCATCTGCAATGGGTAACCCTGACGTTTGAAGGATCTAAAAATGAAATCATTTGTAATTATTGGTGGTGGCATCACAGGCGTTACGACCGCTTATGTTTTGGCGAAGCGTGGCTACGATGTCACTTTAATTGAGCGTCATCGTTATGCTGGCATGGAAACATCCTTTGCTAATGGCGGCCAACTTTCTGCATCTAATGCAGAGGTCTGGAACCACTGGTCAACGATCATGAAAGGTATGAAGTGGGTCTTTAAAAAAGATGCCCCACTTTTGATCAATCTCAAGCCTGATTGGCACAAGATTTCATGGTTCGCAGAGTTCATTGCCTCGATTCCGAACTATAAGAGCAATACCGTTCAGACTGCACATATGGCAATTGAAGCAAGAAAGCATCTATTTGCTTGGGCAAAGCAAGAGGGTATTGATTTTGATTTAAAGCGCGAAGGTATCTTGCATATTTATCGTGACCAGGCTGGCTTTGAGCATGCAGGCAAAGTCTCTAAGATGCTCGCTGAAGGTGGGCTAGGGCGTACTGCCGTTACACCTCAAGAGATGAAAGAAATTGAGCCTACGCTAGCCGGTAAATATTATGGTGGTTATTACACAGAAAGCGATTCCACAGGTGATATCCATAAGTTCACTCATGGGTTGTCAGAGGCTGCTGCAAAGTTAGGCGTTAAAACCATTTATGAGCATGAAGTGCTTGCTGTTCAGTCCAATGGCAATCGTGTGAACTTAACCCTAAGTAAAGACGGGCATGCTAGCCAACTCGTTTTTGATAATGTTGTTGTGTGCGCTGGTGTTGGAAGTCGTGATCTGGCTTCTCAATTAGGCGATCGCGTCAATGTCTATCCGGTTAAAGGTTATTCAATAACGGTTAATTTGACCGATAAAGCCAGCCAAGAGGGCGCCCCTAATGTGAGTCTGCTTGATGATGAAACTAAGCTTGTTACTAGTCGTCTTGGGATAGACCGATTCCGTGTTGCAGGTACGGCAGAGTTCAATGGCATCAATCGCGATATCCGCGCTGATCGTATTAAGCCTTTGATTGATTGGGTTAACCAATGCTTCCCTGAAGTTAGTACTCGCTCGGTAGTCCCATGGGCAGGTTTGCGTCCGATGATGCCAACGATGATGCCAAAAGTTGGCAAAGGTAGTAAACCTAATGTGTATTACAACACTGGTCATGGCCATTTAGGTTGGACCTTGTCTGCCTGTACTGCTGAAATGATTGGTGATGTAATCCAGTATGGCGAAACCACCAAAAAGGTTAGTTCGCCAGCAAGTTTAAAGTTTTCTTGAGTCAGTAGTCGATAAGCGTTACTTTAAATAACGCTTATCCCTAGTAAGCCTCAGTATCGGATTTTTCTATTCATAAGATTCTGTTATAAATTGATTAATAACTTATATGGATTGCTTTTATGAAAGACACCTTAAAGCCAGGCATTAAGTATCAATGTAAATTTACAGTTACAGATAGTCAGACCGTTCCTGCCATGTATCCCGAGTCTGGTGAGGCTGCAGCAAGGCCAGAAGTATTTGCCACAGGCTTTTTGGTTGGCTTCCTTGAGTTAGCTTGTGTGAGGGCGATTATTCCCCATTTAGATTGGCCAGAAGAACAAGCTGTTGGAACATTCATTAGCGTTACTCATGAGGCCGCCACTCCTGTGGGCATGGAGGTGACTGCGAATGTTGAACTTATTGGCGTAGAAGGTAGAAAGCTCATATTTCAGGTAGAGGCTCACGATGAGGTGGACTTAATCTCACGAGGTCGCCACGAGAGAATGATTGTCAACAAAAGGCAATTTGAAGGGCGGGCTAGGTCAAAATTTGTTCAGGATTAATTATTACTCAAGGATTTGACATCCTCGGCCCTGGTCGCTTCCGCCCCGGGCCACCAAGAAACACTAAAACCACCTTCGGGTGGTTTTTTCATTTGGGCTCGGTTACATTGTTGCTATGAAAGCGCTCAAGAAAAGAATCCTGGGGTCTTGTTGTGGTGCCCATATTCTTCATGATGGATATACCGACCTACTGTATGTCATGTTTCCCATTTGGCAAATGGCATTTGGTCTATCGCTTGCTGAAGTTGGCTCTTTAAAGACTTTATATTCGGGGGCGATGGCTTCCTTACAAGTTCCATCAAGCATGTTGTCAGAAAAGGTCGGTGAAAAACGCCTATTGCTATTCGGCACTCTGATTGCGGCAATTGGGTTTTTATTGTCTGGTTGGACTACCAGTTTTTTAGGTTTGGCGGCCTGTTTAATTCTTAGTGGTATTGGCGCAAGTGTTCAACACCCCCTCTCCTCCTCATTAACTTCCCATGCTTTTGAAGGCTCGGAATTAAGGGGTGCTCTGAGCACATATAACTTTTCTGGCGATATAGGGAAGGTGTTGTTGCCATCACTCTGTGCGGCTTTATTGGCAGTCTGGGATTGGCATACCGTAACCAGCGTGATGGGGCTCTTGGGATTGTTGGCTGTAATGTTCTTAGCAGTTGTTCTACCTAAAACAACAGTTACCAATCACTCTAAGACCCAGTTAAATAAGGCATCAAGTGATACAAGCGGAAAAGGTGCAGGCAGCAACTTTCTTAATCTAGGCTTTATTTCTTTATCGTCAATTGCTGCTATCGATAGCGCTACTCGTATGGGGTTTCTAACACTACTACCTTTTTTATTAATGTCTAAAGGCGCCACAGTCACGCAGGTAGGCTTTGCGCTGAGTTTAACTTTTGCTGGTGGCGCCGCAGGTAAATTTGTTTGCGGGTTTATCGCAGCTCGATTTGGCGTAATCAAAACCACTTTAATAACAGAGATTGCTACGTCTATTCTGATGGCTTTAACCTTGCCGCTAAATGTTGATGTTGTTATGTTGATGCTGCCATTAGTTGGTGTTGCCTTAAATGGAACATCCTCTGGGCTTTATGGAACTGTCCCCGAGTTAGTTCCACCGCACATGCGATCAAGAGCATTTGGAGTGTTTTATACAGTAACAATTGGTTCTGGTGCTATTTCACCCCTTGTTTATGGTTTTGTCGGCGATAGGCTGGGAGTCCCTAATACTATTGCCCTAATTGCTGGCTCATTATTAATGGTGCTACCGCTGACTTTGGGTTTGAAAAAAGTCTTTAGAAGATTACAAGTCTAGAGCTAGGATTGGATATCTTTAGGCTTGGTCGATTCCGCCTCAGGCCACCAAGATATACCAAAACCACCTTCGTGAACTGACCCCCAAAAGTTGGACATCAAGTCCAACCAAGGGGGTTTTGTTTTATGAGCAAATACAGTAAGCAGTTCAAACTAAAGGTAGTTAAGGAGTTTTTAAAGTCTGGTGGCCTCAAGCGGGTTGCCCATCTATTTAAGATTAGTCATGCTCAGGTCCGTAATTGGATTTTAGCCCATCGGCTCCATGGCATTGCTGGGCTTAACCCAAAGCCTGTGCGCCATACTGCGTCGTTCAAAATGCAAGTCCTGCAATACATCGACTTGTACCAAGTCTCCCTTCATTACGCAGCTGCCCACTTCAATATCCCTTCTCCAAGCACGGTTTGGATGTGGCAAAAACTCTACAATGAAGGTGGTATTGCAGCCTTGCAATCCAAACCCAAGGGACGACCGCCCATGCCAAAACAAAGTGAGATTGCAGCGCTACTAGCTAGGCCATCTTCTGAGCTGACACATGACGAGTTACTGCGCAAAGCGCAGTATTTAGAAGTGGAGAACGCTTATCTAAAAAAGTTAGAGGCCTTAGCCCAGCAAAAGCACTTGGCAAGCAAGAACAAGTCCAAGTGATTGCTGAGTTAAGGCGGAGTTATCCACTACAAGTGATCTTGACAGTAGTTGGAATACCTAGGAGTGTGTATTACTACTGGGATAATGCCAGCTTTAAACCAGATCCTTATCTCGACACCAAGATGCAGATCAAGACCATCTTCCATGCCCATAAAGGTCGCTATGGCTATCGCCGGGTGCAGACAGCGCTTAGCTCCCAGAGCTGCTACCTCAATCACAAGACCGTACAAAAACTGATGGCTCAGCTGGGGATCAAGTCGACTGTCAGACCTAAACGCTATCAGTCTTACAAGGGAGCCCTTGGTAAGGTGGCCCCCAATTTACTAGAGCGTAACTTTGGAGCAAGTAGGCCTAATCAGAAGTGGGTAACTGATGTCACGGAGTTCAATATAAAGGGTGAGAAGGTCTACCTCTCACCAATCTTAGATCTGTATAACCAAGAGATCATCTCTTATACGATCACAGATCGTCCTCAGATCAGCATGGTGATGCAAATGCTCCAACAGGCTTTTAAGCAACTAAAACCAAAAGATAAACCCATGCTGCACTCAGACCAGGGCTGGCAATATCAGATGGGGTTTTATCAGGAGGCTTTAAAAGAACAAGGCCTTACCCAAAGCATGTCCAGAAAAGGCAATTGCTTAGATAATGCCGTCATGGAAAACTGGTTTGGGATCATGAAAAGCGAGTTCTTCTACCAAGAGAAGTTTGAGACGATCGAATCATTTAAGCAGGGGCTACATGAATATATCCACTACTACAACCATGATCGAATCAAACAAAAACTAAAGGGATTAAGTCCGGTGCAATACCGAACTCAATCCCTTCTGGTAACCTAACTAAACTGTCCAACTTTTGGGGGTCAGTTCACGAAGGTGGCTTTTTATTTGGCAAGACCTAAACCCAACTTATTTGAGACGCTTGGTGATTTCTGCAATCCGTTCACCATAAAGCCTGGCAGTCTCCAAATCGCCCGCATTTACCTCATCAGCGCTTGCGTCTGAGGGGGTTTGCATCATCGCACCAGCAGATGAACCAACATAGTTAATGTCATCACGCTTTGCTGCTTTTGAATTAGACGGCATTAAACCTGTACCAACCCATAAACCAGAATGTTGCATTGCTAAGGTAAAGAAATAATGCAAAGTGGAGTGCTTATCACCATTCATGGTTGCAGAATTGGTAAAGCCACCAAACACTTTATCCTTCCATTGCTGAGAGAACCATTGTTTAGAACTTGCATCAGCAAACTTTTTAAATTGCCAGCTCACTGACCCCATATATGTTGGCGAACCAAATACAATTGCATCAGCATCATTTAAAGTCGCCCATTGCGCATCAGTAATATTACCCTCAGCATCAATTGCGACTAAAGTTCCATTAGCGCCTTTAGCAACTGCTTCAGCTTGTTTTACAGTATGGCCATAACCACTATGAAATACAACAGCAACTTTTGCCATCTTGATCTCCTTTGAAATAGCGAATGTTTAATTAAGATTCTTTTGCTGCAGTTTTAGCATCTACAGACAAACCGCCTGCACCAAATACTGTCAGTAATAGCAGGCCACCAGCCATACTGAGGTTCTTCATGAACATAATGTTCTGAATGTAAGCCTGATCTGCCGGAACGGCCCAGAAGTTATGGAAAATAAAGCCCGCTAGCAAAGTAAATACTGCCAGCAATAGACCTGCCACACGCACTTTATAACCGATCACAATTGCAATACCACCAAGCACTTCAACAGCAATCGTGAGTGCCGCAATTAAACTTGGTATTGGCAATCCCTTAGATGCAATATAGCCAACAGTTCCTTCAAAGCCAGCTAGCTTTGATAGCCCAGCCGAAATAAAAATTGCTGCCAACAAAATTCTGGCTACCAATGCCAAAGGTTTAGCTGTTGATTGACATACCGCGTTCATATCGTTTCCTTTTTTATGAAGATCATTTTTCAAATGCATTTTTTAATGCTTGCAAAGATTTTGTAATCTCTGCAAGCTCCTTAGTATTTAATTTTTCAAACACTTTATTTAAATGGCTCAAGTGCGCTGGAAATACTTTTTCAAATAAAGTCTGACCCACTGTCGTCAAACCAATCATCTGACTACGTGCATCTTCTGGATTGAGTTTTCTTTCCAAGATGCCCTTGGCTTCCAGGCGCTCCAATACCCCCGTTAAGGTGCCCTTTGTGACTAAAGTTTTTTCACCCAACTCTTTGCAAGTCATTGGCGGTTGATTGCCTAGAGTTGCTATGACATCAAACTGGGTTGTCGTTAGCCCCATCGCTTTAACATCAGGCGCTGAGTAACGCTCAAACGCCTGATAGGCTGAAACAAGATTGCGGAGGGTCGGTAAAAAGGTCATTTAATTCAAACTAAGTACTAATTAGGACTAGTTTAGTCCTAATGCGAACTAATTGCAAGCGCTTAGGTCATAAAAAACCCCACAATTTATGTGGGGTTTGTATTTAAGCCGGGGTTTTGATCAAAACTGGACTGTTTCACCCTCAGTCATTGGGATGATCTTGATATTGCTGCCCTTCATCGCCGCCTGGAATTCTGCGAGCGTTCCTTTGGTCATTGGGTTGGAGTTGTAGTGCATCGGGATCACCATTTTTGGTTTGATCCAAGTTTTCAATGCAAAAGCTGCATCGTCAGGAGCCATAGTGAAGTTGCCACCAATTGGAATCAATACCAGATCTGGCTTGTAGTGTTCGCTGATAAATTTCATATCACTAAACAAACCGGTGTCACCCATATGCCAAATTTTGAATCCATTCTCAAGCTCAATGATGTAACCCATTGGCTCACCAGCTGGATGTGATTCAAGCTTGTCGGTTGCAGGATTTTTCCACACCAATAATGAAGAATGCTCAGCTTGAACAGCAGTTACCTTAATCCCAGGCAAAGGAGTCACACGACCAGTTTTATTGAAGCGCCATCCAAGCTCAGCAGGGATAATACCGAGTGTTGTTAATGGAGTCACCATATCTGCGGGGCCATATAACTTCGTATTGTTGGCTTTTGCAATTGCGGGTGCATCACCAATGTGGTCAACGTGAGCATGCGTTACTAAGAGCAGATCAATCGGACCAATTGCAGCCAAATCATTTTTATATTGTGGCGGAGTCTTTGGACCTCCGGTGATCCACGGGTCAATCAAAATCATCTTACCCTCGGGGGATTTAATCCTAAATCCAGCTTGACTTAACCATAAGAGCTCAGTCTTGCCCTGTGCATTAGTAGCTGAAGCAGTCTGCGCTAAAGCAAAATTACTTATCAGCAACAAAACTGGCAATGCAAATGCAATCGCAAGCCTCTGCTTGAGTGAATGATTTCTCATGATTCTGTCTCCCGTGATTTTTTTAATTGGATAGGAAAACTATATCCGAAATCCTTAACTAGAGTCGAGGAATGCCTTATACGGCACTGCACCAATTTTTTGGGGCAAGATCTTTTGTATGTCTAAAATCTTAGGCGGTTTGATTTACTTCCAGAATAGAGAAATTTTTTGGCTTGAATTGGTCTTCACACTTAAAGCTCTTTTTTGCTCTACACCTTGGTAACTTGCCTCAATGATGTAATCGCCAGCCTCTAGGTTAATGAGCATATAAGGGCCATCAGCCTGCGCATTAAACAGGACTTGCTTCTTAGAATCAACTACTTTGATATTGGCGCCAAAAATCCACACACCTCTTCCATTCTCTATTTGAGATAACTCAAGTAAGACTGGCCATAGCTTAGCTTCGGCCAAAATGGCAGTGGTTTCTTCTTCACCCACTCCGCCAGAAATATAGGAGATGCCACCCGAGTGTTGGGTTGGCGGAACCTGAGCCAGAACAAATCCAACTGCTACCCATAAGAATGTGGCTAAAAGCCATTGCAAAAGTGTTTTCATCTATCTATCTTACTGCTCGCAAGACTAATGAAAAAGCCCCGCATCAGCGGGGCTTGAGATCGGTAACTGCTTATATCCTAAGGAATCATCACAATTGCGCCAGAGACTTTTCTACCCTCAGCCGCACGGTGGGCATCAGCTGCTTGCTCCAAAGGAAACTTCGCGCCAATTTGCACCTTAACGTAGCCCTTAGCAATTGCGTCAAAGACTGCTTTTGCATTCTCTTGCAAGAGGGCATGCGTCGCATTGTGCGGGAACACAGAAGGTCTTGTTAAGAAGAGGCAACCTTTCTTATTTAGAATCTCTGGCTGAATTTCTGGGGCTGGACCTGAAGCGGCACCAAAGAGCGCCACTGTACCAAATGGAGCAGTGCAGTCCAATGAACCCAAGAAGGTATCTTTTGCAACAGAGTCATACACAACGTTGGCTTTTTTGCCACCCGTTGCTTTCAATACTTCATCTACCCAGCCAGCCTGAGAGTAATCAACTACAGCATCACATCCAGCCGCCTTTGCTGCGGCAACTTTTGCTTGCGAGCCAACTGTTCCCACTACAAATGCTCCCAATGCCTTAGCCCAGCCAGCCAAAATTTGACCAACGCCACCAGCAGCTGCATGCACCAATACAATGTCGCCTGCTTTGACCTTATATGTTTTTTGCACAAGGTATTGTGCAGTCATTGCCTTAAAAAAAACTGCTGCAGCAACTTCGTCAGAAACATTGCTTGGCACTGGTACTAATTTATCAGCGGCGACATTACGTGCACTGGCGTAGGCACCAATACCGGCATTCATATACATTACGCGATCGCCAAGCTTTAAACCTGTGACGCCCTCGCCTAGAGTCTCAACTACACCCACCGCCTCGTGACCAAGACCGGTTGGCAATTCCAATGGGTATACACCAGAGCGCTGATAAACATCGATGAAATTAAATCCAATCGCTGTCTGACGAATCTGAACTTCACCTTTTGCTGGTGAAGGCAGTTCTTTGTCGATTACTTTGATTACGTCTGCGCTACCCAGCTTGTCCAGGCTAACTACTCTTGCTTTTGTCACATGTCACCTATTTATATTTGTTATTAAAATATCATACAACAAGGGCGTTTTCTTCCACTACCGCCCATGTACTATCGCCCAACTTCTTTACTGCCATAGAGTATGTCCAGCCATCCGGAATACCGCAACTCCATTCTTTTGGTCCATTTTGAATCAAGACATTCGTTGAGTTTCTGGTGTCGTAGTAGAGATAGTAGATTTTTCCATGAATAGGATTGAAGCTAAATTTTGCAATGTGCACCATCTCGGTTGCATCTAGTCTTGCCTGCAATGCTTTCGCTTGCTTCATCAATACTTCAGCCTGCTCCATAATGCGCTCATACTCTAGTTTGGCATTTTGACGTGCAACATTCACTGCCTTATCTTTTTCCTCAACCACTTTAATTGGGGCGAACACAGGGGCACCAACCTCCATTGGATATTCAATTCCTGCATGTCTTGCTGGATCGGTGTCTTCAATTCTCATCGCTGGCCCATGAAATTTGGTTTTACTGCAAAATTGGCTTCAATAACCTCTATTGATTGGGAAAGTGTGACACAAATGGCAATTTTTTGCCGAGCAGTGCCATATCCCACTAGATAGATTCGCCATAACCACAATTAAGGAATAATTTGATGAGTAATACAGTCGCCTTGAATGTTCTGGGGCAGCCCCTAGTCCCCTGCTCGTTTGAGCCTTTAACGGGATTTTTCAGAGATGGTTGCTGCAAAACTAATGAAGAAGATGTTGGAAGTCATTTAGTCTGCGCAATTGTTACTAATGACTTTTTGCAATTTAGCCTGAGCAAAGGCAACAATCTCATCACTCCAATGCCAGCCTATCAATTTCCCGGTCTAGTTGCGGGAGATCAGTGGTGCCTTTGTATCAATCGCTGGCTCGAAGCAGTGGAAGCCAATTACGCACCTCTCATTAAATTAGAGAGCACAAACATTAAAGCACTTGAGATTGTCTCATTAAGCGTTCTTGAAAAATATTCAAGTGAAGTTGGAAATCCTGTTTGAAAGCTTTCTACTCAGACCACTTCGTCCTACCTCTTCCTGCGGGACACCGCTTCCCCATGGAAAAATATTCTCGCGTACGTGACTTAGTTAGCAAGCTTCCCCATCTTGAATTAGTGGAAGCGCCCCCTGCTTCAGATACCCAAATACTGTTTGCGCATGACCCAAGTTATCTACTGAAAATCATCGAAGGCAAGCTTAGCCCAGCCGAGCAAAAAGAAATTGGTTTCCCGTGGAGTGAAAAAATGGTGGAGCGCTCACGTCGCTCTGCGGGAGCTACGATTGCTGCGGCGAAGACTGCAATCAAAGAGGGTGTCTCTGGAAACTTAGCAGGAGGGACCCATCATGCCTATCGAAATCTAGGTAGCGGGTTTTGTGTCTTTAACGACTCTGCGATTGCTGCTCGCACACTCCAGAAAGAAATTCACTCCAAGCTCAAAGTAGCGATTATTGATCTAGATGTGCATCAAGGTAATGGCACTGCATCGATTCTGCAAAATGATTCATCTATCTTTACCCTGTCGATACATGGTGAAAATAATTTCCCATTTAAAAAGGAATTCAGCGATCTAGATCTTGGTTTAGCCGATGGCTGCGATGATCAAACCTATTTAGATGCTCTGGCTCAATCTCTAGAGCAATTGAACCAGCGCTTTAAACCGGACTTTTTGATTTATCTTGCTGGTGCTGATCCTCACGAGGGTGACCGACTCGGAAGACTTAAGATAAGTAAAGAGGGAATGCGACTCCGAGACGAGGCAGTTTTTCAGTACGCACTAGGTAAACAAATACCCGTTGCATTCTCAATGGCAGGCGGTTATGGCAAAGATATTGGATCTACCGTTGAGATTCACTACCAAACCATTCAAACCGCCTTGAACTTTCAACAGCAGTACTAAGCGCCAACTAACTCGGCTTTTTTTTGGGTGCACTCTTGGTGGCAGACAAATTACTCACACTCTCTACACTTTTTTCAAAGTTCACGAATGAATCAGCCATTGCCGCTCGTACCAGCTCAAAATTTTGCAAGGCATTGTTAAATGATGTCTTAAATACCGAGACATAAGCTTCACTGCCAATTGGTGCATTATTGGTAGCGTCATTTACAAAATGAATTAAATCGGTTTTTGAGTCTTGGATCATCACTTCAGCGATTTCGGCGAGCTCTTTATTGCCACTCTTTAAAACGTCCATGAGTTGCTGCTGATAATGCATCACTTCTTTTGCGGCATCCTGTAGAACTTCAGAATGAACATAATCGAATGCAGATTTAGGATCTTGGGTTTTCATCAATTCAGATACACGCTTCTGAATAAGCCCAGCAAAATCTTGCGCAGCCTTTTGATTGATTTGCGCTATTGCTTGTGTGCTTTCTATGGCCATTCGGCCTACAGCCTTACTTGCATCAACCACTTTTTGCTGACTTTTACTCATGACAACCCCTTTTTGGTGAGAGATACGCAATGGATACCACTGCCAATCTACTCTGGTTTTAG
Organism: Polynucleobacter wuianus; assembly: GCF_001659725.1. Classification (NCBI taxonomy): domain Bacteria; kingdom Pseudomonadati; phylum Pseudomonadota; class Betaproteobacteria; order Burkholderiales; family Burkholderiaceae; genus Polynucleobacter; species Polynucleobacter wuianus. The sequence continues at coordinate 1,743,633 of NZ_CP015922.1, read as the reverse complement.
GGTGTTTCTATAGAGAAATACCAGTAGAGCCAGCAAATTCCAGCGAGAACTGTTTACTTTGCTGGGGCGGGCTTCTTCGGCAGGCTATTCAGCATAGCGGCATCGTTGAGTTGCTGATCCACTAAATATAGCGTGCCACCATAGTTGGCCTGAAGATCATATCCTGAGAGTCCAACCGTATAAAAAGTGATATCTGGATTAAAGGATCGGATTGTGCCACCCGATCCTGCTGAAAAGTTAGCATCCACATCCATCCCGCCATGATGGCCATCGATTGAGGTCAGCAAAAATTGATCGATTGCTGAAGTCGTTTTAAAAATTGCGATTTGATATTGGTCTTGATAGCCAGCGCCTAGACCTTCGCCAGTTTTGAGGGCCTGCATAAAGACGGGCTCTTTACGACGCTTGTCATACAACACACCCTCACCACGCGCCACCACAATTAAAACCACATTTACATTGGTGGTGCTAAAGACTGCATAGCCAGGAGCCTTTTCGATATCCTGTTTAATTTTAGGATTCTGTTTGATCAAAGTATCAAGGCCAGTCTTAGCCATTTGAATGGTGGCTTGGCGCTTTTGTAAGATTTCCGCCTCAGTCAGGGGTTTGCCGTCTTTACCGGTGGATTGACAAGCGGTAAGGAGTCCTCCAAATAAAATAACGGCGAACAACCGAGAAAATTGCTTAAGTAAATTTGGCATAAATAATGTTCTTGTCTAAAGCCTGGAAAGCGCCAATAAAGCACCTAAAACGCCATTATCCCAGCTTTGGTTATGGCCTCTTTTAATTATCGAATAAATCGATGATTTATATCGATATTATTCATTATACAAATAAATAAATAGTCCCTAGAATGGATTCCGTTATCAAAGCATTCCTTGTTTGATTAACCCAATTTATTTAACAAAAGGAGCACCATGTCTATTATCAATACAGCAGTAGCACCATTCAAAACTGAAGCTTTCCACAATGGCAAGTTTGTAACCATTACTGAAGAAAGCCTCAAAGGCCATTGGTCAGTTTTGATTTTCATGCCAGCAGCATTTACTTTTAACTGCCCAACAGAAATTGAAGATGCAGCAGAGAACTATGCGGAGTTCCAAAAATTAGGTGCTGAAGTGTATATCGTGACAACTGATACACACTTCTCACACAAAGTTTGGCACGAAACTTCACCAGCAGTTGGTAAGGCAAAGTTTCCACTGGTTGGCGATCCAACACATACATTGACAAACGCTTTCGGCGTTCATATCCCCGAAGCTGGTTTGGCATTGCGTGGCACATTCGTTATCAATCCAGAGGGCATTATCAAAACTGCAGAAATTCATTCCAATGAAATCGCACGTGACGTTTCTGAGACATTGCGCAAGCTCAAAGCTGCTCAATACACAGCAGCTCACCCAGGTGAAGTTTGCCCAGCGAAATGGAAAGAAGGCGCAGCAACTTTGACTCCATCTTTGGACCTCGTAGGCAAGATCTAATCGATCCTAATCTATAACCAATAGACTCTCTGCGGAGAGTCTATTGGAGAGGGTCTCAAGATCCTGCCCAATAGACTCACTGAAATAGAAATAAAGGATTTCAAGATGTTAGATAGCAATATCAAAACCCAATTAAAAGCATACTTCGAGAAGATCGCCGCCCCCATTACTCTGACAGCCAGCGTAGATGGCAGCCCTGCTTCTGCACAGATGCTTGAGCTCTTGAACGAAGTCGCCGAACAGACTGACAAACTCACCGTTAAGACTGATGGTCAGGCGAAAAATGTACCGAGCTTTACCGTTAGCAAAACTGGTGAAGAAGCACGTATTACTTTTGCAGGATTGCCCATGGGACACGAGATGACTTCTTTCATCTTGGCAATCTTGCAGGCTAGTGGTTACCCACCAAAAGTGGAAGAAGACATTCTTGCGCGCATTCGCAAACTCGACGGCAAGTTCCATTTCCAGACTTTTATTTCCTTGTCATGCCACAACTGCCCTGATGTTGTTCAGGCCCTGAACTTGATGGCAGCAATCAATCCAAATGTTGAACATGAAATGATTGATGGCGCCCTCTACCAGAACCTAGTTGATCAATATCAAATCATGGCGGTTCCAACCGTCATTCTCAATGGCGAAGTGTTTGGTCAAGGCCGTATGGGTGCAGAAGAGATTATTGCCAAACTCGATACCGGCAGTGCCGAAGAAGAGGCGGCAAAACTCAATGCCAAAGAAGACTTTGATGTCTTAGTCATTGGCGGCGGCCCTGCAGGCTCTGCTGCTGCGATTTATGCTGCCCGCAAAGGCATTCGTACCGGTATTGTTGCTGAGCGCTTTGGCGGCCAAGTCATGGATACCTTGGGCATTGAAAACTTCATCTCCGTTTCTCATACTGAAGGACCAAAACTGGTTCAAGCCCTAGAGCAACATGTAAAAGACTATGAAGTTGACATCATGAACTTGCAGCGCGCTAACGCTCTGAAAAAGACAAGCCATGGAATTGAAGTCGAAATGGCCAATGGCGCTAAATTAAAGAGCAAGTCTGTCATTATCAGCACTGGTGCCCGCTGGAGGGAGATGAATGTTCCCGGCGAGCAAGAGTACCGCAATAAAGGCGTTGCCTACTGCCCACACTGTGACGGCCCCTTGTTTAAAGGCAAGCGTGTTGCTGTGATTGGTGGCGGCAATTCCGGTGTTGAAGCTGCGATTGATTTGGCTGGCGTCGTAAGTCATGTGACTTTAATCGAATTTGACAGCCAATTGCGCGCAGATGCAGTGTTGCAGAAGAAGCTTTTCAGCCTACCAAATGTGACCGTCATCAAGAGCGCGTTAACCAAAGAAGTTTTGGGTGATGGCAGTAAAGTTAATAGTCTGCGTTACGAAGATCGCACCACCAAAGCAGATCACACCCTTGAGCTTGAAGGCATCTTTGTACAGATTGGTCTATTGCCAAATACTGAATGGCTCAAAGGTACGATTGACCTGTCACCTCGCGGTGAAATCATCGTCGATGCAAAAGGCGAGACATCATTGCCCGGCGTATTTGCCGCAGGTGACTGCACCACAGTTCCTTATAAGCAAATCATCATCGCTATGGGCGAAGGTGCCAAAGCTTCTCTGGGAGCATTTGACTATCTAATCCGCCACTCTGTAAGTGAAGAAGAACCAAGTAAGATTGCTGCTTAACATTAACTCTACAAACAAAAACCCCAGACATTGATCTGGGGGTTTTTTTGGCTAGTAAAAACTTAGTTTAACTTACGGGGCCGACCAAAGCGAGGTGCGTCTGGATAAACCGGAGTTGTGCTCACGGGACCCATGCCAATAATTTGAATCTCGGTCGCCCCTTCGATAGCGCCATCAAAATGCACAACGCCCGCTGGGTGAAACATCATACTGCCCGCTGGTAAACCAACCGTCGTAGCAGGATCCCAACTTGCATCAGTGCCTGCATACCAAGTTCCTTTGATCACCGTTACAAAACGATCTTGAGTATGAAAATGGGGCGAACTCATGACTCCCTCTGGAAAGATATTACGCACCACATACATTCCAGGTTTATTGGGGTCGCCATATAAAACTGCCGTCTTTACTCCTGCAGGCAGATCACCCCAAACAACTTGATCAGGTTTAACGATCACAAAGTCTTTTGCAGTCGCTTGCGCATAAATATTTGCGGACGCAAAGCCAAAAATCAAAACAGCAAATAATTTTTTAATACCAAACAGTGTTTTCATGCTTGTCTCCAAATTATTGTGAATCGTTATGACAGAAAACCGGTTGAAATCCAAGGTACAAATGCAACAATCAAAGTACCAATCACTAAAGCCACTAAGTAGCCAATAATGGGTTTAACCCCTTCATCAGGATTGACCTTACCAATCGCGCAGGCAGCGTAATATCCAACGCCTAATGGCGGTGCAAAGAGGCCAATACCCATGGACAGAATTACCACCATGGAATAGTGCACTTCGTTTATTCCTAGTTGACGCGCTACGGGAAATAAAAGTGGTCCAAATAGAACAATTGCAGGGATGCCTTCAAGTACAGATCCCAGTACAACAAATACGATGATGGAAATTAGTAGGAATAAGTTTGGCCCACCATTGAGATCAGTCATGATCTGGGCAACTACCTGAGAGAAGCCAGACTGAGTCAGACCCCAAGCCATACCAGTTGCAGCGCCAATAATTAGGAGGATTGCGCCAGATAAAGATGCGGTATCAATCAACATTGGTACGATACGTTTGATATCAAATTGGCGGTAAATAATGACTCCGCAAATCAAACCGTAAACGATACCGATCGTAGATACCTCAGTGGCAGTAGCAACACCCTCTACAACAGCAGCACGAATCACAAATGGCAAAGCCAGCGCCGGTAAAGCAACTAAGCACAACTTCATCACTTCAATTGGTTTTGGACGGGCTACTTGAGCGATCTGAACATGACGATTACGCCACCATACCAAAATACACAAAATCAATGCCAAGATAAGTGCTGGCAGCATGCCTCCAGTAAACAAGGCAGCAATTGAAACGCCAGTTACTGAACCAATCGTAATGAGCACCAAGCTCGGCGGAATTGTCTCTGTTTGCGCACCAGTGGCAGCTAACAATGCGACCAACTCGCCTGGAGGAGTAGTCTTTTTCATCTCGGGAAAGAGCGCTGGCGCAATTGCTGCCATATCTGCAGCTTTGGAGCCGGAGATGCCTGACACTAAATACATGGCACCTACTAATACATAAGAAAGCCCGCCACGAACATGCCCAAGTAGTGACGCAAGAAAAGCAATCATGGCTCTGGCCATTCCAGTCATTTCCATCAAGAGACCGAGGAAGACAAATAAAGGAACGGCCAACAGAACCATGTGGGACATTGCTTCATCCATGCGGCCAATCACAACAGATATTGGCATTTGCGTACTTAAACCTAAGTACGCAACAGTGCCTAAGCCAAATGCAAAAGCAATGGGCACACCAGCCAGAATACTGAATCCAGCAACACCAACAAAAAAGATGAGTAAATTGTATTTACCAAGACTCGTAAATGCAGACGAAGAAAAGTAGAGAGCTGCAAAGACTGCCAACAAAAGAAGTACGCTATTAATGACAACCTTTAAGGTTGCAATTCTGGCCAAACGAAATAAACAAAAGAACATCATCAGCATTACACCGGTTGGCAAGGCAGCTGCGCGCCAGAGATTGGAGATCTCCAATGATGGTGTCGTTACGATCAACTCATCTAACGCAAAATGATAGGCAGGCCTGATGATGATTGCCAAATAGAAAAAGTAGGCTAAAACACCGAGCGTCTCAAAATACATTTTTCTTTGATCGCTTAGCTTGCTGATGCAAGCCGTCATCCGCATATGCTCACCCCGCTTTAGGGCTATGACTGAGCCAATCATGGCAAGCCATAAAAACAAAATGGATGCCAATTCATCAGACCAAACGAGTGGTGAGTTAAAAATATAACGGCCCACTACCCCTGAAAATAAAATCCCGATACAAGCTAAGACCAAGCAAGCAGCCACCCATTCAACAATGGTGGCAACTATGGTTTCAAGGTATGAAGCGTATTTACCGAAAGGCCCCTGTAAAGGGGCCTCTTTCATCAAAGACGGAGAACTCACGCTAGCTTGCCTGTGTATTTCTCAAGCAATGACCAAGCTTCTTCACCAAATTTGGCTTTCCACTCAGAATAGAAACCAGCCTGTCTTAACTTTTCACGGAAAGGATCTGGGTTGGTCTCATTAATTCCCATACCCTTAGCTTTCAAGTCTGTCTGCAAACCATCATTCATCTTGCGTACATCTGCTCTTTGCATGATTGCAGATTCGGCAACGTTACGGGTCACGATAGCCTGTAAGTCAGGTGGCAACTGTTCAAATAATTTCTTATTGCCCATAAACCAATAACCGTCCCACATATGGTTAGTCATAGAGCAATACTTTTGCACCTCATACAACTTAGCGGTATAGATAATTGCCAATGGATTCTCTTGTCCATCAACTACCTTAGATTGCAATGCTGAATAGACCTCTGCAAAATTCAATGGAGTAGGAGCAGCACCAAGCGCTTTAAACAAAGACACCCACATTGGGCCTGGAGGGGTGCGCAATTTAATACCTTTTAAATCATCTGGCTTATTAATCGGGCGCACGCTATTAGTCACCTCACGATAGCCGTTATCCCAAATCTTATCGAAGGCAAAAATCGTACCCGTGTTGGCAATTTGACGGCGTACATAAGCGCCCAATTCACCATCCATTGCAGCCCAAACTTGTTTGTAGTCTTTGAAAGCAAAGCCCACACCGTTGATCTGAGCCTGAGGAACTAATGAGCCCAAGATCAATGGTGATAAGGTCATAAAGTCTAAGGCTCCTGAACGCAATTGCGACAACATATCTGTGTCATTACCCAATTGGTTATATGGGAACACTTGAATATCGACTCGCCCCTTTGTTTCCAACTTAATTTTCGATGCCATCTTGTAGGCATGAATATTGAGTGGATGAGTTGCTGGCAAGTTACTGCCAAATTTCATATTAAATTCTGCAGTCTGTGCAAAGGTATTGCCCGCTACTAAGGGTAGCGCTGCAATACCAGCGTGCTTAATAAAGTCTCGTCTTGTAAACGTCATACTGTCTCCATTGGATAATTTTTAATTCATCTCGGGTAAAACGGCCTATTCGTTAGGCATTTATTCTGGTGCTTAATATACCGCTAGATTTTAATAAAGCGTCATAAATCAAGGGAAAACACCACATCCACTTGATTCTGGTGGCTAGGAGTTGCGGCGTAAAGTTGGCAAACCAACCCCTGTAGCCTCAAATCCACCATCGACCGCCAAGACCTGGCCATTAATAAAGGCAGCTTCATTACTACACAGGAACCCAACTGTATTAGCCATTTCTTCTGGTGTGCCATAGCGACCCAAGGGAATAGTGTCGTAGTAGTCAGATCGAATGGCGACACTATGGACTAATTTAGCCATTTCAGTATCTACCGGACCAGGTGCAATCACATTCACACGCACATTTGAATTTCCTAATTCAACCGCATACTGTTTGGTCAGCTGAATGAGTGCCGCCTTGCTGGTGCCATAAGCGACTCGGAGAGTACTCGCCCTTAAGCCAGAAATGGAGGCAATATTCACAATCGCCCCTCCACCATTCTTCACAATTAAACGACCAAAGACTTGCGAGCAAATAAATGCACCATCTAAATTAGTACCAAGGACAGTACGCCACTCATCAAATGAAGTTTCAAATACTGGTTTAAAAACGGCAACCCCTGCGTTATTAACCAACGCAGTGACGTGGCCAAATGCCGAGAGTACTTTTTGCGATGCAGATTCCACTTCATCCGGCTTTGAGACGTCACAGTGAATACCAATGACATCCTGAGAAGTGCCGAGAGTTTTCATAGTGGCGTCAAGGGTGTTTTTATCAATATCTAACAGAGCAACCTGGTATCCATGATCTAAAAACCATTGGCCTATTGCCAAGCCAATACCACGAGCGCCACCAGTAACAACGGCAACACGTGCTTGATCTGAATTTCTTGTATTCATTGGCGATTTTCTATACGTTATTTTGAGTAAATGCTGTCCCAAAACAATTCTAATAGATTAACGCAATAGACTAAAAAGTCTTAACGTTTATAGAAGCTCAATGTCACTTCACCTAGATTGATACCAAACTTACTCATCTGCGCTTTATTAATCATGACTTTGGGTGTCACGAGATACATCCAGTCATCAAATTGCACATGATAGATCGTGCCATCTACTGGTAAGGCCAGGGTGTATGCCCAATTGAGAGCATTACCGGAAGAAGATCCATTAGCCTCGCCCACTACATCATCTGCTTTACCAATATATTTTCCTGGCGATACTTCAGTCAATGTCCAAATACGTTTTTGCTTTGTGCCATCCGAGTAATCAAAGCTTTCATCTAAAGTTCCTACCTTTTTGCCATCGACCACTTTCCAGTTTGCCTGGATCAACACCGTGAAGCGTTTCACTACGACCCCACTCCGATCGGTAAAGATTCCATAAGCATCAATCGTGCCAGCAAAATACTCACTCAGATCTAGCGTAGGCTTTTCATTGGAATACTGCGAAACCTTTGGACCAGCACATCCTAATAAAAATGATGTGCAAAAGATCACCGCAGCGAATTTGTTAATAATATTTTTCATTAGTTACAAGTCTCTTGGAAAAGGGGTGGCGGACAACTTTGACCGAGTAATTGCTCGCGTAATTTAGGCGCGCTTGTTTTGGGGTCCAACCAGATGCCAAAAAATGCTTTGGAAAAATCAGCTCCTGGAATTTGGGCAAGCGGCTTGCCGTCAAAATAGAAAGTTGTACCCTGCTTAGGAAGGTATATCGCAGTGATGTTTTGGCCCGGCTCTACATTGGGTAAAAAAGTTGCCAATTGCTTGCCCCAAGCTTGAGCTTGAGCATCGGGCACACCCAGTTTTTTCATCTCATCGACTGAGCGATTGGCAATAGCATTACCCGTAAATGATTTCTGATACCGCAAATCTAAAGCAAACTCAGAAGAGTTAGCACTCATGCCACGATAAAAAAATGCATCGTATACATGAAGGCCCCACCAAGTGAGTTTGCCACTACCTTGAAGCTTTGCTGGATTGAGAGCTTCATTCACATAAGTCAACTCTCGTGCAAAGCTATTGCTAGAAAATAAGCAGGCAATTACACATACTTGAGCAAATAGGTTTTGGACTTTCATAGGTATAGATTAGCTCTTAGTCTTCGATGTTGCATGAACTAGCCATAAGGCGCAGGGACCAAAGATTCGAGAAATTGCGTGACGATTCTTAGCAAAAAATTGATAGCCCATTCGTAGTGATGGCTGCACTACTTTTCTAGAAAATAGCCATGCTAAAAATGGTAGGTTCGCCCTGCGATACGCTTCTGGAAAAACAGCTGCACCATTAATTAAGCTACCATCAGCGTATTGACCATACATTGCAGCCAATGCTTGCTCACAAGACACTCCAACTGATACCGGATCATACCGATCGGAGTTAATGTCCACGAAATCCAACAAACCCGCTTTATTCCGCCTGGTGAGAAACAGGATCTCCGCCTGGCACAAAGGGCATGCACCATCGTAAAACAAGGTCAGTTTCTGCAAATCGTTACTCATCAAGCAAGTGTAAGACTTATTCAATAAACTGGCTGGCAGTACAACAGTCTATAAAGTTCTCTTGAAAATTCTCCCAACTCCTTTTCGCGCCCTAGTGATTGGCTCATCTGGCACCATTGGCTCGGCTTTTATGGAGCTTCTCACAAATAACCCCAATTGCTCAGGGGTTGTGGGTATTCATCGCAACTCTACATATGCCCTGGACTATCAAAATCCATCATCAATAGAAACCTGCGCAAATGCGCTTGCTACTGAGGGGCCATTCCAGCTCATTATTAATACGATTGGGGTCTTACATAGCGCTGATTGGATGCCAGAGAAAAGGTTGGATGATCTCAATGCTGAACAATTAATAGAGCTCATGAAAATGAATGCAATTGGCCCAGCACTCACGATTCGATATTTTTCTAAACTGCTTGATCCACAAAATAGCATTATGGTTACTTTGTCTGCCAAAGTAGGCAGCATTGAAGATAACCGTCTTGGTGGCTGGTATAGCTACCGTGCCTCTAAAGCTGCACTCAATATGTTGATCAAAACGGCTTCTATTGAACTTGGTCGCACCAAACCAAATATTGCGCTGATAGCTATGCATCCAGGCACTGTGAACTCCCGACTCTCTAAACCATTTCGTGGCGAGCAGATTGGCAGGCCTGCAGAAGATGCGGTCAAAGATATGTTTAGCGTTATTGAAAATCTTCAGATAGAAGATTCAGGAAGTTTTGTTTCTTATTCAGGTGAAAAGTTGCCCTGGTAATAATCGACAAGAATAAGTTCCGATCTAAGCCTGGGCTTTTGGGGCCTTTTTACGACAAGCATCAGAACAATATTTAATGGATTCCCAATTTTTCGCCCAAGACTTTCTCCAAGTCATTTCTTTTTGGCAAACAACACAAGTCTTACTCGGTAAATAACTTTTATTTCCCTTAAATGTAGCGCTCATCAAAAATCCTACAGATCATTCAAGTGAGTAAGTACGTGCTGAGCATGTTGAACAATTGATTGTTGATCAGCATCACTAATTCTTTTGAGATTGGCCGTCATTAGGCGTGTTCGCGGACTTGCTTCAAACTGCGTGCGATGCTTGATTAAAAAATTCCAATATAAGGTCGTAACAGGGCAGGCGGTTTCTCCAAAGCGAACTTCCGGCTTATATTTACAGGAGTCGCAATAATTACTCATGCGCTTGATATATGCCCCGCTTGCGATATAGGGCTTGCTTGTAAAGCGACCGCCATTAGCAAACAAGGCCATGCCAGCGGTATTGGGAAGTTCAACCCACTCAATCGCATCTACATAAATAGCTAAATACCAATCACACACTGCAGAGGGTAGAACTTCTGCCAGCAGAGCGAAGTTTCCGGTCACCATTAAGCGCTGAATATGGTGTGCATAGCCATACTTTAAGGTCTGACCAATAGCATCTTTCATACAAGCCATATTGGTTTTTCCATCCCAATACCACTTTGGCAATGTCCTTTGATGCTCGTAATAATTATCTTGAGCCATCTTAGGCATATCTAAGTAATACATACCCCTGACAAATTCTCGCCAACCCAAAATTTGACGAATAAAGCCTTCAACAGTTGATAAATCCAAAGAGTATTTTTTCCAAGCATCGATAACAGCTGAAATCACCTCGCGAGGATTTAGTAATTTGAGATTGAGGGAGCTGGAGAGTATGGAGTGCCAGCCATAGGGCGTGTCTGTCCACATAGCATCTTGATAGGTACCAAAGTTACGTAAACGGTATTCCACAAAATAATTCAACGCCTCCAAGGCCTGATCACGATTGACAGGCCAACGAAAGGCTTCCAATGATCCGGGGTGCTTGGCGTAAGCCTTACTCACATAGGCAATGACTTCTTGCGTGATTGCATCAGGCTCAAAGAACACGGGGTCATCAATGATGCCGGGGCCTTTTTTGGGAAATGGCTTGCGGTTATCTTGATCAAAATTCCATTGACCACCCTCTGGATTGCCATCAACATCAACCAATATATTGTGCGTCTTTCGCATCAAGCGATAAAAATATTCAAGCCTGAACTCTTTTTTACCAGCCGCCCAATTGGTGAATTCTTGGCGAGAACAAAAAAAGTGTTTATCTTCACGCATGTCTAGCTGAAGCTTAAGTTCTACAGCTAGCTTTTCAATCTGCTGCTTTAAGCGCCACTCACCCGGCTCCATACAAACTAATTGGGTAATTTTTTCCTGTTGCAGCTTTTCTTTTAATGCGTCAATAATCGATAAAGGTGAATTCTTGAGATAAGTAATGGGGTAGCCGAGCGTCTTTAAGGATTGGGCAAAGTGGCGCATAGCCGATAGAAATAATGCGATCTTGGCTTGATGAGACCAAACATACTGAGCCTCATCTAGCGACTCCACCATAAAAACCTCATCCGCCTGCAAATCAAAATCTTTCAGGGCCGCACTCTTGAGGTCAAGCTGATCACCCAATAGGAGAATCAGCCTTTTAGGGGGTTTCATTTATTTTTATACTGGGTTGGGCAGTAGGCTCTGTCTACTAACTTACAACGCAGAGCGACATGTTTTGTTGTCCTGCCAGTCACGCGTTTACGCCATAACTCAAACGACCCTCTTTTGAGCTCATGTCGCATTAACTGAATCACCTGTGATTCTGACAGACCAAAGGATTGCTCAATGGCATCAAATGGAGTTCGGTCTTCCCAAGCCATTTCAATTAGGCGGGAAATATCCGATTCAGAGAGCGTTTTTGGAGAGAATCTTGGCATTGTGCAAGTTTAAGACTTATTTAATAAACTGGTATGGCACCCCATCCAGCGCTAGATACCCATGATTGGAAAAATTCGACAGAAGCTAATTTCTTTAGAGCCTAAGCTAATGCCAAAGGCTCAGGAAGTTGTATGCCCTATTTGTGAGCGGTTGATCCCCGAATCCCAAAAAGATGCGCATCACCTGGTACCTAAATCCAAAGGTGGCAAAACAACGGAGTATCTACATCGCATCTGCCATCGCCAAATCCATGCACTATTTACTGAGACTGAGTTAGCTACCCACCTTCATACCGCGTCAGCTCTGCAAGAACATCCAGAAATGCAACGTTTTATCCAGTGGGTTAAATCGAAACCAGATCACTTTTTTGAAAAAACCCGTAAGAGCGCACGCATAAAAGCGTAGACTCGCAACAGATAAAATAAGTAGCAAATACCATTCGAGACAATTTAAGAAAGACGTCATGACCCAAGCAAATCAAAAAGTGGCACTCGTTACGGGCGCCGGCGTTGGAATTGGTAGAGCAGCAGCCAAGGCGCTCTTACGTGGGGGCTATCAGGTAGTGCTAACTGGGCGTAATCTCGACAAGCTCGAAAAGGCAATTGTGGATATTGGTGGCACAGCAGAAAATTGCCTAGCCGTTGCGTGTGATGTAGGCAAGCCGGATCAAGTTAAAAAACTCTTTGCTGCCCTTAAAAATAAATTCGGACGCATTGATGTGCTGTTTAATAATGCTGGCATTGGCGCCCCTGCTATTCCTATGGAAGACCTCACTTATGAACAATGGATGAATGTAGTCAATGCTAATTTGTGCGGAGCCTTCTTATGCTCCCAAGAAGCTATTCGCATGATGAAGGCGCAATCGCCTCAGGGTGGCCGCATTATTAATAACGGTTCAATCTCTGCTCATGCACCAAGACCGATGTCGGCGCCATATACCAGCACTAAACACGCTATTACTGGCTTAACAAAAACGATTGCCCTAGACGGCAGACTATTCAATATTGCATGTGGACAAATTGATATTGGCAATGCTGCTACCGAAATGACCGAACGTATGGCTGCAGGAATTATTCAGGCAGATCACTCTATCAAAGTAGAGCCGCGCATGGATGTTGATCATGTTGGAGATGCGGTACTGCATATGGCCCAACTACCCTTAGAGAGCAATATTCTGAATATGACCATCATGGCAACAAATATGCCATTTGTTGGTCGTGGCTAATCAAATGGAATACGCTGCTTCAGAATAGCTTTTCCGCCTGCCGATCGATTGGTTGATCCACCATTACCATCAATTCGTAAGCTCGTATCTTTTGGATTTGGTTTTTTTGGATCTGCATCAGCACCAGAAGCTTTGTCAGGCTTCTGACTATGCTCCACAAGGTATCCGTATAACTACCAAGCAGGCCAATACTCATAGCTCCTTTTCATATTATTCGCTATATTGGATGGTACTAATTACCCAAGGAGACCCTTCCAATGAAAACGATTTGTCCCAGCCAGGCAGAAATGCAGTTGCGTATAGCTCGCTTCAAAGATTTGAAGCCTAGATCGAGTCATTGGGCGAAAGATCTAGGCATTCCTATGGAAGTCATGAGAATGTTTAACCCAAAAGCAAACTATGTATTAATGGCTCCCGAAGGGCTGCCAGGAAGACTTTCACCAAACCCAGCCATTATTGAAGGAGATAAAGGAGATATCAGGGTTGCGATTGCACTGGCAGAACCAGGTGATGGCCCAGGCCTTCATGTGCATTGGATGACAACGGAAACATTTATGGCATTAAGCGGGAGATGGGAAATACGCTGGGGTGATGAGGGGCAGGAAAAAATTATTCTCGAGCCCTACGACATGATCTCAATGCCACCAAAGGTGGCTCGGCAATTTATTAATATATCCGATCAGGATGCACATCTATTAGTAATTATTCAAGGGAAAAAGGAAGAGTTCAATGATGTTGGAAGACTCCCACAAGGGGCTATACCAATCATAGAAAAATACGGGCAAGAGATGGTTGATAAACTTGAGGAGAATGGCTGGAAATTCTCTTTAGACGCTTACGCAAGTTCAAAAAAATAAATTCCAGAAATTTTATGCGCCTCTTATTTATTTGTTTTACTTTTTTTATATTATCGAATACGCATGCTGCTTTTCCAGATAAGCCAATTAAAATCATTGTGCCCTTTCCTGCCGGCGGAACTAACGATGTGCTAGCCAGAAAATTGGCGTACTTCATGGAAGCCAATTTAAAACAAAATTTTATTATTGAAAATAAACCTGGTGGGAATGGCATATTGGGAGTTGAGCTGGTTGCCAAAGCACCCGCAGATGGTTACACACTACTCTTTAACTCTTCCGCAATGGTGGCAACCCAAGCTATTAATCCATCATTACAGTATGACACCCTGCGGGATTTCACCCCCATCTCAGAAGGAATGTCGATAGAGGGATATCTGATGCTGGTGAGTAGCAATTCCCCATATAACAGCCTTAAAGATCTATTAAATGTCGCCCAATCAAAGCCAGACCTGCTCTCTTATGGATCACCCGGAATCGGAGGTAGTCAACATTTCCTTGCTGAGTCCTTAAGCCATGAATCTGGCGTTAAATTAGTTCATGTCCCCTACAAAGGGATACCAGATATGATTACCGCTGCAATACGTGAAGACGTTACATTCATATTTGTGAATCCACTTTTGGCAATGCCTCAGATTAAGTCTGGAAAATTGAAAGCTCTTGCAGCCGTTGGTAAAGATACCAAGAGGCTATCTTCTACGCCAGATGTTCCTGCAATTTCTGAGACAGTTAATGGATTTCATTGGGTAGGTAGTAGGTTTGGCCTATTTGCGCCAGCAAAGACTCCTGAATATATTATTACTATCCTCCAGCGTGCAGCAATCAAAGCAATTAAAGATGCTGATTTCAAGAATTTCTTAATAAAGGGTGGCTTTATTCCAGTGGGAAGTACCTCACAAGAATATATAAATGCGATACAAGGAGATTTAAAACGCTATAAAACAATTGTTAAGATTTCTAATATTCAGGCTGAATAAATTCATCAGCTATCGCTTATACCCAGACTTTGAGCCAAATATTTTTTCTCTCTGAGACCAGTCATGAGTCTCATCCCATAGGGCCAATACTTTAGGGGCTTCAGCCTCAAAAATAGGATACATAGTTTTCTCACAAGTATCAGCAGTTAGCTCAAGGCGATGTCCGGAGGGATCAAAGAAATAAATAGAGGTGATGAAATCATCATGATTAGTTGGGCCCAATACTTCAAGCCCTTTTAACTCTAGATCTTTTTTTGCTTGCATCAATACTTCAAGGCTTTCTACCTTAAATGCAAAATGCTGTATCCAATCCGGTGAATCTTTATCTTTAATGTTTCCAGGATCCTTAGGACACTCAAAGAATGCAATACAACTACCATCCTCCATCTGAAAAAAAATGTGGATATGGGGGCTATATAATCCAGTAGAAGGGACATGATCCTCACCCATTGCATGAGAAAACTTTAATCCCAATACCTCGGTATAAAACCTTACGGTATCTTTAGCATCAAGACAGCGATAGGCGGCGTGATGAAGTCTTTTACAAAGCATTTGCACTCCAGGTGACTATTGTTTTTGGATGTTAGCCAAGGCTACCACCTTCTTCCATTTGGCAATTTGTGCAGCTACATATTGTTTCATTCGTAAGCTTGACGTAGATGGGGTAACCAGACCACCCGTATTCTCAAGTTTTGCGATCACTTCAGGATCCGATAAGACTTTAAGGAGGGCTGTGTGTATACGCTTTAATACTTCTGGATTTATTCCTTTGGGAGCCGCAACCCCAGTCCAAGAGGTAACCTCATAGCCAGGTATGGTATCGGCAACCGGAGAAATGCCTGGCAATAACTTATAGGACTTTAACGAGGTGACTCCAAGAGCTCTCAATTTGCCTGACTCTATCTGGGTCTTGGTCACAGTAATTGAATCAAACATCACATCCACTCTTCCACCCAAGACATCCTGCAATGGACCTGCACCACCTTTATATGGAACATGCATCATCTTGACGCCAGCCATCGATGCAAATAATTCGCCAGATAAATGCTGGGTTGAGCCAATACCAACAGAGGTATATGAAATGGCATCAGGCATTGCTTTAGCAGCCTTTATCACATCTGCTAGCGACTTAAATTTACTATCTTCACTTACAGACACTGCAAATGGAAACTGGGTGACCAAAGAAATCCAATCAAAATCATCTAGGGGATTAAAACTCAGCTGGTTATATAAAGCCGCTGATACTGCGTGGCCGCCAGTCATCAATATCAATGTATTACCATCAGGTACTGATTTTGCAACGGCAGCACTGGCAATATTTCCGCCCGCACCTGTTTTAGCCTCCACAACCACTGGTTGCCCCAATTCTCTGGAGAGCCCAGGAGCAATGATGCGAGCAATCGTATCGGAGTTTCCGCCCGTTCCAAATCCTTGTACCAAAGTAATTGGCTTGTCAGATAATGTTGTTTGAGCACACACCGAGCCCACAATAAATATCGATGCCAGAAGAGTTCTAATCAGCATAGTGATTTACAAGGTTTGAATTTTTTGACGAATGGCACCAAAGATGGATTGGCCTTGGTCATCCAGCATTTCTATATAGACTTCATCGCCATCTTTCAGAAAAGGAGTGCTAGCTTTTCCGTGCATCATTTGTTCATGAATGCGAGCCTCAGCTACACAACCAAATCCACTTGCCTCATCTTGGTTAGTTACTGATCCCGCACCAATTATGGTTCCCGCACTTAGCGACCGAGTTCGACAAGCATGCTCAATCAAATCTAGATAAGTAAAGAACATGTCCTTGCCAGTATTGGGCTGTCCCATTTGCTTGCCGTTGATACCGGATATCAATGGAAGGTGTAATTTTTCACCATCCCATTTATTCCCTAACTCATCCAAAGTGACTGCAACCGGTGAAAATGCGCTGGTAGGCTTAGCCTGCATAAAGCCAAACCCCTTAGGTAACTCCGTTTTGGTTAAAGATCGCAAGGTGTAATCATTCAAAAGCATCACTAACTTAATATGCTTACCTGCATCCAACTTTGATGTACCCATGGGTACATCATCCACAACAATCGCAACCTCAGCCTCATAGTCTGGTTCTAATGTAGCATCCGGAAATACCATCGTTTCAGTTGGGCCACAGAATCGATCTGATAAGCCCTGATACATCAATGGTTCAGTTTTGTAATTAGGGGGCATTTCTGCGCCCCTTGCCTTACGCGCTTTTTCCATATGATGTAGGTATACAGAACCATCTAAAAACTGATAGCTTCTTGGGAAAGGGCTCTCTAGTTTAGAAACATCAAGAGCAAAGGCATCCTTTAAAATGTCAGCATTGAGTTGCTCGTAGACCTTATCTAGACCAGGCCTAGTCGCGTCCCAATTTTCAATTGCCTCTTGCATAGTTTTCGCAATCTGCGAAACCACTACTGCGCGATTCATATCTTTTGATACTACAAGCAAGGCTCCATCACGACTACCCGTTTTCAAACTAGCTAACTTCATTCAAACTCCTAAAAACTGTTTATTTTGGCTCTTATTTTTCTGGCTTGAAATTGCTATCTAAGAACTCCTGAACGCCATTAAACATCAACATACGATTCTTTTCCATAATGATGGTGTGAGTACCCTCACTAATCTGCAACATGATTTTGTAAGGTGCATTTTCCAGCTTGGTGAAGTATTCATACATCATGTAACTCGGTAGATCTGCATCCCACTCTGCATGCACGAGCATGACTGGCACTCGAATGTCTTTTGGCTCATACACCGGAATGCCCGCCGTCCAGAACTCTCTAGCATCTTGCACCGTACCGTTTGGTGCACGCAATTTTTTAGGGCTCTGATTTTTACCCCATGGATCCGTCTCAAATGTGGCTGCCGCCCATTTCTCGAACCAACCCTCTGGAATTAAAGTCGCTTTCGCGTTCTCTGGAACACCAGTTAGCCAGCGATTCTTCGCATCCGCAACAGAAGCAACGCGATAGGCGCCTAATGGACCACCTTTGTCAGTCAACGGCGCTCCGCCTTGGCGCAACCATTGCGGAGCATATAAAACTAGCTTATTCACCTTCTGATTATTTTCAGCAGTGTATTTACCCATGATGGTTGTACCCCAAGACCATCCTAGTAAATTCAACTTATTGATACTGCGTTTTTTGAGGATGTAATCTACTGCACTAGAGACGTCACTTACTGCAACGGTAGTTCGAACTAGAGGAGGATTCTGTTCTGCAGGCTGATCCATCTCAGGTGGCCTGGTAGATTTTCCATATCCACGCAAATCCACTAACCAAACGTCATAGCCTTTTGAAGCAATGTATTCCATCCAAGATGTACCACCCAGCGACAGGTCAAATGCTGTTTCAGATGGATAGGTAGAACCATGCACATAAAGCAAGGTCTTTTCTGGGGAGAATTTTTTCATTCCCGCTAGATGTTTATTGCGAACGTAAAGAGAGATGCCAGGAGTATCACTTTGAATCATGTACTCATTCATCTCAATTTTATTGGCAGCAAAAACTTGAGATAAACCAACAAACGCTATCAGACCCAGAAATACTGTTTTAGTTATTTTCATTTTGTCTCCAAGATACTTTTTATATGAATTACTCTACACCATATTCTCCAAAAACTTGTGAGCAGTAGATACACTCATCGTGAATGATGAGGGTATTGGCAAATCAATGGTCTATGGGGCTACCCAATACTCTCGCTAATCTCAATGAGGTTCTGATCTGGATCTCGCACATAGACAGAGTTAATCTTGGATGTTGCACCTGTCCGTATAACTGGACCTTCAATAATTGGCCAGCGTTCTTTTGCGAGGAGTGCTATCACCTCAGTTAAAGGTCGATCAGCAATAAAGCAAAGGTCTAATGAGCCAGGCGTTGGAATATCTGCCTTCGGCTCAAACTCCCTCCCTTTAATGTGAAGATTGATCTTTTGATTGCCGAACTTAAATGCCTTGCGCTCAACGGGAGGCGTGCCCCCTATGAATGATTCCAACTTCATGCCTAGGATGCGAGTATAAAAATCAACGCAGGCAGATTCATTGGCGGTTGTAAGCACTAAATGATCCAAGTAATCTATCATTGCTTCACCTCAGCGCAGGTCGTTAATAAATGAAGGTGCTGGATGCAAGTCATAGGTAAGACCTGCTTTAACAACTTGGCCAGGAACAGCGTGACCAACAATCATTGGCAACTCTCTTGCAAAACCCAATAATTTTGGAATATCAATGCCAGTGTCATAACCCATCGCATCGAGCATATGAATGGCATCTTCGCTTGAGATATTACCGCTCGCGCCAGGTGCATAAGGACAGCCACCTAAGCCGCCCAAGGAACCATCAAAACGAATAATTCCTGCTTGTGCTGCAGCTAATACGTTAGCTAAACCCATTCCTCTTGTATTGTGAAAATGAAAGGTCAACTGCAGCTTAGGAAATTTCTTTTGCAGTGATTCAGCCATCTTTGCTACTTGGGATGGATTTGCCATACCAGTGGTATCGCAAATCGTTAAACCACGCACACCTAAATCTGCAAAACGTTGTGCAAACAGTTCAATCACCTCTTGGGGTACTTCGCCCTCCATTGGACAACCAAAGGAAGTTGACAAAGAAACATTAATTGGCGTTCTACCATCTACGTATCGAATGACCTCAGTCAGACCAGCGAAGCTTTTTTCTCGAGTCATTCGCAGATTAGCAAGGTTATGCATTTCAGAAGTGGACATCACCAAGTTGAATTCATCGGCACGGGACTCTAGGGCCCTTTCAGCTCCACGCAAATTAGGAACTAGCACGGTATATTCGACACCAGCAACGCGCTTGATTTTTCCCATGACTTCCTCAGCATCTCTAAGCATTGGTATTGCCTTGGGAGACGTGAATGATGTGACTTCTATTTTTGCAAAACCACACTCACTTAGGCCATTAATGAGCCTTACCTTATCTTCAGTGGGAATAAAATTTGGCTCAATCTGAAACCCATCCCTTGTCACCACATCATTGAAATAAATTCTAGTCATCGTCTTCTCTTATTGAGTAAATGCAACACCACGCTCTTTTAAGGAGGCGATTTGTAAGTCATTCAAACCAATTTCCCTTAAAACCTCATCTGTGTTTTGACCGATATTAGGTGCAAGGGTTTTAATAGATCCTGGTGTACGCGAAAGCTTTGGAAGAACACCCGGTACATCTAAAGTGCTACCATCTTGCATCTTGATCGTTTGAATATTGTCACGTGCTTTATAGTGCGGGTCGTTTGCAATATCTGCAACTGTATAAATACGCCCTGCTGGCACGGCTGCTAAATCTAGCGCTTTTAGTGCCTGATTAGTACTCAGTGTTTTTGCCCAAGCACCAATTGCAGCATCCAGCTCAAGCACCCTTTTTACTCGGCCCTCATTATTTTCTAATTGAGGGTCTTTTCCTAAGTCATCGCGCCCAATTAATTTCATGAGGCGTTTAAAAATACTATCGCCATTACCCGCAACCAATACATAACCACCATCTGCACATAAATAGGCATTGGTTGGGGCAATTCCAGGCAGGGCACTTCCTGCTGCCTGCCTCACTTCACCAAAAGCGCTGTACTCAGGCAACAAACTTTCCATGCAATTAAAGACAGCCTCATAAAGTGCAATATCAATCACTTGCCCTTTGCCACTACGATGACGCTCTTGTAAGGCCATTAGGATTCCGATCACACCATGTAGTGAAGCCAAAGTATCGCCAATACTGATACCTACTCGCACTGGGACTCTTCCGGGTTCAGCCGTGAGATGACGTAAGCCACCCATCGCTTCAGCAACTACGCCAAAGCCTGGTTTATCTCTGTATGGACCGGTCTGACCATAGCCACTAATTCTGAGAATAATTAACTTCGGATTAAGCTCAAGCAATCCTTCTGGATCGAGACCCCAACCTTCTAATGTTCCGGGACGAAAGTTTTCAATCAAGATGTCAGCTTCTTTAGCTAAGGTTCTAACAATCTCTTGCGCTTCAGTCTGACGTAAGTCCAATGAGAGAGAGCGTTTGTTTCGAGACTGAACTTGCCACCAGACTGAAGTGCCATCTTTTAGTAAGCGCCACTTACGCAAAGCATCACCTACTTTAGGTGGCTCAATCTTTACAACATCGGCGCCAAAGTCTGCCAAGGTTTTGGCGGCGAAAGGACCAGCAATCAACTGCCCCATCTCAATGACTTTTAGCCCTGCTAGCGGTTCCATAAGGGATTCCCATCTTCCTGAATTTACAATTCCAACAAAATAACCCCTCTTTATGAGCATGGGAATTGCTATGAAATCAGGTGGCCTTCTCATTTTGCGAAGGCTTGGCTAAAATAGCCCCATGAATCCCCAAATGAATCCAGCTAGAGTGGACTTCGTCACTCTTAAACTCTTTTGCGCGATTGCTCAATCGGGCAGTATTACCAAGGGCGCCAATGAATGCAGTCTTGCCCTATCTGCAGCTAGTAGAAGAATTTCTGAATTTGAAGAAACCGTTGGCCTGATGCTATTAGATAGATCAGCCAAAGGTGTGACTCTGACCCAAGCCGGCCATGCAGTTATGCAACATGCACTCAGACTCTTTCAAGGCTTCGAACAATTTAGCAACGAGCTAGGTGAATATGCCAAGGGCATTAAAGGACATGTACGCTTATGGGCAAATATGTCTTCGTTAACCGAGTTTCTACCATCTGCTTTAGCAAGCTTCTTAAAACAACATCCTGAAATCCAAGTCGAAGTTGAGGAGCAACTTAGCGGGGACATTGTTAAGGCACTACTCGATGGTATTGCAGATATTGGCGTGCTGGCAGATGGCACACCCACTGCAGGGCTCGATACCAAAATCATTGGGCATGATGAGCTCGTAATTGTCTGCAGTAAAGATCACTCGATTAAAAGCAAAAAGAGTATCTCTTTTGAAGAATGTCTTGACTATGACTTTGTTGGCCTTAACCGTGGAAGCTCACTGCTAGAGCTCACTTCTCGACAAGCGGAAAAATTCAGCAAGCAAATGCGGCTACGTATTCAGGTGAGAAGCTATGATGCAATGTGTCAAATGATTGCTGTCAATTTAGGGATTGGCGTGTTGCCGTTTCAGGCATGTGCGCCCCAAATCAAAGCCATGGGGCTCAAGGTGATCCATCTAGAGGATGCATGGGCCAAGCGCAATCTTCTACTGGCTATGAAGGCTCATGGATACCAATCCCCAGCCTCCTCGCTGCTAAGTCAGCACCTACTCTCTCAATTGCGCTAATATTGATCTTCATTGTGAATCTAACAAAAAAAGGGATGTAAATGAGTCTTTTAGATAAATTACAGTGGCGCTATGCCACCAAGAAAATGGATTCCAGCAAATCTGTACCGCAAGAAAAAGTAGAGAAAATTTTAGAGGCTATAAGACTCACTGCCAGCTCTAGCGGATTACAGCCTTATGAACTTATTGTCATCACGAACAAAGACCTCCGTGAAAAAATCAAAGGGGTTGCTAACAACCAATCACAAGTTACTGATTGCTCTCATTTGGTGGTTTTTGCTGCTTGGGATAATTACACGGCTGAGCGCATTAATGCGGCATTTGATATGACTGAGACTGAGCGTAATTTTAAGAACGATGCTGGCGTTGCGTATCGCCAAATGCTCCTCAAGAATTACCCTGCCAGAGGTCCCGAGGTGAATTTCATACACACGGCTAAGCAAGCCTATATCGGTCTAGGTACCGCCCTGATTGCAGCTGCTGAAGAAGGTGTTGATTCCACGCCAATGGAGGGCTTCGATCCCAAGGCGCTTGATGAAATTCTAAATCTTAAGGAAAAGGGTCTGCGTAGCGTAGTAATGCTTCCTTTGGGCTACCGAAAAGAAGATGAAGACTGGCTTGTTAAGCTCAAGAAAGTCAGACGTCCTAAAGAAAGCTTTATTAGCTGGATGAACTAAAAAGTTAAGAAGTGCATCAAACAAAAAGCCACCGCAAGGTGGCTTTTGTATTTCAGCTTGGTAGCTGTGCAGCTTGACTGCAATTATTGGTAGCGGGTTTACCTGCTAAACGATCTTTGATCCAGGCTCGATAAAAAGGTGCCGAACTTCCAGGGGTTGTGAAATGAGACTGATCTCCCGGTAGCTGCACTCGATCCACATTACCACCCAACTTACACATTTGCTCTTGATATAGCTTGCCCATGATTGGAGGATTAGTGGTGTCTTTATTGCCCCAATAAATCACAACTGGTGCAATAGGTTTGACTGGATTAACGCTACCCTTAACCATAGCCTTAGTCCACTCGAGAGCATTCGTGTATTGATCTTTTAAAAGAGATTGATATTGGCTGCTGAAGTTGAAATTCAAAGTATCCGCCACAGCATGCATACATTTATTGCGAATCACCTCATCTAGCACTTTAGCTCCATCGCTTGTAAAGATATCTGTCAGCTTTAGATTTGGATTGCCGGCTCTCACCCCCCACATACTCATTGCCATATGAGAAAAGTCGAAGACATTCCCAGTGAACATCTTAATAATTCCATCTAAGGACTTTTGAGCGCTAGCTTGGTCAACAGTCGCATTAGGAAGCATGATGGCAATATCGTCTGGAGCAAGAGCTACGACACCAACAAGCTCAATACTATCGGCAGCAGTTCCCTTTTTGGCAAAGTAGTCCTGCATGCTAGCTGCCGCAATCACTGCACCACCACCTTGTGACCATCCATAAATCACTGTTTTCTTACCAGCGCCCGTTTCTTTCATCGAGCTAGCAGCTCTAGCTGAATCAATCATATCCATGGCATTGGTTGCCGCCAAAGCGTATTGGTGCTCGCCACCACCACCTTGACCCTGATAGTCTGTTGCAACAACTACATAACCTTCTTTAATAAATTCTTCAATACTTGGAATGCCATAGTCCGTCCAAGAGTTACCGCCAATTAAAAAATATTCATTGAGCGGAACTATAGGATCGAGAACTTGTGAAGGTCCACAGTTTTGCGCAGCACCAGTAGTGCCATGACCCCACGCCAGAATTGGCCGACCTTCCTTAGGAGCAGACCCCATTGGCGCAACAACTAATCCTGTGACAATGGTCTTACGTCCAGCAACATCCGAGGAAATGTAGGCAATCTTCCATGCTTGAGCACCTTTTACTGCAGTCTTAATTTTTTCCTGCTTAATAACCTGGCCCAACTTGCCACTAGGGGTCATCTTTGCCAGAGGCTCATAGAATGCAGCAACTGGTGGATCAGCTTGAGCGACCATTGGGCTCAGGCCAGCAAAAATAACTATAGAAAAAAGCGTGTTGAGTGTTTTATTCATAAAGGTCTATAAATCTGATTGGTAATAAAAAACGATATTAACTTAATAGCAGCTAGGGTAGAACCTGAAACTTTGGCACAAGAATTATTTAGCGCCATCCTTAGCCAAGCGAAAACCCTATAGAGGGATAACTCGGTTTTTATAGCGTCCGGCCAAGGCTTTTTTAACGACTTTATAGATATCTAGGTCAAATTCAGCATCGCCAGAGCTTTTCAACTCATCTAGCTCTTCTTCGTTAATTGCCGTTCCCAAGTAACACCATTTATCTAGAACAATCATTTCTCCACCATCATTGATGGCAATTGGACCTTCATAGGGCCAGACCTCAACCTTATACAGATTCATCGCAGTCTTTAGCTGCAGATTATGCATTTCTGCAGAGACAATACCAACGCAAGCACCACTACATTGCTTAACTTGATACCCAAAACAGGTCTTACCAGCTACACCCTTTTCCAACCCAAGCAATACTTCACATAAACGATACTTTTTAGCTATCGCTTTTAAATAAGAGTGGGCCTCTCTTTTGCTGTAGAACAATCCAAATAGATTTTCTTGAAGGCCTGGTTGCAAATCCTTTTGATTTATAAGTACCGGCTTAAGAATTCCAGCAGAAACCTCTTCTAAGCTCCAAGCGCAAAGATCTTTAGAGCGACGAAGCTTGATATTCATACTGGGCATACGTTCTTTAATTAACCTAGATTCAAGAATCAGAGCGCCTAGCTCTCCACTAGTTTCTATCCAGTCAATATCTCGAATTTGTAAGGAGAGTTTCATTTCCTTCCGCTGCGTAAGAGCGCTTTGAAAGTGCCCCATTACCCTACTTCGCAAGGATATGCTCTTACCAATATACAAAGGAACTTTATTCTCTCCATAAAAGATATAGCAGCCTGGAGCATCAGGAATAGAATCTATTAAGTCCTTATCAATATTTGGCGGGAGACTAGCATTCCCAATAAGCTGGTGAGTAACCTCATTCAGCTTCTCTTTTCCAAATTTTGCTTCACACACTCGCCAAAACTGCAGCAATAAATCTGCATCACCTAATGCACGATGACGAGCGCTCACTTTGAGACCATGCATATTGATGATGGTATCTAGATTATGGCGAGGTTGATCGGGGAAGAGCAGTCTTGACATCTTTACCGTACATAAAACTTTAGGCTTGAAGTCTATGCCAATTCTTTTAAAAGAGGCCTTGATAAATCCATAGTCAAATCTTGCATTGTGGGCAATGAATATCTTTCCTTCCAGCTCTTGCTTTAACTTGCCCGCAATCTGATCAAAGCTGGGCTGATTCTCGACCATCTGCGGAGATATGCCCGTAAGCCTTTGAATATTTTGTGGAATAAAGGTCTGCGGGTTTATTAACTGCTCC
Source organism: Polynucleobacter wuianus (assembly GCF_001659725.1). Lineage (NCBI taxonomy): Bacteria > Pseudomonadati > Pseudomonadota > Betaproteobacteria > Burkholderiales > Burkholderiaceae > Polynucleobacter > Polynucleobacter wuianus. Next base: position 1,717,964 of record NZ_CP015922.1, on the reverse strand, counting down.
CATGCTTGGATTTCATTACCAGATAAAGTTTTTATACCTATCTCTGTAATACGATCACGATCAAAGTGCGACCCAGTAGTTTCAATGTCTACAAAAGCTAAATTAGGGTACGAGACCTCTTTATCCACGTCAAATTACTTTAATACTTAGTTTGCCGGTGAATTTTTATTTAGGAAATCGGCAAAGCTAAAAATTGAGTTGGGTCCGAGAGGAATTTCCTCGACTTTTTTAAATGAGGTCTTGACTACTTTCTGAATCTCACCCTTTGGTCTTTTTTCTTGCTTACCCATCTCATCTAGGCCTAGTGGGAGATATGCCCTTCTATCTGGCGCCTTCTGTACTTCACTAAAACGCGGAATATAGTCTTTAATAGTGGAAGCTAAAGTGACGTTGGAGATGCAATTCATCATATAAGTCTCTAGTGACTGGTAGAGATCCTTTGCAATATCAGAGACCTCTACTTTTCTTTTTTTAATACCATTCATCGCCAAAACAATATCCTTAATCGTAATGATGCGAGGGTCTTTTAAAAGTTGATAGCCACCAGTTCGCCCTTTGATCCCAATGACCAATCCAGACTCCCGAAGCGGTCGCAACAACAGCTCAATGCGACTAATCGACATCTGAAGCCTTTTGGCAATTTCTGGAACGGGCACTAGTTGGCCATTGGTCGAATGATTTGCTATATCAACTAGAGTATTGAGTGCTACCTTGACTGCTTTGGTGACTTCCATAGTGTTTTCAGCATTTAAGTTAGATTAGGTCTAGTATGGAACTGATTCAAACTTTGTGCTGCAGTGCATTAATTAACCCTTTCTATCCTATGGTTGAAGCCCCTAGAAGCCAATACATTCTTCCTTGCCGACTGATACGTTTCCTTGGCTATTTGATGTCTGGCGCCATGATTGCTCAAGCCATTTGCTGCATCGCCCCTTACCTCTTAATGGAGGACTCCCAGGTAGCGGGTATGCTGGCCCATCTAGTGATACAACATCTTTCGTATTACTTTCTAGGATGTACATTTCTAATCTTAAGCCTCTCGAATATCTTGATTAAGCGAGGCGTATCACAATTAAAAATAGTACGCTTACCATCATTGGCATTAATTTTTTCTATTGCCATTGCTAGCTTTTTAATAATTCCACGCATGGATTACTTGAGAGAAACAGCACTTCAAGATGGAATGCCAGTAATGCTCTCCCCTTTTGCAAACTACTTTGCAATACTCAATTCCATCACGCTCTTCTTACTATGCGCTCAGCTTATCTCAAGCAGTGTAATTGCTTGGCGCCTTAGCGGTAATCAACTACCCTAAGTGGGACCGTACTTGCGCAATCAAAGCGAGTTGCTGCTCAGTCCTCAAAAACTGGCCCAACTCAACCCGAAGGCTGGATTGACAGATATGAAATGTTTTTGAATTCTCAATAGGCTGTTCAATTTTTGCCCACTGCGTATTGAATTCATACAGTGATTCTTTGTAACCTATAAATTTTTTCACTAACAGACGCTTACCCTCAATTTCAATCGTTTCAGAATCCAGGGCATGTCTACAGTAGATTAAAAAACCAATTGTTACTGCCGTTAACTCTAAGGTCGTAAAAATGGGGATCATCCATACCCCAGCCAAAAAGAAACCTGTTGCCACGATTAAGGAAAGGCAAACTAAAGCAACATAAAACTGCAGGAGTTGTTTAGGAGTCAGTGCGCAATTTCTCCTCATTTGCCAACGTTTTACGCTCATACCGGTAGCCTGAAATCAATTTGAAATTATTGAATCTTGTTTCGCTCTTGAGCCTTAGCCAACTGGTCCGCACTTCGTTGTTGAAAATCGACCATATTGTGATAGCCCATTTGATAACAAGGGCAATGCTTTCCTAGAATCCACCGGGCAAGCTTGATGCGAAGTTTTTGAATCATTTACATCTCCTAGTATTTAGCATTGAATGTAAACGCAAATCCAGTTTAGTGCTGGCTACAGCTTCGCTAATTTGGTTTGGCTTGATTGAGGTCCTGCTCTTGAATTTTAGAGGTGGTCGACTGTAGATTTAAGCTAGGTGCAGTCATTTTTTCACCATCCCAAACCTGCCCACACCAGCACTCACCCGCATTATTGATGATGCAAACTCCGGATCCACAGCAACGCTTATCTGGGGGCTTCATAAATACACCTTCATTAATTTAATAAATATTTAATACGGGGTCAGCCCAAAAGCCAACACCGTAGCAACTCTTTTTAGCTGAATTACTTAATCAAGCCGCAGGCAATACGCGGGCCAGAGTTCCCAGCAGGTTGAGTCCTGTAGTCATCCGGGTCTCTGTGGACAACCACTGCACGCCCAACAATACCAGTCGGTCCTGTATTTACTGCGAAGCCATGCAATTTGGCGGTATATGTTGCGTTGCCATTGGCATCAGACTTGATATTAGGCATATCTCCCGCATGATTCATGCCGCTGTCTGGAACACCATGCATCTTTGTCTCCGGATTAAAGTGACCGCCTGCACTCGTAGCATCTGGCGCAGAACAGTCCCCTTTTTCATGAACATGAAATCCTTGTTCAGAGTTAGGCTTAAGACCAGAAAACTTTCCATTAATCAACACATCGTGGCCCTGCCAAACAAAAATGACTTCACCTTTTGCTTGAGAGCCTGACTTGGAATCTAAAGTAGCGCTGGCTTTTTGGCCAGTCCCTTGTTCCATAGATTGACAGGCCACTAGAGAAAATAGGCCCGCTAGTGATAGAGCAAATAGCAAATGTTTCTGAGTAAATTTCATTTTTAACTCCATTATTTTTTGATTAATAGAACTTTCTTGCTCAGTGTTACATAAATGCAATGAATTTGCAGATCTTCGCTATCCCATATATGAGTCGGAGCGTGATTTCTAAATATTCAATACACTGAAGCAGTAGATTGCATATAGCCATGAAATTAATCAAATTAATCACCCCTTTATTAGTAGGCTCTTTCCTGGCTTTACTTTCCATTCCCGCAAGCGCAAGCCTAGCCAACGACCTCAACGATGGACAGCATGTTTTACTCATACGCCATGCTGATGCACCAGGGTATGGTGATCCTGCTGGCTACCAGTTAGATAAATGCTCTACCCAGAGAAATCTTGGGGATAGGGGTAGAAAGCAAGCAGTAGCGATTGGTCAATGGCTAACTAATCAAGAAATCACTTCAGCAAAAGTTTTCAGCAGCGCATGGTGTCGCTGTCTAGATACAGCAAGATTAATTAATAAAGGGTTGGTGACGATTACTCCTACGCTTGGCTCTTTCTTTGATGACATGAGTCTCGAAAAGCAACAAACACAAGACTTAGAAAGGCTTATCCAAGCGCAACTTAAAGAAAATTCTAAGATACCCCTTATTTTAGTAACGCACCATGTCAACATCCAAGCCTATACAGGTAAAGTAGTTAATGTTGGCGACATGGTTTTAGTTAAAGTGGATAAGAATGGCAGATACTTATCCCATCAGATCTACCCGAGTCCAAGTTACTAAAAGTAATAGGGCACACGACTAATTTAAGTCTTAGAGGCTTCTCACATATGAAATATTTTTTGAGTATTCTACTTTCGGTTACAGCATTAATCACAATTAATAGCTATGCCGCCACGATTTACTACGTTTGCCAAGTTATCAGCGATGCCAACATAAAAAATAGCGGCGAATTAGACTTACTTCGAAATAGCTCCAGGGTTGGAGCGCAATTTTCAGTAGATAAAAAACTGGTGAAGTTTCTGGGGACATATTTGATGCCCTCACAACTCCAGAGGTCATTGCCTATGGAAGTGGTCAGAATTCTTTTAAAGTGCTCTGGACTCAAAAAGCTTCTGGAAAAGATGAGGTCTTTGTTGATTACCTCAATATTGATGAATTCGTAAAAGGGAAGAAAAAGCCTTTTGGTTTCTTTAGTGGTAGCTTACTCATTACTGGAATTTGCGAATAAGGCTCTAAATACCTGATTATCAAAAATACAAAACCCCCACCATTGCTGATGAGGGTTTGCTTTTCTGGTGGGCCCACCAAGACCTGAACCTAGGACCAAAGGATTATGAGAGCAGATATCCAAAGTAGGCTTTTATAAACAGGGGGTCTGCGGGTGGTCAGTGTCTGTGTGTAAGCAAATTCGTGGGTTTAAAAGAAGTGGTCTCTCGGTCTTTGGTTTAGAAAACCTAATAATTTTGGAGCAACCATCTAACACTTCGTTGCTCCAAATAGTTTTTGCTTGAAATTAGTAGGCGTTACTTTAAGTAACACTAGTTTAATAACCCCTTTTCCTGAATAAACTCAATAATTCCCGTTAGTCCATCACCAGACTTCACGCTACCCATAATAAAGGGTCTATCACCGCGCATCTTTTTAGCATCTGATTCCATAATAGGTAAAGATGCTCCTACATAAGGGGCAAGATCAGTCTTATTAATGACCAATAGATCTGAGCGTGTAATTCCTGGACCGCCCTTACGAGGAATCTTCTCACCTCCAGCAACATCGATCACATAAATCGTTAGATCAGAAAGTTCGGGGCTAAAGGTTGCAGCTAAGTTATCCCCACCCGATTCAATGAAAATAATATCTACATCAGGAAACTGTTTTTGCATCCGATCAACTGCCTCCAAATTAATGGAAGCGTCTTCACGAATAGCGGTATGGGGACAACCCCCTGTCTCTACACCCATAATTCTCTCGGGATCTAGAGCGCCAGCAACAGTAAGAAGGCGTTGATCTTCTTTGGTGTATATATCATTAGTGATGACCACTAAGTCATACTGGTCGCGCATTGCTTTGCAAAGCATCTCAAGCAAAGTTGTCTTGCCTGATCCGACAGGACCACCAATGCCAACTCGTAACGGGGGATTCTTTTTAGTTCTCATCATTTGATTTTATTTACGAACGAAATAATCGAGAGTACTGAGTCTCATGTCTTGAAGATAGGATAGCCAACATTGGTGAAAAATTATCAATCATCAATAAACCAGATTTAGCTCGATCTTGGGCTTCTTTAATCATTTCAGGAACAAGCAAGCGGATTTTTGTCAGCGCCTGCTGCCCTGCCACTTGACCCAGCGGTATAGCTTTGAGCGAGGCTGCCACTTGATTTTCAATCCAGGAGAATGCATAAGCTGCAAGTCCATTCTTTGACTGTATTTTTAGATGAAAACAGGCGTAGCTATGAGCGGTCAACAATGACAAAGGTTTGATTTCAGACAATTGGGTGAGACTTTCGCTACCCCAACCCAGAGACTGAGCAATTTGCAATAAGGACCACCCCATCTGCTCAGCTTCCGATCTAAGTTCTGAGGTTTCGCGACTTGCTAAGAAATAGTCGTTCAGACTTTGGACTGAATCAATATCCTCTTTTATCCAAGCCTCGTAACTGAGAAGCCAAAGTGGGGCTTCAGATCTAGCAAGCACACCTAGAAATACATCCTTTATCCATGCCTCTGCAGTTGGAGCATCCTTTACCAAACCTGAATCAATAGCAGCCTCTAAACCTTGAGAATAGCTATATCCACCAATGGGTAAGGCGGGCGAAGCTAACTGCATTAATGCAGTGATTTCGTTTAGATCAATGCTCATGAGGATGATCGTGATCGCCATGATGATGGTGAGAGCAGCCAGGTCCGTGAATATGTGGCTTCTCATGCTCGGCATATAGCTTCTGCGCTAGTGCATAGTCACTATCAAATGTCTCTGCATGACTATGGCGATGCCCACCTCCATACGCACCTGTTTCAGGCTCAAAGGGGGCAGATTCATGTTTGGCCTCTAGGCCCAATTGATGAATCATCCCTTCAAGTACTGAGTCGGGTTCAATTCTTAAAAAATCTTGGCCCACTTGGACGGGGATATGTCGATTTCCTAAGTGGTAAGCAGCTCTCATCAACTGATGAACATCGCTAGAATTAATTGTTACCACTTCTTGATCTGCTGCAGAAATACGAATCATCGAACCATCATCCGCAATCAAAATATCATCGCTTACCAATACATTTCCTCTTGGCAAGAAAAAGTGCGCCTCGCGACCATCAGAAAGTTTTTCTGAAAAGCGACTTTTATTACGCACCTCAAATGGCAACTTTAGTTCGAGCGCTCTAGCCAAGACAGCCTTGGCCAAGCCTTGTCCTTTGGGGATAATCTTTTCAATTCGAATAGGTTCTGACATTGCCTTCCCTAGAACAAGAAATAACGTTGGGCCATTGGCAATACCTTGGCAGGCTCACAGGTCAACAATTCACCATTAGCGATCACTTGATAGGTCTCTGGATCAACAGTGATATTGGGTTGCCAATCATTATGAATCATGTCTGCTTTAGTAATAGACCGACAATTCTTTACCACTTCAACTTGTTTCTCCAAACCATAAGTATCGCGAATATTGGCCTTCATTGCCGATTGCGAAATAAAGGTTAATGAACTGTGGCGAATTCCTTGTCCAATACCTGCAAACATATTGCGGTAATGAACGGGTTGAGGTGTTGGAATAGATGCATTTGGATCACCCATCGCCGCAGCTGCAATAGAGCCGCCCTTCAATATCAATGAAGGCTTTACTCCAAAGAAAGCCGGCTTCCAAAATACTAAATCTGCATACTTACCTACCTCAACAGAGCCCACAACATGCGAGATCCCATGGGTAATCGCAGGATTGATAGTGTACTTAGAGATATAACGCTTTACGCGAAAATTATCGTTTCGATTGGTATCGCCAGGCAATAAACCACGCTGTACTTTCATCTTATCAGCAGTTTGCCAAGTCCGAATAATGACCTCGCCAACGCGTCCCATTGCCTGAGAATCAGATGAGAGCATTGAAAACGCGCCAAGATCATGCAAGATATCTTCTGCGGCAATCGTTTCACGACGAATACGAGACTCTGCAAACGCGATATCCTCAGCAATAGAAGCATCAAGATGGTGACATACCATCAACATGTCCAAATGCTCATCCAGAGTATTCACAGTAAACGGTCGCGTAGGATTGGTTGAGGATGGCAATACATTTGACTCACCGCAGGCACGAATAATATCTGGTGCGTGACCGCCACCAGCACCTTCAGTGTGGTAGGTGTGAATTGTTCGGCCTTTGAATGCAGCCAAGGTAGTCTCTACAAACCCAGATTCATTCAAAGTATCGGTATGAATGGCGACCTGAGTATCTGTCTCATCCGCCACGCCCAAACAACAATCAATCGCTGCAGGAGTAGTTCCCCAGTCTTCGTGCAATTTCAAACCGATCGCACCTGCATCCACTTGCTCTCGCAAGCCAGCTGGCAAACTAGCATTGCCTTTACCCAATAATCCGATATTCATAGGGTAGGCATCAATCGACTGCAACATTCTTTGGATATGCCAAGGCCCAGGAGTACAAGTAGTCGCAAAAGTTCCAGTTGCAGGACCCGTACCGCCACCAATCATCGTGGTCACACCAGACATCAAAGCTTCTTCAATTTGCTGCGGGCAAATAAAGTGGATATGGGTATCTATTCCACCTGCAGTGACAATCATTCCTTCGCCAGCAATAATCTCTGTTCCAGGGCCAATGACAGAAGTAATACCAGGTTGAATATCAGGATTGCCTGCTTTACCAATATTGGAAATACGACCATTTTTAATAGAGATATCAGCCTTGACAATTCCCCAGTGATCAATGATTACTGCATTAGTGATGACAGTATCAGCACAATCTTTTGACTCTCGCTGACTCTGCCCCATGCCATCACGAATGACTTTGCCACCGCCAAACTTCACCTCTTCACCATAGATCGTAAAGTCTTCTTCGACCTCAATGATGAGACCAGTATCTGCCAGCCGCAAGCGATCACCCACGGTAGGACCAAACATCTCAGCATAGGCTTGACGACCAATCTTAGCCATTACACGCCTCCCATCACACGACCAGCAAAGCCATAAATTTTCTTATCGCCAGCTATTTGAACTAGTTCGACGGTGCGCATTTGTCCAGGCTCAAAACGAACAGCAGTACCTGCAACGATATTTAATCGCATCCCCTTCGTCTTATCGCGATCAAATAATAGGGCATCGTTTACTTCAAAGAAGTGAAAATGAGAACCGATTTGAATAGGACGATCTCCGCTGTTAGAGACTTTAATTGAAAGTGTTTTTCGACCAACATTCAATTCAATATCTCCGGGCTCTACAAACATCTGCCCTGGAATAAAGCGTTGGCTATTTGCGCTTGAAGGTGAACTCATGTCGAAGCCCCACCAAGCACTGCAAATGAAAGCTGACTGATTAATAACCAACCGTATATAACGCTAGCAAAACCAGTGATTTTTGCAACGATTGCCGTCTTTTCATTTAAAAACTTGACCAATAGAGCACCTGATAAATGCAAGATCCCTGTTGCCAAAATCAAACCTGCCAAATCTTGAAGTAACAAGGAAGTCCCAAAGGATCCGTTTGAAAATAATTCAGTATGAGCAAAACCATGAAATATTCCAAAAGAGCCAATCAAAGATAGGATTGCCTTGCTGGAATATTGTTGTTGTACAAGCAACAATAAGCCCATTGCAATCACAGAAGCAGCAATTCCGAACTCAAAGATATTAAGAGGCAAATTACTTAGCCCCGAAAATACACCAAGACACATGCCTAGTATAAAAACACAAGGCCCAAGCCAGATTTTTTTTAGCATAAAAGCGCTCCAAAATCCTACGAGCACAATAACTAAAAAGTGATCAAAGCCACTAAATGGATGCATCAAACCCGCTAGAAAACTAACTGAAGTTTCATGCCCTTGATGTGCATAAACTAAATTTGATGATAGAACCCCGATCAATCCACCAAGAGCTAATAATATTTTTTTCATATGAATATTCATTTTTATCACTCCTAAATAATCGGGTTATGAACTGTTACTAATTTTGTTCCATCGGGGAATGTTGCCTCAATCTGAATATCGGGGATCATTTCCGGAATGCCTTCCATTACATCATCGCGACTTAGTATCGTTTGACCTTCGTGCATCAGTTGTGCAACCGTCCTGCCATCACGAGCGCCCTCCATAATCGCAGCACTAATTAAAGCAATTGATTCTGGATAGTTCAACTTCAGACCTCTAGCCTTTCTGCGCTCTGCTAGAAGTGCTGCTGTGAAGATTAGTAGCTTATCTTTTTCGCGTGGAGTTAATTCCATATCTCACCTTTAACAATTCTAAGAAGCCCAAAGCCGCAATGGTTGAGCTGGTACATCATGAATTATTGGCCTTAATTTAGCCCATACATCAATCATAAAATTTCTTGCTATCTCAATATCGTTTGAGACTGCCCTCACCAATAGCACTCCTTGTGGCATCAACGTCACACCAGCCCGCAATGCATCAGTCCAAGGCATCATCTCAGCAAATATTTCAACCAAATTCGCTGAACAACTTGGCCCTACAGCCCATAAAGTTACACATACAGGCCAAGATCCTAGTTGGGGCAAAGATCTGGAGTATTGATCTTCTGCATCAATATGCCCGTTCTCGATCCAAATCAACTTCCCATCGCGCCTTATTTCATTGAGCATATGAATATGGCCGCTAGACCATGCTTCACCAGATGCATAGCGCCCCAACATCAGAGCATCCCAACCAATAAATGAGGCATTTGTTGAAAGACTCAGCTTGGTAATCACATTCGAGTTTGCGCCTTTGAAAAAAAGATTCTCTTGAGGCAGCCAATCTAACTTTGCATTCTCACCCAGCTCAAATTGAACATTTTGGGTCGCAGGATTTTTAAATGATTTATACCATTTAGTGGCACTTGGGGTCGATAGGACTACATGACTACCTTTGCCAACTGCAATCTGGATATCTAAGGTATCGCCGCCTGCGATGCCTGCTGGCGGGTGAATGATGACAGTGTGGCAAATATCGTCACCTTCAGGATATAAAGCTTTTTGAACCCGCAGTGGCCCCTCATGCAAACTTTTCTTAAGCACAGTGCCAATTGCGGTTCGCTCATAAGACAGACTCAGTTTAGCTAGCCAACTAGGACTTAGAGACCTAAATAGCTGTTTTACTGCGTTGTCTGGAGCCAAAAACATATGGGTAAGCCATCTAAGTGTAATGAGTATCCACTTTAAACCGAAATCATCTCCTGCACACCATTGAGACCCATGTCGGCACCCTTTCCTTGGGCAACCACTTCACCACGGCGCATCACAATATAGTTATCTGAGAGCTCTTTCGCAAAGTCGTAATATTGTTCAACGAGAAGAACCGTAATGCCCATTTCATCAACTAGCTTGCGAAGGCATCGGCCAATGTCCTGAATAATCGATGGCTGAATACCCTCGGTAGGTTCATCCAAAATAATCAACTCTGGCTGAGACATCAGTGCACGCCCAATCGCTAATTGCTGTTGTTGGCCGCCTGATAAATCGCCACCCCGACGCGCCTTCATATCCGACAGAATTGGAAATAGCTCATAAATATATCCGGGAATATTTTTTGGGCTTGGGAATTTTGCCGCCCCAATGAGCAGGTTTTCTTCTACCGTAAGTCTTGGAAAAATTTCTCGGCCCTGTGGAACATAGGCAAAACCACCATCCACCCGAGACCAAGTGGGTAGATTGACTAATTCATTTCCATCCCAAGTAATCGAGCCAGTCTTTACTTTAACCACACCCATAAGAGATTTGAGTAAAGTGGTTTTACCAACACCATTGCGGCCAAGGAGGCTAGTCAACTGCCCCTTAGGAACTTCAAAATTCATATTACGCAAAATATGGCTACCGCCATAGTATTGATTTAGGTCTTTGACGATCAACATAATTAACGTCCTAAATACGATTCAATAACACGTTCATCGCGCTTTACTTCATCTAGTGTGCCTTCAGCCAATACCGAACCCTCAGCCAACACGGTGACTTTGCCCTTATCGCCCGCCAATGCAGCAACAAACTCCATGTCATGCTCAACCACGACCATAGAACATTGGCCACGCAAAGAATTGAGCAGTTCAGCCAGGCGCATGGTTTCTTCGTCTGTCATGCCTGCAACAGGCTCATCGAGCAATAGGAGTTTTGGTTGTTGCATTAATAACATGCCAATCTCTAGGCGTTGCTTTTGACCATGAGAGAGAAGGCCGGCCTCACGATAAGCCTCTGATTCGAGTTGAGTCAGCGCTAGCACCGCCTCCATGAGTTGGCGACCTTCTGAATCCACCTTGGCGACTAGTGAATGATGCCATGACTTATCTCCCGCCATAGCTAGCTCAAGATTTTCCCAAACAGGATGTTGTTCAAACACGGTAGGCTTTTGAAACTTACGTCCAATACCAATCTGAGCAATCTGCGGTTCGTTCATTGTCATGAGATCAATAGTCGAGCCTAAATAGACAGAGCCATCAATATCGGCAATGTTAGAGCGAGTTTTACCAGTAATGACATCCATTAATGTTGTTTTGCCAGCGCCATTAGGCCCAATAACGCAGCGCAGCTCACCAACGTCAATCGTCAATGACAATTTATTAATTGCCTGAAAGCCGTCAAAATTTACCGATAGATCTTCCACATACAAAATTCCCGTATGTGATGTATCAATACCCTTTTCAAGAAAGTGAGCGCTCATTCCGAGCCGCCTTTCTTATGAAAGAACTGGTGATATATCCCTAATAAGCCGTTAGGCAAGAACAAAGTAACCAGAACAAACATGAGGCCCAAGAAAAATAACCAATATTCTGCAAAGTTTGCGGTAAAAAAGCTTTTAGCGCCGCTGACTGCAAAGGCTCCAATGATTGGTCCGAGCAAAGTTCCCCGGCCACCAACTGCAACCCAAATAGCCATTTCAATAGAGTTGGTTGGAGACATCTCGCCTGGGTTGATGATGCCAACCTGAGGTACAAATAAAGCTCCCGCAATAGCGCACAAGATAGCCGATACCACCCAAACAAAAAGCTTAAATCCTAATGGGTTGTAACCGCAAAACATTAGACGGGACTCCGCATCGCGAACTGCAGTAATAACTCTACCCATCTTAGAAGTGATTAGGGCTCGACAAAGAATAAGGCTACCTAACAAAACCAGGAAAGTAATAATAAAGAGTGTGACACGTGTGCTCGAGGCACTAATTGAGTATCCCAAAATTCTCTTGAAGTCAGTGAAGCCATTATTTCCACCAAAGCCCGTTTCATTTCTGAAGAACAGCAACATCGCGGCGTACGTTAAGGCTTGGGTAATGATCGAAAAGTAAACCCCTTTAATCCTGGATCGGAAAGCAAAGTATCCGAATATCCAAGAAATAACGCCAGGCACCAAAACTAACATCATGAGCATCCACCAAAAATGCTCGCTACCCTTCCAGAACCAAGGCAAATCTTTCCAGTCTAAAAAAACCATGAAGTCGGGTAATTCACTTTTGTAAACGCCGTCAGTACCGATCTGACGCATGAGATACATCCCCATGATGTATCCACCGATAGCGAAGAATAAGCCATGCCCAAGACTTAAGATTCCGCAGTAGCCCCAAACTAAGTCGAGCGCTAATGCCGCTATCGCAAAGCACATGATCTTGCCAATTAAAGTAAGCGCATAAGCTGACATATAAAACATACTGGTATCTGGAACCAACAATGAGAAGATTGGTACACCAATCAATACGCACAACGTAAGCGCAGCTAATGCAATATAGGATCGTTTGCTCAGAATGGATTCACGCTCTGGCACGAAAAGACTAAAGCTGGATGAAGGGGCAAGTTTTCTAATATCCATACTAATCAACGCTCCTGCCTTTTAATGCGAAGAGGCCTTGAGGACGTCTCTGGATGAAGATGATGATGAAAACTAAGATAGCAATCTTGGCCAATACAGCGCCGATAAAGGGTTCTAGTAGCTTGCTCGTGATGCCAAGTCCGAATGCGCCATAGATTGTGCCGGCAAGTTGACCTACACCACCAAGCACTACCACCATGAATGAGTCGACGATATAGCTTTGACCTAGATCAGGTCCAACGTTACCGATTTGTGAAAGTGCAACCCCACCTAGTCCAGCAATACCTGCCCCAAAGGCAAAAGCATACATATCTACGCGAACTGTTTTAACGCCAACACAGGCCGCCATTGTCCGATTTTGAGTGACCGCTCTAACGAAAAGCCCAAGCCGAGTTTTGTTAAGCACTAGCCAGGTAACAGCGACCACTGCAATCGCAAATCCAAAAATAATGATGCGGTTATATGGCACCACTAAATTTGGCAGTACCTGCAAAGCACCTGACATCCATGTCGGGTTAGCAACTTCTACGTTTTGAGCACCAAAAATAGTTCTAGTCATTTGGATCATTAGCAAACTAACGCCAAATGTTGCCAACAAAGTTTCTAGTGGGCGACCATATAAAAACTTAATGACCGTTCTTTCGATTAAGATGCCGACCAAAGCGGCCACAACAAAGGCTACAGGTAATGCAAATAGTAAATACCAATCCAGGTAGCCTGGGGCATATTGCCTAAAGAAGCCCTGAACAACAAAGGTTGCATAAGCACCCACCATCAAGAACTCACCATGGGCCATATTAATGACGCCAATCAAACCATAAGTAATCGCTAGGCCCAATGCACACAGCAAAAGGATGCTGCCATAACTAAGGCCGGCAATGACATTACCTAAAATCTCGCCACTAAACTCAGATTTCTTAATTTTGGCCAGAGCCTTCTCGGCAGCCTCCTGAACTGGACCACCCTCTTTAGCTAGCGGAGCCAATAAAGCCGCGACTTGAGGGTCGCCACTATCACCCAATAAGGCAATAGCTTTCAATTTTGACTCTTGATTATCTGATTGCAACGCCAATAGCGCCCAAAGCTTTTCTACTTTTGGCCTTAGCACTGGATCGTTTTCAGTTGAAAGTAATTTTTCAACCACTGGAAAAGCATCGGGCTCAGGATCCTTAATCAAAGCATCGACAGCTTTGGTGCGAATCTGTGGATCTGCTGAAGCTAGCTGCAAACCTAATAAGGCATTATCAACTTTACCGCGCAATTGATTGTTGAGCACAACCTCTTGCATCTCATCAGACTTCACTGATATGTTTTGTGCGGTTAACGGATCTATATATTGATCGCCCTTTTGAATTACAACACCTTGAGGTGACAAAAAGAGGCTTTCTGCACTGAGAGCTTGAAGAATTTCCAAGGCCTCGGGACTACCCTCTTTAGATAAATTTTGGACTACCTTAACCTTGGCATCAAAATTATCGCTAAACAGAATCTTTAAATCTGGAGTATTAATTTTTGCAAAAGTAATCCCGCTTGCCAATGAACAAACGACAAAAAGGATTAGTTTTGAAAAGACCGGGAATTTCATAAGGTTTGTGAAAACCCTCCCTCAATCGAGGGAGGGCATTGCTATTGAAGACTACTGTACTGAATCAGGCTTGCCTGCATTACCTTCGATGTACTGACTCCATGGTTTAGCTGGAATAGCTGTTGGCGTTTTATAGATCACATTGAACTGGCCATCTGCTTTGATTTCACCAATCATGACTGGCTTAGACAAATGGTGATTCGCACCCATCACCTCAAGATAACCACTTGGAGTATTGAGTTTTTGACCAATCATCGCTTTACGAACAGCATCAACATCCGTTGTACCCGCTTTTTCAACAGCAGCTTTCCACATCAAGATACCGGTACGGCTTGCTTCCATTGGATCATCTGTCAAAGGCTTGCTAGCACCAGGTAGCTTCTTCTCTACAGAATAAGCGGCCCATTGTTTTTTCCACTCGTCATTGACTGGGTTCTTAACTGACATGAAGTAGTTCCATGCAGCCAATTGACCAACCAATGGTTTGGTATCAACACCACGCAACTCTTCTTCACCAACAGAGAATGCCACTACTGGAACATCTTTAGCTTTCAAACCTGCGTTGCCCAACTCTTTGTAGAAAGGAACATTTGAATCGCCGTTAATAGTAGAGACAACTGCTGTCTTACCACCTTGAGAGAACTTCTTGATGTTGGCCACAATGGTTTGATAGTCAGAATGGCCAAATGGTGTGTATGTTTCTTGAATATCATCATCTTTAACACCTTTGGATTTCAAGAATGCACGCAAGATTTTATTGGTTGTGCGAGGGTAAACATAGTCGGTACCCAAGAGAACCCAGCGCTTAGCGCCGCCGCCCTCTTTACTCATCAAGTACTCCACCGCTGGAATAGCCTGTTGATTGGGGGCCGCACCGGTGTAGAACACGTTGCGGGACATTTCTTCGCCTTCATACTGCACTGGATAGAACAGCAAGCCATTTAATTCTTCAAATACTGGCAATACGGACTTACGTGATACAGAAGTCCAGCAACCAAATACAACCGCTACCTTGTCTTTTGTTAGCAATTGGCGGGCTTTCTCGGCAAATAATGGCCAATTAGAAGCTGGATCAACAACTACTGGCTCTAATTTACGACCTAAAACACCACCACTTTTGTTGATCTGATCAATCACCATCAAATCCATATCTTTCAGTGATGTTTCAGAAATAGCCATTGTTCCAGATAGGGAGTGCAAGATGCCCACCTTGATTGGCTCCTTACTTTGAGCCATTGCTAAATGACTTAAGCCTGTAAAACTTAATGCCGCTGCTAAAGTTGACAACTTCAATATTGATCTACGTTTCATGTCTCACCTCTTGAGTAAATTAATCATGTGGGCAGGATTACCTAACGCCTGCAATTATTAAAGAATGGTTCAAGTTGGTACAAATTTAACAAATCCCCAAATGAGAGCACATGCACCAGAAAAAGGCATAAAAATTAGGCAACTCGCACGATATGAGAACATTTGCTGCAGTTGCAAATGAAAAAGTCAGAATACTGCAGTCTAAAAGTAGTTCATTGCCCCAATGGCAGATCTCTATGTTTATTGGGGTTGCAGTGGAAGATGTGTGGAGATTGCTTACACACTGAGTGGAGCAAAAAGAAAAACAGCTTAGGATTTTCTCCCTAAACCATTGATTTCATTGGTGATCTACTGGGACCAGGACCTGGGGCCAAAGGATTTTTTGGAGCAACCGTTTAACACTTCATTACTCCAAATAGTTTTTTTAAGTTAACGAGTACTACGTTAAGTAACACTCGTTGTAGTGATGGAGCGGGTGAAGGGAGTCGAACCCTCGTCTCTAGCTTGGGAAGCTAGGGTAATAGCCGTTATACGACACCCGCAATAGAGACGAGATTAATACGCTTATTTGAGGAGCAATTGATTCATGCGCTTTACAAAACTGGCTGGATGATTTAACTGACCACCCTCTGCCAATAAGGCCTGGTCAAATAAGAGATTAGTCCAATCATCAAAATGCTTATCATCACTTTTGAGTTTGGAAAGTAAAGGGTGCTCAGGATTAATCTCTAATATAGGCTTCATATCAGGAGCATTTTGACCGGCAGCCTTGAGCATACGTAGCAAGTTTCCAGACAGTTCATTTTCATCAGCAATCAAACAGGCTGGAGAATCCGTTAAGCGAAAGGTCACTCGCACATCTTTAGCCTTATCTTCCAAGACTTTTTTCATGCGCTCAACCAAGTCCTTGAACCGCTTCTCAGTTTCCTCATGCTCCTTCTTTTCTTTTTCATCACTTAGACTTCCTAAATCTAAACCACCCTTAGCAACTGAAGCCAATTGCTTACCATCAAACTCCGTGATGAAAGACAGCATCCACTCATCAACACGGTCCGATAACAAGAGTACTTCAACGCCTTTCTTACGGAAAATCTCTAAATGCGGACTGTTTTTAGCTGCGTTGAAAGTTTCACCCGTGACATAGTAAATCTTGTCTTGGCCTTCTTTCATACGCGAGACATACTCAGCCAAAGATACTGTCTGCTCAGCAGAATCGGTATGGGTGCTAGCAAAACGAAGAAGCTTGAGAATCCGCTCTTGATTAGCATGATCTTCTCCAACACCTTCTTTGAGGACTTGACCAAATTGCGTCCAGAAGGTGCGATATTTCTCTTTCTTAGCCTCATCTTCATTATTGGCAAGCTCTTCAAGCATGCTCAGCACTCGCTTGGTAGAACTTTCGCGAATGACTTTAATATCACGCGACTCTTGCAAGATTTCACGGGAGACGTTTAGGGGCAAATCGACTGAATCAATTACGCCAGTAACAAAGCGTAAATACATCGGCATGAGCTTTTCAGCATCATCCATAATGAAAATGCGTTTGACATACAGCTTGATGCCACCACGCTTATTGCGATCCCACAAATCAAAAGGGGCTTTACTCGGCACAAAGAGTAACTGGGTAAATTCACTTCTACCCTCTACTCGATTTAATGAATAGCACAGCGGGTTTTCATAATCATGCGATAGGTGCTTATAAAACTCGTTGTACTGCTCTTCTGTAATTTCTGACTTATTGCGAGCCCATAGCGCGGAAGACTGGTTAATACTTTCTAACTCATCCTTAATAACCTGCTCTTTTTTATCGGCATCCCACTCTTCTTTACGCATCTGAATTGGTAAAGAAATATGGTCAGAGTACTTACGAATAATCGATTTAAGCTGATAGCTACTGAGGAAATCATCCTCTCCCTCACGTAAATGCAAGGTTATAGAGGTTCCACGCTGCGAACGATCAATCGATTCAATCGTAAATTCACCAGAACCATCTGATTCCCAACGCACGCCATCAGAAGCAGGTAAGCCTGCACGACGAGTGTCAACCGTAATGCGGTCAGCCACAATAAAGCCAGAGTAAAAGCCTACGCCGAACTGGCCAATGAGGGCTGCATCTTTTTGCTGATCTCCAGATAGCTTGGTAAAGAACTCTTTAGTACCAGAACGGGCAATCGTACCCAGGTTATTGATCACCTCTTCTCGGCTCATACCAATTCCATTATCTGAAATAGTTACCGTTCTAGCAGCTTTATCAAATTCGACTTTGATCTTCAGTTCTGGGTCATCACCATACCAATCAGGGTGGGCAATACCTTCAAAACGCAATTTATCAGCAGCATCAGAAGCGTTTGAGATGAGCTCACGTAGGAAAATCTCCTTATTGGAATATAAGGAGTGAATCATCAGCTGCAAAAGCTGCTTTACTTCCGCCTGAAAGCCTAAAGTTTCTTTAGTAGCAACAGTCATTTCAATTTCCTATAGAAAAGATCAACTCCCTTTATTTGGGGATAATTTTGGGTATTTCAAGACCTGTAAACTATCTTCCTAGAGGCTACTCGACCAGGGAAGACCCCTCATCATGAGGGTCTTCCGCAAGAATCTCCTTGCGACTCCTTTTTTGAAGATATTCCAAAATCAAGCGCTTGAGCTTAGGCCTAGTAATGGGCTCCTGCTTATTTTCTTAGAGCTCTAAATGGTCAGTTTCGAGCATTTTGCTTTCTCCACGTAATCAGTTAGCCATTAAATTACCTAAAAGTGACAAAAGAAAAATATCCCTAATTTCAATGGGGAATTTTTGGTTCTTTGACTTATACATATGGGCAAAAAAAATGAAATTCAAGCCCCTTGAAATTCAAAAAACCAACCCTTAAATAGAGCTTAACTAGATGCCTTAGGGGTCTAGGAAATTGTGAACTTGCTTAAATTTAAGGAGAAAACGATGTCTTATCCATTCGGTAAAAATGTATTACTAAGCTCTGTAGGTTTTGATCGCCTCATTGATGCGATGGAGGAAATGAGCTCCGGAGAGAGTCTCAATAAAGCCCAAAGCTATCCCCCATATAACATCATCAAAAAGAATGAACGCGACTACGCTATTGAAATCGCAGTGGCAGGCTTCAAAAATGATGAGATTGATATCACGGCTGAAGGTAACAAGCTAACCGTTGTAGGTAAGGTTAAGGCAGATCAGACTGGCGAATACCTCCATAAGGGCATTGCCAATCGAGACTTTAGTCATGATTTCACCTTGGCAGAGACTGTGATTGTGCGCTCTGCCGATGTCGAGAATGGCTTACTGATCATCAAGCTAGAGAATGTCATTCCTAAGGAGAAGTTACCCCGCAAGATTTTGATTGGTGGAAACTCTAAGCTAGTGATTGAGGAAGTCAAGGAAGCGGCTTAATAATAATTAACTAGCTCAGAGCCATCTGGGCTAGTTAACTGCACAAACATCAGCTTTAAGTGGATACTCGTTAATCACTGGATCATCGCTAAGAAGCGCCCTGCGAAGGGTATTGAGGCAGAATTTACTCCGTTGGTAGCAAATGATTACCTTTCACGCAAGCTTGAAACTAGCAACATTGAGATAACCAAAGCTAATACTTTATTGCGGAAAGATAATTTAATGTCTTTTCATCGCGACACTCTTTTAAGAAATCACAATCTCGCCCATCTCCATTCTTTCCCACCATATAAATGGGAGCAAATATAAAGGCTCATTGCTTCCTTGCAAGATTTCTAAAGCACCATCACTAGTTTTATTTGCTTGGTACTGACCTGGAGATAAAGGGACACAACCTTTATCAGTTCCATCATTTCTACGCGCTCTGGCTAAGATTTTTCTAGTTACATAGATATTCATAACCAACTCCTCTCTTTTAAATTGGCTTATCTGAAATCTAGGCCGATTAAAAGCAATTCCGTCTGGCAACCGCACATTTAGGGTGCAATTCGTCACTTTTTTGCATCCAATTAGTGCGCGGCAGTTATTCCAAGTAATGACTGATAGGCAAACTTGTATACAAGTAAGTACACCAATTTTCGTATGTCAACCCAAAGGAGCCTTTCATATGAGTAAAAGCACATTTAGCATTGGACGTCGTCAGTTACTGCAAGCGGGTGCTATTACAGCAGCCTCAAGCCTTATCCCATCATTTGCCAGCGCAGCTGATGACAAAATTCAGATTGGCTACTGGCCTATCGCTAGTGGCCTACCCTTTTATGTGGCGCTAGAAAAAGGTTACTTTAAAGAGGTTGGTCTTAATGTTGAGGGTGTGAAGTTTGCCAGCCCCAATCAAATCGCTGAGGCGATGATTGCTGGTCGTATTCAAGGGTCTGCAAACGGCACAGCCTCTGCGGCATTAGCCCTTGCTGAAATTTCCTCACCCAATCTATTTAAAATTATTTGTTCTAACCCTTCAAATGCCAAATATGTATTAGATGAAGTCTTAGTACCAATAGATAGCAAAGTCAAAGCCATTAAAGATCTTCCAAAAGATGTTAAGTTTGGCTGCGGCCCAGGCATTCAAAATGTGACACTAACTAAGATTATTCTCGAAAAAAATGGCCTGCTAAACGTTCAACCAATCGAGTTACCTGTGGGCCAACATATTCCAGCTCTAGCTGCTGGACAAATTGATGCTGTCTATACCCTTGAGCCATCTGGAACGATTGGAAAGGTAAAGGGTGTATCACGTGTATTAGAAGCAGGCGTTATTTCTAAATACATGCTGGGTGATGCGATGGCGCCTTGGTTTGGTGGATCAGCATCATTGACTACCACACTAATTAAGGAGCGCCCTACCGATGTGAAGAAATATATCCTCGCCTATGCCAAGGGAGTAGATTTTGTCCGTAAGAATCCAGAAGAATCTAGAAAATCACTTGATGGCTTTACTGCAATTGAAGAGGCGGTTGTTAAAGAAGTGCCTTTAGCAAATTTTGTGATGTTTAACGAATTTAAACCTAGTGATATTGCTTACTTCCAGAAATATTTCGATATCTTCACGGATCGTAAGATTTTCTCTAAGGTTGTAGATGTTAAGCCTTTGATCTACTCCTAATAGCTCATGATTAATAAAGATCATTTTCAAAAACTCCTTCCATTAATTGGGCCCATTGCACTTTTACTGCTATGGAGCCTGATTTTGGAGGCAAAGTGGGCAAAGCCAATCTTGCTGCCACCACCAGGGGCAACATTGGCTTATATGGCTGACTCTTTTATGAGTGGCGCTATCTTTGGTGATTTATTCGCCACGATTAAGCGCACCTTTTATGCCTTTGCAATTGCCACTGCAATTGGGGTTCCTTTAGGCATTATCTTGGGTAGCAATGAAAAGATTTATCGTAGCGTCGAATTCTTGATCGACTTCTTTAGATCAACACCTTCATCTGCCTTGATACCGCTGTTTATGCTGATCTTTGGTATTACCGATATTAATAAGATTGCAATTGCAGCTTTTGCCGCTGTATTAGTCATTCTGTTTAATAGCGCCTATGGCGTGATGAATGCGAAAAAGACTCGTGTAAACGCCGCCAAAACAATGGGTATACCTACTCGCTTTATTTTTAAAGATATCTTATTAATGGAGAGCCTGCCCCAAACCTTTGTCGGTTTGCGCATGGGCATTTCAATGGCTTTAGTGATTGTGATCGTAGCCGAGATGTTTATTGGCTCTGAGAACGGTCTTGGACATCGCATTATTGATGCTCAGCAAGTATTTAATGTCAAAGAGATGTACAGCTCGATTCTCATTACTGGCGCTCTTGGCTATGGTCTTAATCTTTTATTTCTGATTTCAGAAAAGCGTATTGTTCATTGGGGTGGAAAAGCATGAGTACCGTACTTGAATTTCCTGCGGAAATAGGAACCCACGTTACTATCCGCGGTCTAGATAAGTCTTTTAATGGTGCCATCCTGTATGACAACTTTAATTTAGATATTCCTAAAGGAAAGATTGTCTCAATCTTTGGCCCTAATGGGTGTGGAAAATCAACCTTAATCAATATGGTTTCTGGTTTGATGCCAATTGATTCAGGGGAAGTTCTGTTTGACGGCAAAACCTTAGATAAGACAACTATTGGCTACGTGTTTCAAAATTATCGTGACGCTCTCTTTCCTTGGATGAGTTCATGGGACAACATTGCCTACCCGCTTAAACGCAGTGGTATGTCTAAGGATAAGGTTAAAGCGCGAGTTGATGAACTGGTAGCTTTATTTGAGATTAAATTTAATCTCAATCTTTACCCATATGAGCTTTCTGGCGGTCAGATGCAAACTGTCTCAATTATGAGAGCCTTAGCTCCAAATCCAGAGATTCTTTTTTTGGACGAGCCCTTCTCCGCTTTAGATTTTGAAATGACCCTATTCATCAGGGCTAAGTTACAAGAAGCCAATTTGAGTACTGGTGTGACGATGATGATCGTCTCTCATGATCTGGAAGATGCAGTCTTTTTAGCAGACAAGATTTTATTATTAACTCGCAGGCCTACTCGCATTGCTGAATATCTCACGTTTGACATGGCAAAACCTAGATCACCTGAGAGTGTCAGTGAGACAGAATTTATTAAAACAAAAGCATTGGCATTGGAAATATTCCAACGGGAGATGAGAGCGTGATTACCATTAAAGAGTTACTTCACTGCTATCAAGCTGGAGAGATTTCTCCACAAAAGCATATTCCTGCCTTACTAGATGTTATTCGCAGTCACTTTCATGAAACAAAAGACCCAGCCTGGATTTGCGTAGCCACTGATAGCAATATTAGTAAACAGCTAAACAATCTGGAGTTACTGGCGAAAGAAAAAACGATCGCTAACTTGCCACTATACGGTATTCCATTTGCTATTAAAGACAATATTGATGCGCTGGGCTGGGAGACAACTGCAGCTTGTCCTGACTTTGCATTTGATCCTAAAAAGAATGCGACAGTAGTACAAAAGTTACTCGATGCCGGTGCCATCTTGATTGGCAAAACTAATCTAGATCAATTTGCTACTGGACTAGTGGGAACTCGATCCCCCTATGGGGCTGTGCCTAATACGTTTGACCCCACTTATGTCAGTGGAGGATCGAGCTCAGGCTCTGCCTCAGTAGTTGCAAGGGGTTTAGTTTGCTTTAGCCTTGGTACTGATACTGCTGGCTCTGGCCGAATACCTGCGGCATTTAATAATATCGTCGGCACTAAACCCACGCCTGGCTTAGTGAGTACTGAGGGTGTATTTCCAGCATGTAAGTCAATTGACTGCGTATCCATCATGACGCTCACCGCTGCTGATGCTCATATTGTTCTTGATGTTATGAAATCTACT
Organism: Polynucleobacter wuianus; assembly: GCF_001659725.1. NCBI lineage: Bacteria > Pseudomonadati > Pseudomonadota > Betaproteobacteria > Burkholderiales > Burkholderiaceae > Polynucleobacter > Polynucleobacter wuianus. Next base: position 1,695,028 of record NZ_CP015922.1, on the reverse strand, counting down.
GAAGTTGATAGAATCAAAGAGGCGCAGTTCCATCCAATCCCAAAACTAGTCTCCAGCTTTAGAAGACCCACACGCATAGGCATTCCTATTAGCTGTCAATTTTTAGATGATGGTCAGTATCAAAAAGCTTTTGCTAAAGCCATAGAAAATGCAAAGGGCCTGGACGTTGAGCTTGTTCAAGTAGACATTGATCCATTTGTTAAAGCTGGAAAGCTCTTATATGATGGTCCCTGGGTATCTGAGCGTTTTGCCGTCACAGAAAATTTTTTAAATACTCATCCAGATTCTTTCGATCCCAGTGTGAAGCAGATTATTCAAAGTGGCGCATCATACACAGCTGCGCAGGGCTTTAGAGCAATCTATCAGTTAAAAGAGTTAGAAATTGAGACTAAGGAGACTTGGGCAAAATGTGATGTCATTTTGGTGCCAAGCGCCCCTAATCATCCTACCTTAGAGGATTTAAAAAACCATCCTATTTTGAAAAATAGTGAATTAGGAATGTATACCAATTACGTCAATCTCATGCGTCTATGCGCTGTGGCAGTTCCTGCTGGATTTACGGAAAAAGGTATGCCCTTTGGAGTGACTCTGATAGCACAAGAAGGCTCAGATACCGCCCTACTTAAACTGGCAGCACAGTGGCAGATCTTATTTGGTCTCTCACTAGGCAAATCTGAGATCAAGGCAGCCCATTCTGAACTCACCATTAGCGGCAATAATAAGGACATCGTAGAAATTGCCGTGGTTGGAGCGCACCTTCAAGGTATGCCTTTGCATTCACAGTTAACTGAGAGGCATGCTCATTTAATCAAGTCCTGCAAATCTGCCAAATCCTATCGGCTCTTTGCACTACCCAATACCACTCCACCAAAACCCGGGCTAGTAAAATCTGAGTCGAATGGAGCAGCGATTGATCTAGAGATCTATGCAATGCCAGTGTCTGAGGTAGGATCATTCTTAGGGCTGATCCCCGCCCCACTAGGCCTTGGCAATGTTGAATTAGATGATGGCACATGGGTTAAAGGATTTATTTGCGAGCCATATGCAATTGAAGGTGCAAAAGATATTAGCGATCTTGGTGGGTGGAGAGCTTACATGCATCAATTAGGAGATCAAAAGTAATGCCGTCTATTATTCCCATGAATAGCGAGTTCTCCAGTTTGGCAGAACATGCCTATGCTCAGATTAAACAGAAGATCTTTAATTTTGAGATGATGCCTGGGGATTTAATCTCGGAAGGCAATTTAGCCAAACTAGTATCAGTAAGTAGAACTCCCTTACGCCAAGCATTACAGCAATTACAGCATGGTGGATTTATTAAATCTATTCCTAAGATCGGCTGGCAAGTTGCCCCTTTAGATTTTGACAAGCTTGATGAGCTATATGACTTTCGTATCTTGATTGAGCTAAACGCTGTTAATGCTCTTTGCAACTCTAATCGAGATAATCAAATCTTCAAGGATCTGCAAAAAATCTGGCTAGCCCCTAAATCAAAGCGAAACTTTAATACTTTAGAAGTCGGAATACTCGATGAGCAATTCCATACTTTATTAGTTAAGGCATCTGGAAATGAAGAGATGCTTAAAACACATTCAGAGATAACTGAACGCATCAAGATTGTTAGAAGGCTAGACTTCACAAAAAATGATCGTATCAACAATACCTATGATGAGCATGGTCAAATTATTAAGGCGATCTTGGCGGGTAGAGCTGCTGAGGCTCAAAGATTGCTAAAGGCACATATCGAACAAAGCAAGATTGAGGTAAGAAAAATTACCTTAGGAATGTTACAAGATGTCAGGAAACAAGCGGTCGGCTAAAAAAATTGCTTTCCATAATCAACATGCATCCTATTTCTTAAATTGCATAACTATATGTTTGCGGAAGATGCACTAGAAAGTGTGTAGTAAGCGTCTACACACTTTCGAGCATGTCCAGCGTTACTTAAAGTAACGCTTAAATGACCAAATCTCACTTTTAATCTCAAAAACTAGCTTTTGATTAATTTTTGGTCCTGTTTAGGTTCTCTGGTTATGAGAGCAGAAGCCCATGATAGACCCATATAAACAGGGGCTCTGCGGGTGGTCAGTGTCGGTGTGTAAGCAAATGTGTAAGCAAATTCGTGGATTTAAGAGAAGCAGTCTTTCACTCTTTGGTTTTCATAACCACAGGATTTTTGGAGCAACCATCTAATACCTTATTGCTCCAAAGTACTTTTTTAAATAAGGATTTTTTATCATCTATTCAGAAAATTTTCAACCGATGTTCGATGCTCCACAGAACTAAAACACATTCCTAGAGCCATATTACTTTGAGAAAAAATATCCTCAAGCGAAGACTCTAGGCTTTTATTAATAATATGCTTGCTCAGCATGAAGGCAGGCTTGGCTGTGTCATTAAATGTATTAGCCCATTGTTTAGCATTCTCGAGTAAATCGCCAGGATCTGAGCAGCGATCTATGATGCCGATTGTCATTGCCTCTTCAGATTTGACCCTTCTTCCTGAGAAGATTAAATCTTTAGCCAAGCTCATTCCAACTCTTCGAGGTAAAAAATACATCCCACCTCCATCTGGAATCACAGCTCTGTCAATGTATGACCAGCAAAACAACGCATTTTCACTGGCAATAATGAAATCACATGCTAGCGCTAAATCAGCGCCCAATCCAAAAGCTGAGCCATTTACTGCAGCAATAATGGGTTTTGGCATATTGTGAATCAGCGTAATCATTCGCTGAATTTCTTGATGTCTCTTCCACCCCTTGATAGCTATTTCGCCAGCTTGAATCTCAAGCCTTTTAGCCATCGCCTCAATATCACCACCCGCACAAAAACTAACCCCATTTCCACTCAAAATAACAGCGAATATACTCTCATCATTTGATACCGACTCAAGAGCGTTGATAAGCTCATGTCTTATCTGATCGTTTAAGGCATTATGCTTACTTGGTCTATTAAGAAAAAGAAATGCCACGCCGCTATCAACTCTTAAATCAATGCACTCGTAACTCATTGCAAACCCCTATAAAGATTATTTTTTATAAATCTCTCAATATTTTCTACTGATAAAAATTCTTCCGCTATCCTTTTCAATATTGTGTTTTGCTTCAAATAAATGCGGAATAATGGATTGATGGATCTCTTGTTGAGAAAGCTTTGAACCACTAAGAGTGCAATTGAGCGCAATAGTTGGATCGTCACTACTTCCAACCCTAAGCGGGACTGATACAGCACATACATTTGACTCCCAATCCCCAAGACTCAGGCAGTACGAATTTTTCTCATAAAAAGCTTTATCTCGATTAAAGTGGTGTACGTCCTTACGATACTGGGTCGGATAAGCAATCTTTATTCTATTTAAAATAGCGTTCTGATCTTTTTCCGAAGAGGCCAGCAAAAGAGCGCGTCCTATCGAAGTAGTTAAAAGTGGCCTACTACTTCCAATATCTGGCTTTAGGAAATTCCGACGATCCAATCGCAATGCGTCTATATATACAACTTCAAGACGCCCAAGCATTCCCAAGTTAACCGTCCACTTTGTTTTAGTGGCTAACTGCTCCATATGAGGGCGAGCTAAATGCCGGATTTCTAAACCAGCCAACATGGGATAACCCAGCATTAAAACACCAGGTCCAAGGCGATATTTTTGCAATCGATCCACCTTTAATAAGTAACCCAATTTTTCAAGCGTGTAAGTTAGGCGCGAAACTGTTGCCTTAGGTAGCGAAGTTCTTTCACACAACTCTTTGTTACCAAGTAATTGGTCGGCAGGATTAAACGCCCTCAGCACTTCTAGGCCCCTACTTAGATTAATTGCAAACTGACGATCGATCACGACTTTTATCCCTTTCAAGGTTTATAGATCCTGATTCTTTTCCTGCTGGATCGCAATCTATTCTAACAAGTGTTTCGCCTAGCGAAACACACTGATGATCATGATTTTCTCTGATTCAATAGAAATTCCTACCAAAACCGACTAAAAGAATATGAGTACACCTAAGGCAGCAGTAACCAATAAAGGCCCTTTATCCGGCGTTCGTATCCTCGATATGGCCACCGTAATTGCTGGTCCATTTGCAGCGACGCTTTGCGCTGACCTAGGTGCTGAAGTCACCAAACTCGAGCTACCTGCTAGTAGTGACCCTTTAAGAACTTTTGCCCCCATGAAGGACCATCATTCTTTATATTGGAAAGTTACCAATAGAGGCAAACAAGGCATTACTCTAGATGTGCGAAAGCCTGAGGGAAAAGAAATTTTTTTGAGAATGCTGCCCTCATTTGATGTGCTAGTAGAAAATTTTAGGACTGGCACCCTTGATCAATGGGGCCTGGATATCAAAACCTTACATCAAGCCAATCCTCAGCTTATTGTTCTTCGCCTTACTGGGTTTGGTCAGACCGGCCCCTATGCCAGAAGGCCAGGCTTTGCTCGCATCTTTGAGGCAATGAGTGGTTTTACAAACTTAACTGGAATGGCCGATGGCCCCCCGCAGCATATGAATTACCCTTTAGGAGATGTAGTTTCCGGATTATTTGGCGCGTTCTCTATAGCAGCAGCTTTAGTTGAGAGCTCTCGAGCAAAAGATATGGTCGGCAGGGAAATCGACCTATCCGCAACCGAGGCCATGATGCGTCTACTTGATCCACTCGCAGTAGAGCTGGATCAATTAAATTACATTCGCGGGCGTGCCGGATCAAGGGCAACATATACAGCCCCTTCTAATATTTACAAAACATCTGATGAGGTTTGGGTTAGCGTAGTTGGCTCTTCTGATCCAATATTTAAGCGGTTTTGTTCTGCAATGGGAATGGAAGAATTGGCAAACAATCCTAAATTTTCTAATAATCAGTTGCGCCTAAAGAATTTAGATGAAATAGACCAAATTATCTCTACCTGGTGCTCTTCGCTAAATTTTGAAATGTTAGCAATAGCCCTTAACCGGCATGATGTTCCTTTTACAAAGGTTTATGACATTAATGATGTCTTGAATGATCCCCACTTTATAGAACGTAATGCAATTATCAGGCTGCCTGATGAAGATTTAGGTAGTATTCCGGCTCCTTGTATCGTTCCGCGTTTTTCTGGCATACCCGAATATATCCCCCATAGTGGATCGAAAACTGGCGCCCATAATATTTCTTTTTATTCTGAACTTGGCTTGAGTGATGAAGAAATTTCCAAACTAAAAGCTAGCAACGTTATATAAAAGGGGTACTGCATGCACAAAATTACACTTGGCTCTCTTAACGAACTAAAAAACTGGGTTGGCAAACAGCTTCCCCCTTCCGATTGGCAGGAAATCACTCAACAGCGTATTGATTTATTTGCAGAGGCCGGTGGAGATAATCAGTGGATACACGTAGACCCAGTAAGAGCTGCTAAAGAATCCCCTTATGGCGTCACAATAGCTCATGGCTTTTTAATCCTCTCACTCTTAAGTAGATTTTTCACAGATACTGTTCACATTGATGGCGTTACATTGTCGATCAATTATGGAGCTAATAAAGTCAGATTTACTGATCCAGTTTTAGTAAATTCTAGAGTGCGCGCTCATTTCACCTTAACCTCCCTTGAGGCATTTAAAGGTGGAGTACAAATTATTTGGAATGTATCTATAGAGCAAGAAGATAAGGAGCGGCCTTGCATGATCGCAGAATGGGTAAGCCGACGTTATGGGGCTTTTGATAGCGAGGCTTCGCAATGAAATTTTATACCTTGATTAAAGGAGCCCTATGATTCGTAACCCAAACGAATTCTCTTCTTTTTTAGACTCACTAAAAAAGTATTGCCAGAATAAACTTATTCCTCGTGAAGCGGAAGTTGAATTACTACATGAGGTGCCCCCAGATTTAGTGGCCGATATGGCTGGGTTCGGACTATTTGGATTCTCAATTCCAGAGACATATGGCGGTTTCGGTATGACGACTGAAGAACTGGTATTGGCCGCTATGGAAATATCGCAATGCTCTGTTGCCTTTCGTGCGCGAGTAGGAACCAACACTGGAATTGGATCGGAGGCTTTAGTTGCCGATGGATCAGAAGCACAAAAAGAAAAATATTTACCCAGACTAGCTAGCGGTGAAATTACCGGGTGCTTTGCAATTACCGAGCCTGATGCAGGCTCTGATGCTGCCTCTTTAAAAACTTCGGCAAGAAAAGAGGGAAATGATTTCATCTTAAATGGTACCAAATGCTTTATTACTAATGCGCCCATATCTGATCTATTTACCGTTATGGCAAGAACAGATCAGAGCAAGCCTAAGGCTGATGGTGTTTCTGCATTTTTAATAGAAAGAAATACGCCAGGACTCACTGTTGGTAGCCCATATAAAAAAATGGGGCAAGCAGGATCCCCGGTTTCAGAGGTACATTTTGAAAACTGCCGTATTCCTGGTAGCAACCTGATCGGGATAGAGGGCGCAGGCTTTAAAACTGCAATGAAAGTATTAAATAAGCAACGCATACATTTAGCAGCACTTTGTATTGGTCCAGCCATTCGCATGTTAGATGAAATTGTGAACTATGCATCTGTCAGAGAGCAATTTGGCAAGTCTATTGGCACTTTTCAATTAGTGCAGGCGATGATTGCAGACTGTCAAACTGAAATTTATGCTGCTAAAGCACTTGTTTTAGAAACTGCTCGAAAACGTGACTCTGGAGAAGATGTCAGCATGGAAGCTTCCATCTGCAAATATTTCTCCTCGGAAATGTGTGGAAGGGTTGCCGATCGTTGTGTACAGATGCTAGGTGGATATGGTTATATTTCAGATAACCCGATTGAGAGATTTTATCGAGATGTGCGTCTTTTCCGCCTCTATGAGGGAACGAGTCAAATTCATCAACTAAACATCGCTAGAAATACGTTCAAAAAAGCAGGGCATACCTTTAACTAACATTTTAATTTTTGGAGAAATTATGAAAAATAAACTTCATATAGCGATATTTTCTTTGCTCTACGTAACATCTGCTTTTAACGCTTTTGGCCAGGATGCAAGCTATCCTAATCGCTCCATCAAAATCATTGTCCCTTACGCCGCAGGTGGTGGCGCGGATAATGTTGCGAGAACAATTGGTCAGAAATTAGGGTCGATACTTGGCCAAACAGTGATTGTTGAAAATAAACCAGGTGCTTCAACACAAACAGGAACACTCGCAGTTGCGAGAGCCCCTGCCGATGGCTATACCTTGTTGATGGGTACAGCAAACCTTGCAACAAATCCCGCATTATTTGAGAAATTGCCTTATGACACTCAAAAGGATTTAGCTCCGATAACGCTTATTACTAAAGTTCCCGTTTATATTTTTGTTACAAATAATTCAAATATTAAAAGTATTGCTGAGTTACTTGCTAAAGCAAAATCAACACCCGACGGCCTATCTTATTCAACGCCGGGAAATGGCAGTATTGGACATTTGGCTGGAGAGCTATTTAAAAGTGACTCCAAAAGTAACCTCTATCACATCCCTTACAAGGGAAGTTCAGAAGCAACAACCGCCCTTATTGGCGGGCAGGTTCAATTAAGTTTTGATAATTATGGTCCAGTAATGGCGCAAGTTAACGCGGGCAATGCAGTCCCATTAGCAATTGCCATGCCGAATAGAGCAAATATTACGCCGAATGTTCCAACATTAAAGGAATTGGGATACCCAATGGAAGCATATTCCTGGTGGGGAATTTTGGCACCAGCAGGCACACCGACTCCTATTATCAATCGCCTAAATAGCGCCATTCAAACAGTCATAAAGATGCCTGATGTTCGCGAGGGCATGCAAAAACAAGGGGTGGAATTTGTTGGAAGCACTCCTACCGAGTTTGCTGAACATATCAGACTTGAAACAATCAAGTGGTCACAAGTTGCTAAACAAGCCAACATCAAAGCCCAATAACATGAATGCACCTTTTAAAGCTTTTCGCCTTCACTCCTTAGATGGAGCAGTCACCAGAAAAATTGAATCTATTCAATTGGACTCTTTAAGCCCCGGCAATGTGATCATCAAGGTGGCATATTCTAGTATTAATTATAAGGATGCATTAGCTTCGAAAGGTCTTAATAATATAGTGCGTGAATGGCCAAGAATTAGCGGTATTGATTTGACTGGCATAGTGGTTGAATCGCTTGATTCACGCTTTAGCCCAGGTGATCAGGTATTGGTAAATGGTTACGGGCTTGGAGTTGATCATGATGGTGGGCATGCCCAATATGCACGGGTCAATGCAGATTGGGCCATGAAAATACCTCAAGGCCTCACGCTTCTTGATGCCGCCACTATCGGTGTAGCAGGTTATACGGCGGGACTATCTCTTGACTTAATGGAGCTAAACGGCCTCAATCCAATAAGCGGCCCAATCCTGGTAACCGGAGCAACTGGCGGTGTAGCCACTATTGCAATTGATATGTTGTCGAAAAGAGGCTATCAAGTTACTGCTATGAGTGGCAAACCAAATGAGGTGGAATATCTTAAAAACCTCGGTGCCACCGAAGTCATTGCACGAATTTCATCAGAGAGTAAATTTAAGCCACTTGAAAAAGCGCAATGGGCAGGAGCAATTGACTCAGTTGGCGGCTCTATTTTATCTTGGATCACTCGCGTGATGCAACCAGGCGGAGTAATCGCTGCCTTTGGAAATGCAGGTGGAGCAGAACTTGAGACTACTGTAATTCCATTTATTCTCAGAGGAATTCGTTTGATTGGCATCAATGCAAACTCACCTATGAATATAAGAGAAAAAGTTTGGAAGAAGATTGCTAATGAATATCGCCCGACCCATTTAAAAGAAATCGCCAGCATCATTGGCATTGAAGAGCTATCACATTACCTAGATCTCACGCTGGCAGGTAAATCGAAGGGTAGGATTGTGATTGATATGAGTCGATAGGATCTGAAATAAGAAAATTAGGATACAGCATGAAACGTCGAGAGTTTCTAATTACCATCCCCGGCATTAGCCTATATCCTTTTGCATCATATGGGCAGACAGGATTTCCAAGTAACTCGATCAAAATAGTCTGCCCATACGCAGCTGGAGGTGGTCCGGATATACAGCTAAGACAAGCAGCGCCTTATCTGGGAGACACTTTTAAGCAAGCAGTCATCATTGAGAATAAAGTTGGTGCTGGCGGCGTACTGGCGACTCAATATGCCTCACAGTCAGCACCTGATGGCTATACCCTTATGCTTGGATCAAACATACAGTTAATCCAAAAAATTATTAAGCCAGAAATTTCAATTAACCCCCTAACAGATTTTGCGCCCATTAGTAACATGTACTCGTTCCCAACAGTGATGATGGTCTCAGCAGACTCACCTTACAAAAGGGTTGAGGACGTAATCGCTGCTGCCAAAGCTAACCCAGGATCTATGAATTATGGATCAGGTGGAATTGGCACTTCAGCGCATATTGCGGGGGCAACATTTGTAACATTGAATAATTTAAAGGTAGTTCACATCCCATTAAAAGGATCGGTAGAAATTGCTACATCTTTAATTCGGGGCGATACACAATTTGCCTTTCCAATAGCAGGTACGGCCGTGCCATTGGTTAAGGGAGGAAAAGTGCGTGCACTTGCCGTAACAAGCAAAAATCGCTTAACGCAGTTACCAGATGTACCAACACTAAATGAAATTATGAAAAATGAGTTAACAATTCAAGAATCATGGTTTGGCATGTGGGCCCCGATCAAAACACCTCGAGATAAGATTGACACTTTATTTCAAGGCATTACCAGCGCTCTTAATAACAAATCTCTTAAGACAACTTATGAGGAGGCAGGTAATATGGTTACGCCCAGCCAGAGCCCTCAAAGCTTTGGAACGTATATGGTGAGTGAAAATAAAAAATGGGCCGAGATTATCCGCCTTACGGGTATAACTGCTGAATAATAAATTTACCAATTACCTATAATTACAAATCTGCTGTTACAACTGTTACTTAAAGTAATACTCAAAAAAATACCAACCCGAAGGTTGGTATTTTCATTTCTGGTGGGCCCACCAGGACTTGAACCTGGGACCAAAGGATTCCGGTTTGTGTAGCTTTCACTACTCCCTGGACTATGCCATCATCATATCCATTCCTGAACTTTGTTGGGTGCCGTAGTGTCTCTATCCTAAATTGCTTTGAGCAGCCTTAATCATTTTTTTAACCTCTAAGCTCTCATTAATAGGGTGAATGGTAATTTGCGGATTTTGTTTAATAAAAACACGAAACACTTCGTCCGCAAAGGCCTGACCAATTGATCCAACACCTTTAAAATCTAATAGTACAGTCTTAAAACGATCAACACGATTTAAAATTCGCTTCGCCTGCGAACGCGAAATAAGTTGCCCACCTTCGTATAGAGCCAACTTCACTGGAACAACGGTTTTATTAAACGCGTAATCTTCATCTTCCGTACCACTAAAACTATCAAATACCGTACGCAATACTCTTTCTGAATTAAGCGCTATTTTCATGACAACCCTGGTTCCTTGATGACTGTTTTCGTTATGTAGTAAAAAGTCTATTCCCGAACCGTCAGCATGCGTAAAGACTAAATCACCAGAGAAAATAAAGAATTCATCAAAAGCTCGGGATGAGAAAAAGATTCCTTGCCCAGTATGATTTCTTGGATCAGTTGTAAGCTTTCCTTTGCTCAACTCCAAAATAGACTCACGTGGATTATGTAACTTCAATAATCTAGCAATATGGTTAAAAATTCCCTCGCCATTGTCAACAATAGCTATTGAAACAAAATCAGGCGTTCTTTCTGCATGAATATAGACCTCAGTACCCTCTGAGTGATCAATGGCGTTGTTTAGCATTTCAGTAAAGCCGTAATGACAAATATTGGCAATTTCTTTAGGCAAGCCATTAAATATTTCACTAAAGTCACTTGAATAGACTTCAGACTCTTCCAGTCCCTTTAATTTAAATAGACCGTCATGAAATCGCTTTATACCTAATTGATATACACGCGCCTTGGTACTTCCGCTGGAAGCTAAAAATCCATCCTTAACTAAGGCTGCAAAATGTGCATGGATAGCCTGCCTAGTAAGGCCAAACTTTGCCATTGCAGCATGAGCTAAATCGAGTTGATTGGCTTTAACGCCATTTACCAAGAACTGGCGTACCTCTTGGGAGCGCTTTGTATTGGCAAATTTCATGTCTATTTTTGTAAAGTTTTATGGAATTATTGTAAAGTTTTATGAAATCATTGTAAAGTTTTTAGTCAGGAATTGACAAGAAACCCTGCTTAAATAGCGTTTAACGATACTCTGAGGCTCTTTTAACCCTATTAACCGCCAAACTAAGTTGGGTTTCTTTGATAGTGGCTCGTATCCACTTGTTATCCACTTTATAGCGACATTGCCATACGGCAAATGCTCGCGTTGATAGAGGGTTGGGTACGGTGTATGAGTTGATGTGTACTTTCTTTTTTAATTGCCATACACATACTTTAGCTTCTGACACCAGGCTAGGACAACCTCTTTGGATGAATTACTGGGGTCAATTTAGCCAAAAGAACTTGTGGCTAGTTGTGGTGGCTAATGGCAATAAATCGAGAATGAGCGTTACTTTAAGTAACGGTAAGGCTTATGGATTTTAATAAAATTCAAACTTTTTACCGCATATGGTAAAAAGAAAGTTGACCTTAGACCTAATCAGAGGCGCCTTCCAATGTTTTATTTACACTGCTCAAAACAATTATTAGATCGGGTCTCTTTAGGCGCAAACAAACCCGCTGGGAAGGGAGACAATATTTTGGGCAATTGGTATGCTAAGGCAATATTTTCAAAACCTCAAGTGGCGTTGTTTGTAAATGAAAGAACCCTACTACCAGTGTTGATGCCACTAGCTCCAGCATCAAACCTAGTAGAGCGATTCCCACAATACCTATTTAAGATCTTGCTTTCTCAAGGTGTAAGCGAATCTTTTATGCAACAGGAGTTAGATCATCTTGATAAGGTGATTTATTGCAAATCAACCAATCGCAGCATCATTGGTATTTTAAATATGTTTACTTATCATCTAGAAGGCTATCAGTCCATGCATTATGCAGATAATTGCTTTTCACTCTCAATGATGATGGCCGATACTCCCTGTGGACCACTCTACAAAAGCACAATCACACCTGGTAATGCTCTAAGGGAATTCGCTCTGAGTGGACAAATTCATTAATTTATATATCCTGCAAAACGTTACTTAAAGTAATGCTCAAAAGACAAAACCCCCACCATTGCTGATGAGGGTTTACTTTTCTGGTGGGCCCTACCAGGACTTGAACCTGGGAGCCAAGGATTCCGATTTGTGTAGCTTTCACTACTCCCTGGACTATTCCTTCACCGTATTCATTTCTGAACTTAGATGGGTGCCGTCTAGTCTCTACACGTTCAAAGTATCTCTACTAAGCTTCGCTCGGCGTTAGCTTGGATATTTCTACCTTTAGCTTTCTCCGAATTTGACACCATTCACACAGCGACTATCACTATGAATCATTGAATTAAAGAGGCCCATTACTCGTCTTGACGTTTTAAATCTCTATAGAAATTTTCATGCGGGCCAAATGTTAATAGTTTGATGCTTTCTGCATCCAAAATTCGATACGCCAATAAACATTGTTGCTGAGACAACCTAAATTTATAAACGTATACGCCTAACAAATCTCCCACCTTTGCCTCGCCGATCTCAGGATCTTTGCAAATAAGCTTAAGTGCAGCATCTAACTCTAGCTTTTGCGGTGTATGCAGTTTTTTTGTAGCCTTTGCAAAAGTGGCCGTGACCAGTAAACGCATTAGTTAAAAACGTACTCACCAATGACTGGCTCTTGATCGGCAATCAAGATCTCGCGAATCAAAGAGAATGGTAAATCTGGGTTTTCTTGAGCGATCTTGCCGATTTGCGACCAATACTCAATCTGCTTAGGTACTGAGCGATGCTCAACACTTCCAAACACTTTAGCTTGCTCAACAAGGTTTTCCGATAATTTCACGTTAATAGACATGATTGTTCTCCGTTAGGTGGTTCCATTATAGCGCAATAAGTTCCTTTTTGGAACCTATATAAATCACCCACTTTTACCTTGCCATATAGCAAATAAGCCCTTAATGGTCGCTGGAGTCCCAGAATTTTTACGAATCCCACTTCCACCAACAGCTCTTTAGACTTATTCATCGCCAAGTCAAACTTAGTCTCTTTGGTAGTGGCTCGTATCCACTTGTTATCCACTTTATAGCGACATTGCCATACGGCAAATGCTCGCGTTGATAGAGGGTTGGGTACGGTGTATGAGTTGATGTGTACTTTCTTTTTTAATTGCCATACACATACTTTAGCTTCTGACACCAGGCTAGGACAACCTCTTTGGATGAATTACTGGGGTCAATTTAGCCAAAAGAAAGTATGGCTAAGAGTGGGGATTAATGGCGAGTTGTGGAGGTATGTTGGAGGGATGAGCATTACTTTAAGTAAAGCTTATTTATCTTTCATTTCATTACTAATTTGCTTCTGTAGAATAAAGCGATGAAACCTACTATCAAAATAGACTATGTATCCGATGTAGCTTGCCCCTGGTGTGCTGTCGGATTAGGCAACCTCAATCAGGCCATAGCCGGGTTAAGCAATAAGGCAAATTTTGAAGTACATTTTCATCCCTTTGAGCTTAATCCAAATATGCCTAAGGGTGGACAAGACGCTATTGAGCATCTCACAGAAAAATATGGCTTAACTGCGGACCAAGTTAAAGCCAATCAATCTAATATTAGGGCTAAAGCGTTAGAAGCTGGATTTGCATTTCATCCAGAAGGTAGAAAAAGGGTTTACAACACTTTTGATTGCCACCGTCTTTTGTATTGGGCTGCCAAAGAATATGACTTGCAAAAGCAAGCTGATCTTAAAAAAGAATTGCTCAATACTTACTTTTGCCTTGCCATAAATTTAGATGATCAAGAAAACTTGATAGATGCGGTAATACGTGCTGGGCTAGACAAAGACAGAGCTAAAGAATTACTCAAAAACAATGAATTTGCTAACGAAGTGCGTGAAGAAGAAGCTACCTATACAAGTGCTGGTATTAGCTCTGTTCCATCAATCATTCTTAATAATCAATACCTTTTACAAGGTGCCCAGCCTCCCGAGTCATTCATAAATGCATTTGAGCAACTAATTCAAAAGGGCTAAAAGACAAAACCCTCACCATTACTGATGAGGGTTTGCTTTTCTGGTGGGCCCACCAGGACTTGAACCTGGGACCAAAGGATTATGAGAGCAAGCATCTAACACTTCGTTGCTTCAATGTACTTGTACTTAATGTTGGTGAGCGTTACTTAAAGTAATGCTCAAAAGCTCGAATCCTAAAGCTTCCTTGATTCAAGCGATGTAAATATTATTACTCTAGTAATAACTAAGCGGCTCGGTTTTGCCCCAGAAGATTTTGTAAGAATAAATTGTGTATCCAATGATGGTTGGTAGCACAACTACCGCTCCCCAAAATATTACCCATAATGACTCTGTAGCTGATGCCGCTTCCCAGATTGTCATTTTGTCTACGACGATATAGGGAAACATGCTGTAAGCAATCCCTAAAAAAGCTAAAACAAAAATGGCTACACTAAGGGCAAAAGGAATCCAAACTGGCGCTGGCTTATTTCTTTGCATTTTTAGCAAGTTCAAATCAATTAAGACAAAACACGCCAGGGTCAAAACTGGAAAAGGCAGTAAGAAAAAGACATTAGGAAAGTTAAACCACTTAGCCGCAATTTCTGAACTAAAGAATGGTGTCGCAACAGAAATGATCCCAACGCCTAGAGCCGTGAATAACAAACACCTTCTTGCCCAGCCTACTGCCTTAAGCTGTAAGTCGCCAGAAGTCTTCATAATCAGCCAGCCAGCCCCCAATAGGGCATATCCAGCAGGCAAACAAAGTGCCACGATGAACGAGAATATCCACCCTAAGTAGCCGGAGTCAAAACCAATCACTTCTCTACCAACCATCACCCCTTGAGATGCCGCGGCCAAGAAGCTACCAAAAAAGAATAAGAAGTTCCAGACTGACTTCTGACTCAAATGTGCTTTTGCACGAAAGTCAAAAGAAACGCCCCGTAAAATTAAACCGGCCAACATGATACCCACTGGCAGATAGAGCTCAGTCAAAATAATGCCATGCGCCATTGGAAAGGCAATCAAGAGTACACCGACTCCGAGCACCAACCATGTTTCATTAGCATCCCAAAAAGGACCAATTGATGAAATCATGATGTCTTTTTCTGATTCGCTTGCCTGATTTAATAGGATGCCTACACCCAAGTCATATCCATCTAGAACAACGTAAGCCACCATTGCAATACCCATGGCAACCAAAAAGAAAAGGGGTAGCCAACCAGATGCCTCAGATAAATTAGGAATCATGCTTATGCTCCTGCAATGCTGTTAGTTAAGCCTGATTTTTGCCCGTCAATAATATGCACGGGAAGAGTTTGTCTTGCCAAATAAAAAACAACCCAGATATAGGAAACAATGAGCCCCAAATAAAGCGCAAGATACATAACGAGTGTACCTAAAACCATATTAGTAGGCACTTTAGTAACCGCATCAGCAGTCTTTAGCACTCCACTAACAAGGTAAGGCTGTCTGCCTATTTCGGTCACATACCAGCCGGCAACTACGCCGACCCAACCCGAGAAAGTCATCACGCTTAAAACCTTTAATAGCCAGGTTGGTAGTTCTTTATTTTTTCTTGTCAGATAAAACCCAACGAATGCGGTTAAGAGCATCAACATACCGATGCCGACCATGATACGAAAGGCAAAGAAAATGGGGGCGACTGGTGGAGTTGCACCAGGAAAGGCATCCAAACCCTTCACCTCACCCGCAAATGAGTGCGTCAAATATAAAGATGCCAGCTTTGGAATGGCTATTTCGTATTTATTAGCTTTAATAGCTTCATCGGGCAAGGCAAACAAAACGGCGGGGGCGCCTTTGGTTGTTTCCCAAATTCCCTCCATTGCCGCTACCTTTGCAGGCTGATACTCTAGAGTATTTAGGCCATGTGAATCACCAAGGATAATTTGCAAAGGGGCTAACACTACCGCCACGGTCATTGCCAGTTTGATCAGTGCTCGGTTGCCAGACAGATTGATGCCCTTCAAATATCGATAAGAAGAAATGCCTGCAATTAAGAACGTTACTGTCAAAAATGATGCTGTCATCATGTGCAGGAGGCGATAGGGCATTGAGGGATTAAAGACAACCTCAATCCAATTGGTTGCATGTGCTTGGCCATTGATCATCTCAAACCCTTGTGGGGTTTGCATCCAAGAATCTAGGGCAATGATCCAGAATGCCGAAAGCGAAGTACCGAAAGCAACTAAAAATGTGGCGATAGTATGAGCTCTTTGAGAGACTCTTTTAGAGCCAAACAACATAATCCCCAAAAAAGTTGCCTCAAGGAAGAATGCTGATAAAACTTCGTATCCAAGCAAAGGTCCTGCAATATTACCGACCGTTTGCATATATCCAGGCCAGTTAGTTCCAAACTGAAAACTCATCGTGATACCGCTTACTACGCCAAGGGCAAAAGTTAGGGCAAATATCTTGACCCAAAATTGATAAGCCTCACTCCATACCGACTCACCAGTCTTATTAAATTTAACCTTGAAATAGAAAAGTACCCATCCCAAAGCAATGGATATCGTTGGGAAAAGAATATGAAAAGTCATATTTGAAGCAAATTGAATTCTGCTCAAAATAAGCGTATCAAGCATTTTTTACCTCTTATTTTTAATATATTTTTATTATGCCCTTTACCGTCTTTGCGTGCTGAGCCCCATTTAATAGCATTCCCGTCGGCATAGTATCTTAAATACAGGCGCTGATAGCCTTGAAAGAGCGCCTCTTAATTCGACACCTGGCCGTGAGTCTATACCACTTTATAAATTAGGTTGAGTGCCACTGATCTTTTTCTCCATCAACTTCCCGAATACCATCCTTACAAGTGATCCCAATGCAAATAGGGTTGCAATCTCCACATGTAAATTGCCTAAAGCCAAGAATACAAGTATCAAACAGCTATTTGTAAATACCACCACAATCTCCAAGTAGTTTATTGCCCCATTGGCGGGTCTTTATAACTATTGGGGCTTTAGTGGAAGAGGCATAGAGATTGCTTACACACTGAGTGACACAGAAAGAAAAACGACTTAGGGAGAAATTCCTAAGTCATTGATTTCATTGGTGGGCCCACCAGGACTTGAACCTAGGACCAAAGGATTCCGGTTTGTGTAATTTTCATTACTCCCTGGACTATGCCTTCACCATATAAAGATCTACATCCTTACTTAGGTGGGTGCCGTCTAGTCTCTACACGTTCAAAGTAATTTCTTACTAAGCTTCGCTCGGCGTTAGCTTGGATATTTCTACCTTTAGCTTTCTCCGAATTTGACACCATCCCTTATGCAGTTTCCACGCATAAGGCACAACTTTCGCTATGAGTCCTCTGCTCTAACCAACTGAGCTATGGGCCCTAAAACTGTTTTTACTACACACCTTTTGAGGGGTGCTTTTTACTGCAAAACCACACTAAAACCGCATTTACTACACACCATGAAAAAAGCCCTGGTGTGTAAGCGGTGTGTAAGCAATTTTGACCACCTAATTCACCACTAACCTCTTGAATCTATTAAGGTCTTTGTTACAAGACCCCTAAGGCTTCTTTCTTATGAGAGCAGAAGCCCATGATAGAGCCATATAAACAGGGGGTCTGCGGGTGGTCAGTATCGGTGTGTAAGCAAATGTGCAAGCAAATTCAGGGATTTAAAAGAAGTGGTCTCTCGGTCTTTGGTTTTCAAAACTACAGGAATTTTGGAACAACCATCTAACACCTCATTGCTCCAAATTACTTTTTATGAATATAAGCGTTACTTAAAGTAACGCTTGTTAAGCGACAGTAACTAATTAAACCTAGCTACCCATAAAAGATAAAGATTCTTTATAAAATTAATTCAAAGAATGATCGGCATAATCAATGATCGCCTGCAGAACAAGTAGATTTTCACCTACAGCAGGCGTAGCACTTAAGGAAATTTCTGAAAACTCGCTCCGACACTCTTCTAATATTTTAGGAAAGTCATTGCGCAAGTGGCTCCCTTGTCCAAAAAATACTGGAACAACAAAAATATCCTTGATTCCTTGTGTAACAATTTTTTGAACTGCACCAGACAAAGAAGGCTGCATAAGTTCTAAGAAAGCGAGTTCTACGGGAGTATCAGGATTCTGCGCTTGCCACAAAGCAGCAAGACGGTCAAAAGGCTCACGCCAACGTTCATCACGCGCACCATGCCCAAAAAAAATAATAGCTCTCATATTAAGATTGAGTATTTTTCTCAAGAGTTGCTAATTTTTCTTTGAGCTTGCGTTCTTCCTGGAATCGCTCCGTTTCATCGCGAATAATGGCTGCAATCGCAACGGGCTGATCCTGGTCATTAAAAATCATGGTTACTGAAAATGCAATTGAAATAGATCTACCATCTTTATGAATCGCTGGAACCCGCAGTAAAGTATTGCCATACTTGGTTTTTCCAGTTTCCATCGTGTGAAAGTAGCCCTTAGAATGGCGCTCCCTAAAACGCTCAGGCGTAATGATGCTGAGAGTTTTTCCTAAAGCCTCATCTTCACTATAGCCAAAAATTCGCTCAGCGGAAGCATTCCAGAACAAGATATTTTCATCCCGATCAGAAATAATCACAGCCTCGCCGATTTGACTCACCAGCGTTTTGAAATTAATGCTATCTGACATGCTTAATCTCTATTGTTTAATCATTTATGACTAAGAATACTCTAATAAAAAGCCACCCGAAGGTGGCTAACTGAGAGGCAAGGTTGATTAATAAGTCTTATAAGCAAGGTATTTACCCGAAAGAACTACTTGAACACGATCGCCCTTCGGGTCAGGCTCACGCTTAATATCCATGGAGAAATCAATCGCACTCATAATGCCATCGCCAAACTCTTCATGAATCAGTTCTTTGATAGTAGTGCCATACACGTTAACAATCTCATACCAACGATAGATCAATGGATCTGTTGGTACTGCAGTTGGTAAAGAGCCTTTATAAGGAACAATTTGTAACCAAGCCATTTCTTCATCAGTTAAGTTAAATAACTTGCCAGCAGCTTCAGCCTGGGCTTTGGTAAAAGTCATTTGGCCTAAGCAGCCTGCAGTAACCCACTCCTTAGACTCGCCAATGGCTTTGGCAATATCACTCCACTTCATGCCTTTGCGAACTTTGGCTTCGATAATTTTCTGTGTAACTACTGAACGATCCATCTTCTTCTCCTGATTTAATTTATTAAGCTACAGCTGCATCAATACCTGGAAGGACTATGACTGGCTTGTAACCATCCAACTCACCCTTTGCACCCTTTATTTGCAAATCCTTTGATCGATTGACTAAGAAATCAACTAAGTGATTGCGCATTGGATAGTACATTGGGTCATGATGCAAGCTTGCTCTTTGGCGACCTTTAGGCAGGGTATTAACTACAATTTCAGCGATGCGTGCATTAGGACCATTGCTCATCAACATGATTTTGTCTGAAAGTAAGATTGCCTCATCAACATCATGGGTGATCATAAAGACAGTTTGATTGGTTTCTTTGCAGATTTTGAGGAGCTCATCCTGAATCACTCCACGAGTTAGCGCATCTAAAGCACCAAAGGGCTCATCAAGCAGTAGCATTTTAGGCTCAATTGCAAAGGCTCTAGCAATACCAACTCTTTGCTTCATACCTCCAGATAATTCTGATGGTTTTTTTGATTCAGCATTTACCAAACCAACCATCTCCAAATACTTTTTGGAATGCTCGTTAATCTGCTCTTTTGACCAATCGGGATACTTTGACTTCACAGCAAAGGCAACGTTTTGCAATACTGTCATCCAAGGCATCAATGCATGTCCTTGAAAAACAACTCCTCTCTCAAGACCGGGCCCCTGAATATGTTTACCAAGCATAATTGCATCACCGCCAGTTGACTCCTCAAGACCTGCGAGCACATTCAGAATAGTGGTTTTTCCACATCCAGAGTGTCCAATAATACAAACGAACTCCCCTCTTTCGATTTCAAAATCGATACCCTCAAATACTGGCGGTGCATCAGCTTTATATGACTTACTAAGATTTGAAACTTTGAGAAAAATATTTTCATTCTGCATACGCAACCGCCTTTTGTAACTTAGCAAATGCGGTATCTAATAACATTCCAACAATACCAATTAAAAGAATCGCAAAAATCACACTGGAGAGCGATAAGTTGTTCCACTCGTTCCATAGAAAATATCCGATACCCGTTCCGCCAACAAGCATCTCAGCAGCAACGATCACCAGCCATGCAATACCCATAGAAATACGCATACCTGTCAAAATTGTTGGTGCAGCAGCAGGAAGAATTACCAAGAATGCCTTTCGCAGGGGAGAAACTTCTAATGTTTTGGTGACATTTAATAATTCCTTACGGACACTAGCTACTCCAAATGCAGTATTTAAAAGCATTGGCCATACAGAACAAATAAAGATCACAAATATTCCAGAAATTGAAGAGTCTTTAATAGTGTATAGAGCAATCGGCATCCACGCTAAGGGAGAAATTGGTTTTAGTATTTGAATGAAAGGATTAAATGCCTCGTACGCTAAAGGCGACATTCCAATCCAAAATCCAAATGGGATTGCCACAATCATTGCCAATAAAAAACCCAAACCAACACGAACTAAGGAATAAGCCAGTTGAATACCAATTCCTTTATCGTTAGGACCATTGTCATAAAAAGGATGTGACAGTTGCTTATAAATGGTTTGCCCCATCTGCGTTAAGGTTGGAAATCCTGTTTTTTGAACTGATGCTCCTCCGCCTTGACCCATTAAGCTGTTGTACTCACTTGAGTTTGCAGAAAATCCGGGCGGGGGTGACACCTTTTGCGTTGTCGAAACGTGCCATACAAGCAAGCACATCAGAAGGATTGCAACAGAAAGAATTGCGCCTTTTACCTTAATTGATAACGTTTTCATTCATTTACCTTAAATTCACGCTTTACTAGTTTGAAAAGATTTCAAATAGGCTGCTGGCTGACTAGGGTCAAACTCTTTACCCATAATCTTGTCTTTTTTGTATCCAACCTTAGCTAATGGAGGCACAGCAATACCAGTCTCACCCATATATTTTTTGGCATCGGTAAGGAGAAACACTTTTTCAGAGATGTCTTTGTAATTCACATCACCTTTGACATAGCCCCAGCGCTGCATTTGAGTCAACATCCAGGTTGCCATGGAGTACCACGGAATCGGATTAAAGTCGATTCGATCCGGGACATTCTGTACATTTCCAAGACCATCTGCAAACTTACCCGTCAAGACCTGCATCACGACTGTTTCAGGTTGATTCAAATAGTTTTGCGGAGAAATAACTTTCGCAATTAAAGGTCTATTCGCAGGATCGCGTGCCATGGTGGAGGCATTGAGTACCGCACGATAAAGAGCTGCAAATGTATTTGGATTTTTCCTAATGAACTCTTCTGAGGTTCCAAAAGCACAGCAAGGATGACCATCCCAGATTTGCTTAGTCAGAATATGGATAAAGCCAACTTCATCATAAACAGCCCGCTGATTAAATGGATCCGGCCCCAAGAAACCATCGATATTACCTGCACGTAGATTAGCGACCATCTCTGGCGGTGGCGTGACTCGAATTTGAATATCCTTATCTGGATCCAATCCTGCTTGCGCTACGTAATAACGCAATAAAAAGTTATGCATTGAGTATTCAAACGGAACCGCAAACTTCATACCTTTCCAATTTTTTGGATCACGATTATCTTTATGTTTATTCGCTAAAGTAATTGCTTGTCCATTCACGTTTTGAATTGTCGCAACGCGCATCTGAGATGGATCTGATCCCAAACCCATTGACATTGAAATCGGCATAGGTGATAGGAAATGAGAGGCGTCATGTTCTTTATTGAGCATCTTGTCTCGAATCAATGCCCAGCCCGCAGTTTTATTCAAACTTACATTTAAGCCTTGCTTCTTATAGAAACCCAAAGGGTCAGCCATAATGAGCGGTGTCGCACAAGTAATAGCAATAAAGCCGATCTTCAGATCCGGCTTTTCAAGCGGTGCTTTTTCCTGAGCCATAGCCTGTAAGGCACCTACTGGCAAGAAGCCTGATAAGGCACTCATGGCGCCACCAGCTCCAACTGCTTTTAAGAATGCACGGCGGCGACTTTCTTGAGGAAACAATGCTTTTACTAAACTAGCCTCTACAAAATCAGCACTCTCTTGCTCGACATCCATTTTTGCTGATAGAGAATTTGCATGGTCTAGCTCAGAAGCATGCTGTCCACAACTGCAGCGGTTACTAAATAACGGCCTATCTGGATCAAACGGACGATATGAATTCATGTGTATCTCCTAATAAATAATTAAGATGCTTTTTGAAATAGATTGAAATGATTTTGTGACTCAATGAAAGGAAATAAAGTCTGAAGTTTTTTTCTATAAACTTCTCCCACCATCACTACTACTGGTTGCTTATCTAAAAAATGATCATGAACATCACCAAAACGCAATTGATCTAAGGTACAAGCAAAACTGCGCTGCGCTGGAAGGCTTACTGACTCCATTAAACAAACGGGTGTATTCGCTGAGTAGCCTTGAGTCAATAAGGTTGTAGCAACCTCAGATAACTGGTCACGCGCCATGTAATAGATGGCGGTTTTATAATCTTCATGCGCACAACGACCAGGCAAGGTTGTCAGTGTCAAGGTACGGCTTAGTTCGCGTGTTGTGGGCGGCTGTTTCAATTCAGCAGAAGCCGCTAAGGCTGTAGTAATTCCCGGAACAATTTCATAAGGAATATTTGCCTTCTCAAGGGCATCAATCTCCTCCTGCGCTCGACCGAAAATTAGCGGATCCCCACCTTTGAGGCGCACCACTACTGGATACTTGCTAGCAGCGTCCACCAATTGCTTGTTAATAAAGTGCTGAGAGCTCGAATGTGACCCACATCTTTTACCAACTTGCACCAATTTAGCGCTAGAACACCAATCCAACATGGAAAGATCAATGAGTGCGTCATAGAAAACGATGTCTGCCTGAGCCAAAATTCTCGAGCCGCGAACAGTAATGAGGTCGGCAGCTCCAGGTCCAGCGCCAATGAGGTAAACGCCGGACGCTAGCCCATCTAATTTAGGGGCTCGAACTCTTAATGGTGCAATTTGTTCCATGCATCATTTGTAACAGTCAGCAACCCCTCTAAGCCTAACAAATGAACCAAAAGTGTTCATGCATTCTTTTGGAGCACCATTTCAGAGCATTCAGAAAATTCCTAGAAATCAAAATTCCTTATTGTTAGTTATCGACCAAAGGAGCCCAGCATGAAAGAAAACATCAAAGCTAAATTAATAACACCAGAAACTGTTATTTCAGCCACTTCAGATACCAACTCTGTACGACGCAAACTCATTCAAGGTATTGGCTCTGCCAGCATTCTCTCTCTGATAGATCCAATGGTTAAAGCAGGGGCATGGGCTGCAGGCTCTGATGCTCCGGAGAAAACTGATGTGAAGGTAAGTTTTATCGCTCTGACTGACTGCTCATCAGTGGTTATGGCCAACCATCTTGGCTTGGATAAAAAGTATGGCGTCAAGATCATTCCTACCAAAGAAGCATCTTGGGCAGCTATTCGCGACAAGCTTGTCAACGGTGAGAATGATATGTCACACATTCTGTATGGTTTAGTTTATGGATTGCAGATGGGTATTGGCGGTCAACAAAAAGATATGTCGGTATTAATGAGCATTAATAACAATGGACAAGCAATCAGTCTCTCTAAAGCGCTTTACAAAAAAGGTGTTACTGACGGTGCCAGCCTTAAAGCCCTTATGGATAAAGAGAAGCGTGACTATACTTTTGCTCAAACTTTCCCAACTGGTACGCATGCAATGTGGCTTTATTACTGGCTAGCAAATTATGGAATTAATCCATTTAAGGATGCGAAAATCACAACCGTTCCGCCTCCACAAATGGTTGCGAATATGCGCAGCGGTAATATGGATGGATTTTGTGTAGGAGAACCTTGGAACGCTCGTGCAATTATTGATGATGTTGGCTTCACAGCCATCACCACCCAGGCTATTTGGCAAGATCACCCCGAGAAAGTTCTTGGATCAACTGGAGATTTTGCAAAGAGGTATCCAAATACATGCCGCGCCGTTGTATCAGCCATGCTAGAGGCTAGTAAATACATTGATGCCTCAACTAGCAATAAACATAAAACAGCCGAAGTGGTTTCAGCACCTTCATTCATTAATACTGACATCAACGTTATTCAAGATCGTATGATGGGACGCTATAACAATGGCATTGGTAAAACTTGGGATGATCCGCATGCAATGAAGTTTTATAACGACGGTTCGGTTAATTTTCCATACCTTTCAGATGGTATGTGGTTCATGACTCAGCATAAGCGCTGGGGTCTATTAAAAGAACATCCTGATTATTTGGCTGTCGCTAAAAAGGTTAATAACATTGCTCTTTATAAAGAGGCAGCAACAGCCACTAAAACGCCCCTACCCAAGAGTGATATGCGCACAAGTAAATTATTCGATGGCGTTGTATGGAATGGCTCCAACCCTGCTGCTTATGCAGATAGCTTCAAGATCAAAGCATGAAAAAACAAAAACTCGTCATGATTGGCAATGGGATGGCCGGAGTTAGGACCATCGAGGAACTATTAAAGCTCGACCCAGAGCTTTATGACATCACCATCTTTGGTGCTGAGCCCCATCCCAACTACAACCGCATTTTGCTGTCCCCAGTATTGGCTGGCGAACAGACTCTTGAGCAAATTGTTCTAAATGACCTCGATTGGTACAAGAGTAATGGCATCCATCTTCATCTTGGCAAAACCATAACTAAGATTGATCGCAAAGAGCGCACTGTTATTGCCGATGATGGCACCGTTGAAAGCTACGATCGCTTATTGCTAGCTACTGGCTCTTTACCATTCATCTTGCCTGTTCCAGGAAATGATTTACCTGGCGTGATTGCGTATCGTGATATTAAAGATACCAATGAGATGATTGATGTGGCGACGCGTTACAAAAATGCCGTTGTCATTGGTGGCGGCCTGCTTGGTCTAGAAGCTGCAAATGGTCTAGCTCTCAGGGGTATGAGTGTGACCGTGGTCCATCTTGCCGAATGGTTGATGGAGAGACAGTTAGATAAAACAGCGGCTGATTTGCTACAAAAATCCTTGGAAGAAAAAGGTCTTAAGTTTTTACTGAAAACTTCTACTGAGGCAATTACCCCTAATGCAGCCGGAGATCGTGTTAGCCATATCCGCTTTAAAGGTGGGCTAGGAATACCGGCTGACTTAGTTGTTATGGCGGCGGGTATTAAGCCCAATACAGCTTTAGCTGAGTCTGCAGGTTTACATTGCCAAAGAGGCATCGTTGTTAATGACACTCTGCAAACGTTTGATCCAAGAGTCTATGCAGTTGGTGAATGTGCAAGTCACCGCGGCACAGCCTATGGTTTAGTCGCCCCCTTATTTGAGCAAGCTAAAGTTTGTGCAAACCATCTTGCTGAGTACGGCATCGGTCGTTATGAGGGCTCTGTAACCTCAACAAAACTAAAAGTAACTGGCGTTGATCTGTTCTCTGCTGGAAATTTTATGGGCGGCGAAGGCACTGAAGAAATTACTCTAGCCGATCCAATTGGCGGCGTATATAAAAAATTAGTTCTCAAAGATGATCGTTTAATTGGTGCCTGCATGTTTGGCGATACAGCAGACAGCACTTGGTATTTCAAGCTCATGCGTGACGAACAAAGTGTTGCAGAAATTCGCGACACGTTGATGTTTGGTGAATCCAATATTGGCGACGTTGGTCATCAAGGTCACAATAAAGCTGCCGGAATGACTGATGCAGATGAAATCTGCGGATGCAATGGGGTTACTAAAGGCACCATTGTCAAGGCTATTCGGGAACAAGGTCTATTCACACTAGATGAAGTGAAGAAATGTACTAAAGCCAGCAGCTCCTGTGGTTCATGTACAGGCCTAGTTGAGCAAGTGCTGATGAATGTTCTTGGCACAGACTATTCAGCAACCCCCAGAAAGAAATCGATTTGCGGATGCTCCGATCTTTCTCATGATGAAATTCGTCAAGCCATACGCTCAGGTCACTTAATTTCTCAAGAGCAAGTTCGCACCGAACTAAACTGGAGGACACCTAACGGATGTGCGACTTGTCGCCCTGCCTTAAATTATTACTTGATCTCCACATGGCCACATGAAGCAAAAGATGATCCACAATCCCGCTTCATTAATGAACGTGCTCATGCCAATATTCAGAAAGATGGCACCTACTCAGTTATTCCGCGGATGTTTGGTGGATTAACTACTCCTTCTGAGCTACGTAGAATTGCTGACGTTGCTGAGAAATACCAAGTGCCCACAGTGAAGGTAACTGGCGGCCAACGAATTGACTTACTTGGCATCAAGAAGGATGATCTTCCAGCGGTTTGGAAAGAGTTGGATATGCCGTCAGGTCATGCCTATGGCAAATCAATTCGCACAGTGAAAACTTGTGTTGGTGATGAGCACTGTCGTTTTGGCACCCAGTCCTCCATGAAAATGGGCGTAGATCTAGAGAGAATGCTCTTCGGTATGTACGCACCTCACAAAGTGAAGCTTGCAGTGTCTGGCTGCCCCCGAAACTGCGCAGAAGCTGGCATCAAAGACGTTGGCATCATTGGCGTTGAGTCTGGCTGGGAGCTCTATATTGGTGGTAACGGCGGCATTAAAACTGAAGTAGCGGAATTTCTCTGTAAAGTTAAAACTGTTGAGGAAGTTCGTGAATATTCTGGTGCCTTCTTACAGCTGTACCGCGAAGAAGCTTGGTATTTGGATCGAACTGTCCATTACTTGGCAAGAGTTGGCATGGAATACATTAAGCAAAAGGTGGTCGACGATGCTGAAAGTCGTAAAGCTCTCTATGAAAGACTGCTGTTTGATCTAAAAGATGCTCCAGATCCCTGGAAGGACTTCGAACGCGCTGGTGTAGATATTCGTCAATTTAAAACCATTCCTATTGTCGAGGTTGGAAATGTCTAATACCGTCCAACTTGATCAGTGGCAAAAAATCACAACGGTCGAAGAAATACCAGTCCTAGGCGCTCGCGTTATTGAGGCACCTGCGGGTCAAATAGCAATTTTCAGAAATTCAGAAGACGAAGTATTTGCCGTATTGGATAAGTGCCCGCACAAGGGTGGCCCTCTCTCGCAGGGTATTGTTCATGGTAAATCCGTCACCTGCCCACTGCATTCCTGGAATATAGATCTCTCCACTGGCTGTGCCGTTGCCCCGGATGAAGGCTGCGCTAAATCCTTTGCAGTCAAAGTAGAGTCTGGTGTGGTTTGGCTAAGCCGCGAGGAATTGCAAGCTACTCATGGCTGAAGTTAAGAGCACCTGTTGCTATTGCGGTGTTGGCTGTGGCGTCATTATTGAAACTGCAGAAAATAAGGGGAAGATCGAGGTAACTGGGGTTCGCGGCGACCCCGATCATCCTGCAAACTTTGGCAGACTCTGCAGTAAAGGCTCCACCCTTCATCTCACTGCAAACCCAAGCCTTCAGATGCAGGCTCGGCTGGGTTCACCTGCTATCTGCAAAACAAGGGGCGAAGAGCCGACAGATGTTTCTTGGACCGAGGCAATTCAAACTGTTGCCCAAAAATTTGCCAACATCATTAAAGAGCATGGTCCAGAATCTGTTGGTATTTATGTCTCTGGTCAATTGCTGACCGAAGACTATTACATCTTCAATAAGTTAATGAAGGGCTTGATTGGCTCTAACAATATTGATACCAACTCACGCCTTTGTATGTCTAGCGCGGTAGCTGGCTACAAGCAAACCTTGGGGATGGATGCTCCACCCTGCTGCTATGAAGATATTGATTTGGCATCTACGATCTTTATTACCGGATCTAATACTGCTTTTGCTCACCCAATTCTGTATAGACGTCTTGAGGATGCACGTAAAAATAATCCGGATCTCAAGGTCATTGTTGTTGATCCCAGAAAAACAGATACCGCTAAAGAAGCCGATCTCTATCTTCAGATACAGCCTGGTACTGATGTTGCGCTATATCACGGCATGCTTTACATCATGCTCTGGGAGAAATGGATTGATGAGTCTTATATCAGCTCATATACGGCGGATTTTGATGCGCTGCGTGATTTAGTTAGAGATTTCACGCCTAAGGCAGTAAGTCAGATCTGCGGTATTAATGAAAAAGACTTGTTCCAAGCGGCGCAATGGTTTGCTACTTCACCTGCAACCCTATCGATGTACTGCCAGGGATTAAATCAATCAGCATCAGGTACAGCCAAGAATGCTGCTTTAGTAAATCTTCACTTGGCCACCGGTCAAATAGGAAAAGCTGGTGCTGGCCCATTCTCTTTGACTGGACAACCCAATGCGATGGGTGGCCGGGAAGTTGGAGGTTTAGCCAACCTATTATCTGCACACCGCGATCTTGCCAACGCAGAACATCGTGCAGAAGTTGCAGACCTGTGGGGGGTGCATTCAGTTCCCGAAAAGCCAGGTCTTAGTGCCATTCCCATGTTTGAGGCATTGCGTACTGAAAAACTAAAAGCCATATGGATCGTCTGTACAAACCCAGCACAATCGATGCCCGATCTCAATGCAGTTCACGAGGGATTAAGCAAAGCAGAATTTGTTGTAGTGCAGGAAGCTTATGCGCACACAGCCACTACCTTATATGCAGACGTATTATTGCCCGCCACTACCTGGGCAGAAAAAGTGGGGACAGTTACTAATTCAGAGCGAAGAATTTCCAAAGTAAATCCCGCAATTGATCCCTATGCGTCTGCTAAACATGATTGGCAGATCGCTCTTGAAATTGGAGTAGCTCTTGAAGCGCTATTACCAGGTAATAGAAAAGAAGGAACATCCACTCTATTTCCTTACGCCGGACCTGAGGATATTTGGAATGAGCATCGTGAGAGTACAGCCGGTCGCGATCTCGATATTACTGGTTTAAGCTACAAAATCCTTGAGGAACGCGGACCACAGCAATGGCCTATGCCCAAAGGGGATTTCTTTGGCAAAAAACGTCTTTATGAAAATGGCGTTTTTCCTACCAAAGATAAAAAAGCTCACTTTATTGCTGCACCCTATAAAGCAACTGCAGAATCTGTAGATGCTCGCTACCCATTTGCCTTAAATACTGGGCGCCTCAGAGATCAATGGCATGGGATGAGCAGAACAGGAACGATTGCGACTCTGTATGGCCACTCGCCAGAACCCTGCGTAGAGCTTTCACCCAAAGATGCTGGCAGGATGAATTTGGCTAATGGTGATTTAGTTCATGTCACTAGTCGCAGAGGTAGTGAGATCTTCCCAATCAAAGTCTCAGACGATATCGCCTCCTCCCAAGCCTTTATTGCCATGCACTGGGGTTCTGAATTTATTTCAGGCGCTGCTGGTAAAACACCGGGCCGCGGAGTCAACGGCCTTACTTGCAACATGATCGACCCTGTATCCGGTCAGCCCGAACTGAAACATTCAGCCGTCAAGATATTGCCAGCAAACCTTCCCTGGCATTTAGTGGCTTTCGGCTTATTTCCCAAAGAAGAAGTATTTTTTGTTCAAAACAGTTTGCGCAGCATCTTGCCTCATTTCGATTCCGCCCAATGCGTTCTATTTGGGAGAGAGCAGGATGGTGACCTCATTGGGGTTTCATTCAAGGCTGCTCACCACGAAGACCCTCTTGAAGAATCAGGATCTGTTGCAGCACAAGCTTTAAAGCAAGTGATGCAAAAATTTAAATTAGATGAGGCGTCTGAAGAGCCAGTGATGCGATATAGCGATAAGCGCAAAGGCGTAGTACGACTTGTTCGCGCTCAAGAGAAGGTTCTATCTGCAATGCTGACTGGCTCCATTGAAAGCCTAGCAAGTACTACCTGGTTAAGAGAGTACCTAGAAAGCGGCTTAGATGCAAAAACCCTTGGTCGGTCTTTGTTGATGCCTGTTAGCAAACCCCCTGTAGAAATTAAACCCAAAGGTAAGGCAATTTGTAATTGCTTTAATGTATCTGCAGACACAATGAAGCAATACTTAAGCAAGATGCCAGCAGGAACCTCCCCCGAAGACGCCATGACCTCTCTTCAATCTGAAACGCAATGTGGAACCAATTGCGGTTCCTGCAAACCCGAAGTCAAGCAGATTATTGCCACCTTCCTCAAGAAATTAGAAGTAGCTGCATAATTCTGTAATGGGCATCACATCATTCTTAAAGGTCATCGGCCGAGGCAGCAAGGGCGCTGGCGATCTTGATCGCAATCAGGCCAAAGAAGTATTCACTCAAATTCTAGATGGCAATGTCAGCGATCTAGAGCTGGGTGCATTTTGTATTGCTATGCGCATCAAGGGTGAGTCTGTCTCTGAGCTCATGGGCTTTATGGATGCCCTACAACCGCATCTGAATTTACTGAATCTTGGCACACGTCCAACCATAGTCTTACCAAGCTATAACGGGGCTAGAAAACAAGCAAACTTAACGCCACTTCTTGCTGGCATGCTTGCTAGTTATGGTTTTACAGTGCTTGTTCAGGGGGTCGAAAAAGATCAAACCAGGGTAACGAGCCATGAAATTTTTAAGTCCCTTGGCTGGCCAATTCTCAATACTAAGAATGAATTTGGAACCCTCCTAACTTCTAATCAACCAGTCTTTTGCCCTCTCAATGTTATCTTACCAGCGCTTCAAAGATTATTAGACGTCAGAGAAAGAATAGGCCTGCGAAATACCGGTCATGTGCTGGCAAAACTGATTAATCCAACGCTTCAAAACCCTTGGCAAGTTTCTAACTACACCCATCCAGAATACCCAGAAAAATTACGAGAGTTTTTCCAACTTCGTTCAGCAAATGCAATTTTGATGAGGGGAAGCGAGGGTGAACCAACTGCCTCCCTACAACGATTACCTGAAATGCATTTTTTGCCTTCAAATAGAAATGAAGTCACCAGCCCAGAAGAACGCTTCGAAGACCCGAATCCATTTTTCGAAATTGATGCCATATCAACAGCGTCTGTTACCAAGCAAGTACTCTCTGGAGAAGTCAGATGTCCGAGCTCAATCCTCAGGCAAGCTGATCAAATATCTACGATGGCTGGCTTACACTAAGTCATGCTCAGAATAATTAAACGTTTGGTATGGGTTTCATTGGGAGCAATCGTTGCGCTTGGCTTGGTTCTGCTTGCCACTAAACCCCCAACTTCACCATTACTACTTGCATCATTAGGTGGCTCAACAATATTTCTGTTTGGCTTAACTAGCGCCCCTGCAGCACAACCAAGAGCTTTATTTGGTGGGCACCTCATCAGCGCACTCATTGGTATTGTCTGTTACCAGCTTTTTGACGATGCTTTGTGGGTTTACTTGCTCGCAGAGGTAATTACTTTAGTGGTCTTATTGCTTACCCAAACTGTGCACCCACCAGCCGGAGCTAATCCACTCATCATGATCCAGGCTCACGCTGGCTTTGGCCATCTCGTAGGAGTTGTCTTGGTAGGCGTTACGATTCTTGCAGTTGTGGCAGCTATCTGGAGTCGTCTAACTCCAGGAAAGACTCTTCATTACCCAGTGAAATGGAATGAACCTTCACCGCAATCAAAGGACTGGAGTGTTTGGAGCTAATCAAGATCTAAGATCTGCGGGCCCAATACTTCATTAATTCCTTATTTGCAAAAGCCGCCAGGGCTAAAACCATAGAGTCAGCTAAAACGGGGTGTAGGGCAAAATCATAACTATTTGTGCCGGCCATCACAATAAAAATACTTAAGAAAACAGCTGGCGGATGGATGCACTTTAGCAAGTACATACCAACTATTGTGGCAATAATGCCAACCGGAATACCCAAGGAAACTGATGGAAAAATATAAACACAAATGAAGGCGACGCAGGAGGCCAATAAATTTGCCTCGATCAATACCAATGGAGAAAAGAACTTGCTATCGGGAAAGAGAAAAATGCATAGTGCACTTACTCCAAATACAGCCGTCACCATATTCTCATCTTGCGTCATATCACCCCATAGGTGATTCAAGAAGGCTATCACAAGGATGGTTACGCCCACACCAATAGATACTCTGAGCTTATCAAACCAAGAATATTGTCCCTGGGGTGGTGCAATTTCATTAAAGAAATTAATCAATTTATTGAAAATATTTTTCATCTAATATCAATGGACTGGTCAATAGCTTTCACAAAGTCAGATTGGGTGATCATTCCTACCAACTGCCTATTATCATTAATTAC
Source organism: Polynucleobacter wuianus (assembly GCF_001659725.1). Classification (NCBI taxonomy): domain Bacteria; kingdom Pseudomonadati; phylum Pseudomonadota; class Betaproteobacteria; order Burkholderiales; family Burkholderiaceae; genus Polynucleobacter; species Polynucleobacter wuianus. The sequence continues at coordinate 1,662,658 of NZ_CP015922.1, read as the reverse complement.
AGGGATATGGTGATGACCATCGCCACAAAATATCTCAGCCAAGTCAAGCATATTTCGATCTTCACTAATCACTCTTACCGGCTTACTCATCACCTGCCCAACAGCATTGGGGAAACTATTTAAACCGGGAACAGCTGTCCGCATAAAACCCCTGATGCGCTGTCCAAAGGTTTGGTGAAAATCCACTGCTGCACTTTTAAGAAAATCCTCTAGGGTAATAATTCCAAGCACTCTTCTTGCACCATCTATAACTGGCAAAGCTTTGACATGACGCTTGCGCAGTAAATTCCATGCCTGATCCAAAGGTGAATCCATAATCACATACACGACATCTGTTGTCATAATATTTTTACACAACATACTTTGTAGCTTCTTTTGATATGCCCCATGCTCAACTTGAGAAATTAAATTAGCTAAGTCATCCTTGCTGATATCAAGGACTTGGTTATATCTTTCTAAAACAGCATCAATTTCTTCATCTTCAATTTTACGGTCGCGCTGTTGTAATGGGGATGAGTCTATCAGCGCTTTTGGGCGATGTGGATACGGCTTTCCCGTTAGGGAGTTATAAATTACTGCGCACAAAACTAGTAAGACAGAATTACCTAAGACTGGGAAGAGTACAAAATGAAAATCTGTCAATCCGCTCAGAGGGATTAATAGCGCTAAAGCTGCAGCGGGTGCATGCAAACAACGTAAAGTAAACATTGCCAAGATTGCAAGTCCAACCGACAGAGGAATTAATAATATCAATTCATGGATAAAGTGCGTGCAGATAACACCCACAAAAGCAGAAACACAACTACCCCCTATAACCGCCCAAGGTTGTGCCATTGGACTTGAAGGCAATACAAATAATAAAAAAGCGCTAGCCCCCATCGAGGCAACTATCCATGGCGATGCGCCACCATAACTTTCAAGCAATAAGCCAAGGCTGATCATAGCTAGTAAGCCCAACGCAACCCCTAAAACTGACCTAAACCGCTCCAACCACGAAACTGAGTTAGCCTCCGGCAAAGAGATGGCAATTAACTTTTTGAAAAAATGTTTCAAAAGTGGTCCTAATGAGTGTTTTTTAAATGCACCAAAACTGGCACTACTTGGGCTATTGTATGCAGATCTGTGTATATTCTTATCATTCCAGTGATTAACTACAAAGCGCTATGGAACAGAAACTGCCCCTACCTCCCTTTAATACGGAATCTGCGATTCAAAAGATTCGAATGGCTGAAGATGCCTGGAATACCCGAGACCCAGAAAAGGTTTCCTTGGTGTACACGGAAGATACTATTTGGAGAAATAGATCTGAATTTCCGAAAGGCCGAGATCAAGTAAAAGAGTTTCTCCAGCGTAAATGGGCCAAGGAGCTTGACTATCGATTAATTAAAGAGTTATGGGCATTCACAGATAACCGCATCGCGGTTCGCTTTGCTTACGAGTGCCGGGATGATTCTGGGAACTGGTCACGAAGCTTTGGCAACGAGAATTGGGAGTTCAATGAAAATGGTTTCATGATGAGACGTTTTGCCAGCATCAATGATCTACCCATCAAAGAATCAGATCGAAAATTCTTTTGGCCTCTTGGAAGACGGCCTGATGATCACCCGGGGCTGAGTCATTTTGGCTTCTAGCAATTTAGATTCGCTCGGTGGCTTTGCAGATGCCCTGATCCATAGTCGCCAACATGTTTCACCTAAAAGACTTATTGCGCCTGGCCCTAACCCATCCCAGAAATTAGAAATTCTGAATGCCGCTGGAGCCGCACCCGATCATGGGAAGGTAACGCCTTGGCACTTTTATGAAGTTAGCCCTGAAAGTCGCAATTTATTAGGCGGCCTATTTGCAGATTCCCTTATGGCAAGAGATCCCAACGCAACACCAACCCAACTTGATGAAGCAAAGCAGAAAGCCTTTCGGGGCCCCTTACTGCTACTGGCAACTGCCAAGCTAAACAATGCGCTAGATAATATTCCTGAACAAGAAAAACTCATCTCCGCGGGATGTGCAATTCAGAATATTTTACTAATGGCTAACGCTTTAGGGTTTGGCTCAGGGCTATCAAGCGGTAAGGCTCTATATAGCCAAAAGATGAGGGAGTTATTTTTACTTAAGGATAAAGAGGAGCCTCTGTGCTTCATCACTATCGGTACTATCTCAGCTCATAAACCCAATAAACAAAGACCTGATGCAAGTTCCTACAGCTCAGTTTTCTAATTCAGTCCATAAGTAGTTCATTGCTCCAATGGCAGACCTATATGTTTATTGGGTTTGCACTGGAAGATACGTGGGAATTGCTTACACATTTTGTGGCACAAATAGAAAAACGACTTAGGAATTTCTCCCTAAGTCGTTGATTTCATTGGTGGGCCCACCAGGACTTGAACCTGGGACCAAAGGATTATGAGAGCAGAAGCCCAAGGTAGAGCCATATAAACAGGGGATCTGCGGGTGGTCAGTCTCGATGTGTAAGTAAATGTGTAAGCAAATTCGGGGATTTAAAAGAAGTGGTCTATCGGTCTTTGGTTTTCAAAACTACAGGAATTTTGGAACAACCATCTAACACTTCGTTGCTCCAAAGTACTTTTTGGTAAACGAGCGTTACTTTAAGTAACGCTTATATGTGCAACCCTTATAGACTCATCGCCTCAATAATATCATTGGCGAGCTCTAAGCTCTTGACCTTTTGCTCCGGTGAAATAGCCAAGCCTTCTGCATAAATGAACTCCACATCGGTAATGCCGATAAAACTAAGGAAATCTTTGACGTATTTTGTTTGGGTATCTTTATCAGTTCCAAAATAGAGGCCACCCCGAGTAGCCAGAACAATCGACTTTTTACCGGTTAGCAAACCTAAAGGACCAGTAGCTGTATATTTAAAGGTCACACCTGCTCTAGCTAAATTATCAAAGTAAGATTTAAGCTGAGATGGAATTCCAAAGTTATACATAGGCAAAGCCAGTACTACCGTATCTGCATCGCTAATTTCTTTGATTAGATCATCGGATTGACTAGCAAGTACTTTTTGCTCACTTGTACGCTGCTCAGGCGGCGTAATGAACGCATTAAATTGCGCGCCATTTAAGTGGGGTAGTGAATCCTTTACTAAATCGCGACTCACAATTTTGACGCTGGAATACGTTTTTTTAATACGCTCAAGCAGTTTATTAGACAACTGTCGTGAATGGCTGTTATCGCCTTGTATGCTGCAATTAAGACACAGTACGGTATTCATATTTAAGCCTATTTATATAGACCCATTATGCAACACCAGTAACGGCCTTTAACGGACTCATTGGAACTCCGGCTGAAGATCAAGAGCTAATTAGACCAGCGGCATGAGCCCGACACTCTCATTCACAAGCTCTGCTAGAAATATCTGCATAACTGCTTTTGGCATAGCAGGAGAGACGCAATAACTTGCTCTTTTTCCTGTAGCTTTCTTTGCAATCAACTTTACCTTTTCTAGCTTTTTTAGATGAAAGCTTAAAGTACCTGAGTCAACATCAAACTCCTTAATGATATTTTTGGGTGCAACACCCTCATTTCCGGATTGAATAATGAACTTAAATATTTTTAATCTAATCTCAAAACCTAGTGCCTCAAAAATGGCGCAATACTTATTGATATTCATAAATCCTCCAAACTAATGCAACTTAACAATCGAGTGGGTCCTACGATGAATTAATCGACTCAGAGTGTCTAAAGCTACTTTTACCCAACCATGAAGTGCTAATTGGTGCATCTTATAAAGGCTAATGTACATACATTTAGCGAATAGCCCCTCCACCATAAGGCTGCCACCAATGAGACCGCCCATCATGCTGCCGACACTGCTGTACTCACCAAGAGAAACTAGAGATCCAAAATCCCGATACGCATAAGGTTTCAGGGGCTCATGACTCATGATCCGATTAATTTGTTTGTAAATATGCGTTGCCTGTTGGTGCGCTGCTTGAGCGCGTGGTGGCACAATACCCCCCTTGCCATTATTTGCTTCGGGCCATGGGCAGGCCGCACAATCTCCAATCGCAAAGATATTTTGGTCCAAAGTAGTTTGCAATGACGGCAAGACTAACAATTGATTGACGTGATTAGTTTCTAGACCGCCAATACCCTTAAGGAAATCAGGCGCCTTCACTCCGGCTGCCCAGACAATTAATTCAGCAGGTATTTCAACGCCATCTGAAAGCAATACCTTATCCGGCAGTACTTTTTGCACCTTTGCGTTGGTTATGACTTCAACACCAAGATCTAGCAATAGTTTTTGAGCAGCGGTGGAAATCCGATTAGATAGTGCTGGCAATATTTTAGGGGCCGCTTCGATCAATATCACTTTTAGATCTTTTTCTGGATCAACTCTATCCATTCCAAAAGAAATGATTGCGCGAGTAGTTCTATGTAACTCTGCAGCAAGCTCAACTCCAGTTGCTCCTGCACCAATAATTGCCACTTTAAGCTGATGAGGAGCCAAAGGGTCGGACTGAGCTTGTGCTCTTAAACAGGCATTAACCAAACGTAAATGAAAGCGCTTTGCATCGGCCAGTGATTCCAGTCTTTGTGCATATTGGGCAACACCTTCCGTCCCAAAATCGTTTGTCAAACTACCTATGGAAATAATCAGCGTGTCATATGGAATCGTTTGTATTGGAGTTACCAATTCACCCGCTTCATCAACAACAGGAGCAATTTGGATTTGCTTTCGCTCTCGATCAATACTGATTAGCTCACCCAATCGAAATTTAAAATGGTGCCAATGCGCTTGAGCAATATAGTCTAACTCTTGATCAGCAAGATCCATAGAGCCTGCAGCTACCTCATGGAGTTTTGGCTTCCAAATATGCGTTCTATTCTTATCAACAAGAGTAATACTTGTTTTATTAGATCCTGAGTCATCGCCTAATTTGGTTGCTAACTCAAGCCCGCCTGCGCCTCCACCCACTATGACTATTCGATGTGCGCTTGACATGTGTGCCCCTAAACTTTGGCTAGCCTAAGATCAGCCGAACATTGACGGACCTTGGAGACTAGTGCGGCAACATTTTCTGGCGGCGTAAATTGGCTAATGCCATGACCCAGATTAAATATATGCCCATCTAATGGACTTCCCTCTAGCACCTTTACGGTTGATAAATCTTCAAAGCATTGCTGAACCCTTTTTTCAATCTCTTGTGGATTGGATAGAAGGATAGATGGATCAAGGTTCCCTTGTATAGCTATATGTCGGCTACTTGCATGATTAATCAGCCCACGGGCCCTAGCTAAATTGATGGTCCAGTCTATGCCCAATACATCGGCTCCTGAATTAGCAATATCACTTAACCAAATGCCCCCTCCTTTGGTAAATAAGATGATAGGTACTGGATCATATTTAGGATTACTACGGATGTCTTTAACAATCTTTGACATCGGCCCAAGAGAGTATTGCAAATAATCCTCTGAAGTTAATAAACCACCCCATGTATCAAAGATCATCACAGCCTGTGCACCTGCATCTATTTGTAGGCGCAAATATTCACTAACTGATTGAATATTGATATCTAGAATTTTCTTCAAAAGATCAGGCCGCTCATACAGCATTTTCTTGGCCAAGGAAAAGTCGCGAGAGCCTGAACCTTCAATCATGTAGCAAGCTAAGGTCCAAGGACTTCCAGAAAATCCAATCAAAGGTACTTGCTGCTTACCATTTGAAGTTAGCGCCTTTGCTATTGAGCTAACCGCATCAAATACATACTGCAACTGCTCCATGTCGGCGCTGCGCAATTGCTTCACCTCATGCTCAGAACTTAAAGGCTTGGCAAACCGAGGCCCATCGCCATTTTCAAACGATAACTCCAATCCCATGGCATCGGGAATTGTTAAGATGTCCGAAAATAAAATTGCAGCGTCCAAGTCAAAACGATCGATTGGCTGCAGCGTTACTTCGGTAGCAAAATCGGGATTTTTAGCGAGATCTAGGAAACTTCCCGCCTTAGATCTGGTCTTTCGATACTCAGGCAAATATCTACCAGCCTGACGCATCAGCCAAACAGGCGTTCTGTCAGTTTCGCGACAAAAACAGGCTCTGATGAATAAATCGTTTTCTAACTGAACTGCCATAAATGTTCATTAATAATTTAGCGTAATCGCTCAACATAAAAAGTGGCTTTTTCAAGCGCATCCTCAGCATCCATACCAACCATATCCGCCCCAATATCCTCTATTAGCTCGGGGAACTGATTAAAAACAGGGCTGCCGATGATGACACCTACATTAGGATTTTTAGACTTAGCTTTAATACTCTTAATTAATTCTTTCAACTGCGGAAATTGCTCTCGAACACTAGCTGATAAACCGACAATGTCAAACCATTCGTTTGCAGCCATAGAAACAATATCTTCTTCGGTAGCAGCTAATTCACCCCATATGCGCCACCCAGCCTTTGCAAAAAACTCAGAGACCATGAAGAGGCCCAAGTTATGCTGTGAGCCAGGCAATGGAACCAACATAATGCTAGAGCCAGTTTTACCCTGCTCAGCATATTGCTGGAAAACAGGACTTAAGTCATACATTAGTTGCTTAATTCGCCAAAGCGCTATTGTGACCTCTGTAAAGCTAGATTCATCCTCTTCCCACATCTCTCCTAATTTTCTGGCCACAGGAGTTAGCAGGAGCAAATAAATATCTTCTAAGGCAGTTCCAGAAGCATGGATTTCTTTTACATAGTCAACGGAAATACGAGCATCTTCTTCCAAAACTAATTTAGTTAATTCTTCTACTGCTTTTTGATCAATCGTTTGCTTGACCGGTATTTGCGCCGGGATAGATGAATCTAGATGTTGCTCAATAATATGAGGGAGAATGTTTCCCTCAATGGTTTTAACCAGTGACTCAAGGTACTCGCCTTCTGTACAGGCTTTTTCTATTGGATGAGTATTTTTATCTTGCTTAAATGTTGACTTAGTGGGTGCATTAGATACTAAGCAATCTTCCCACATATCATTAGACGCTTTGATCGTCTGTTGTTTATCCAATTTGAAATCATCGTGAGTAGATTTCTTCTTAAACCCCGCAATGCTCACCAGCTTGGATAAATTCATGAACATCACTTGATCAAGACACGGTCTCAAAAGAGTTTTTTTGAAAAAAACCGTGGCTGCCTAAGAGCCTCTTTATTGGAATAATTACTTTATAAATTGATTTAGATCAAATCACAAAGACTTATTTGTAGGTGCTTTCCCTAGAGCCTTTTGTTTCATCATATTGAGGCTCTAAACAGTAGCTCTTCGTTATCTTCCATATGTAGTCAGGGACCATATTTTTAATTTTGTGCGGCGCAGTATTTCGTAAATGAATAACAGATTCAATTGCCTTCATTTCAATTCTTGCTTTTGCAAACTCCAGACCTCGAGGTCCAAACCTAGGCATTACCCAAGCAAATATTCCTCTTAAAAAATTCGGCATTCTTTGAAGTGGCAATCCGCCGGCCGCTAGTTCCACATTTTTCATAAAGCCTTTTACGGGACTCAGGCGATTGCCAGCAGAGGAAACGGGCTCCAAAATAAGCTCTTGAGCAAGCAAACTCGCTAAACCTTTGCCTTTAGTATTACGAACAATGATCCACTGCTCTCCTGTACCTGCCATATACCCAACCGTAATATCAGACAGTGAATTGACATAGTCAACGCAAGTTTTACAGGTTGTAGGGAAAAAATCTGCGGGCAAATTAGATAAAGGTAATTTTAAAAAGGGTATTTCTTGCTTTCGACCATTTTCAAAGCGAATCTCAACGTGATAGTCAGCCCTAAATTCTAGATAAGAAATCGTTTCCGGCTTATCAGAAAGCAGGCCTAAGAACTGATGAAAATGCTCAGTAGTAGTGTTATCGGAACAAGGGGAGCCAATAATCAATAATTTCTCAAAGCCAAATTCTTGCTCGAGCGCTCTAGCAGCATAGACCTGGCATGGAATTCCCACCATAGCCACCTTTTTATATCCTAGATCTTTTGCTTGCTCGAGGTATTGAATGATTGGGGCATAACCCATCTTCATTCCTCTGCATTGCGCCATATCCTGAGGTCTTGTCACGATTACCGGAACAGGCTTCCAGCGGTCATCAGCATCAGAGCGCATTGTAATGACAGCATCAACAACACCCTGCTCTAGCAGCACCTCACAAAGTCTCGTGATAATTCCAGTCCACTGAGCGCCTTGTAGCGGGGTCTTTAATCTAGCCCTAAACATTTCTAAATACGGTCCAAAAAAGACCTCATCAGATTTATCTGTAACGCGTTCCCTGCCGTGAACTAAGGTCTCAAATTTAGGGTAATTGGGTTGAATAAACTGACAGGCAGTTGCGCAACGTTTAGGCTGCGTAGTTCGAGATACACCGCAATCGGTACATAAATCACGAAATGGGGCAATCTCAATTGACTCCACTCTTTATCAGACCTTATACAAAACGCGCTAAAACTCTTTGTTTAATCTTTTCCTTAGACAGTCCATAGTTATCTAGAAGTAAATTAAGCTCACCATGCTCTACATACTCATCAGGCAGCCCTAGCAATAAGGTTTGAATATGGATATTGTTGTCTGACAGCACTTCTAAGCAAGCACTACCGGCGCCACCCTTAGTAGCGCTGTCCTCAACAAAAACTAGTCCATCGTGACTATCAGCGATTTCTATTAATAATTTGTCATCTAAAGGCTTCACAAAGCGCATATCTACCACGGTGGCATTGATTTCTTGGGCCACGGAAAGAGCGGTGTAAAGCAAGGGTCCAAAACAAATGAAAGCAATTCTTTTCTTTGGAGGCAAAGCTTTATCAATAGAGCGAACCACAAACCCCTTGCCAATAGGCAAAGTAGCTAGGGATTCACCCGCTGCTTCCAATCCGATTCCGGCACCGCGTGGATAGCGCACAGCTGTAGGACCATCGTGCTTAAAAGCAGTTGTCAGCATTGCTCGGCATTCCTGTTCGTTTGATGGCGTCATCAATACTAAATTTGGTAAGCAGCGTAAAAAAGCAATGTCAAATACTCCGGCATGTGTTGCCCCATCAGCGCCCACCATACCAGCTCGATCAATAGCAAATACGATAGGTAAGTTCTGTAAGGTCACATCATGTATCAGCTGATCGTAGCCACGCTGCAAGAAAGTTGAATAAATCGCAACTACTGGTTTTAATCCCTCACAAGCAATTCCAGCCGCAAAGGTAACCGCATGTTGCTCCGCTATTCCTACATCGTAATATCGATCAGGAAAGCGTCTTTCAAAATCCACCAGGCCCGAGCCCTCACGCATAGCAGGAGTAATGGCAATCAAGCGTTCATCTGCCTGAGCCATATCGCATAACCACTCTCCGAATACCTGGGTATAGGCCTTCTTAGGCACGGGCTTTGCCTCAATGCCCACTATCGGATCGAATGCGCTAGGGCCATGATAGGCAATAGGATCGAGCTCTGCTAATGAATATCCCTTGCCCTTTTTTGTAATAATATGAAGAAACTGAGGGCCCTCAGTTTGAGCAAGCGTTTTAACGTTTTCTAGAGTTGAAATTAATACATCTAAATTATGGCCATCTATTGGGCCGTAATAGTCAAACCCAAACTCCTCAAAAATCGTTGCAGGGCCGACCATTCCCTTTGCATGACCTTCTAATCTTTTTGCAAATTCACGGATGGGTGGCGCTACAGAGAGTACTTTATCGATACCTCTTTTAGTAGCCGCATACATAGAACCAGAGATCAATTTCACTAAGTAGCGGTTTAGCGCTCCTACCGCCGGTGAAATTGACATCTCGTTATCGTTCAGAATCACAATTAGCGGTACTTTTTTATTCACGCCAGCGTTATTCATCGCCTCAAAAGCCATACCAGCACTCATTGCACCATCGCCAATAATTGCTACTATATTACGTTTCTCATTTTTTGTTTTAGCAGCCACTGCCATTCCTAAGGCCGCTGAGATACTTGTAGATGAATGGGCAGTTCCAAACGCATCATATTCACTCTCACTGCGTTTAGGAAACCCTGAAATACCGCCAAACTGCCTTAGCCCAGACATCGCCTCCCTGCGGCCAGTGAGTACTTTATGAGCATAGCTTTGATGACCCACATCCCAGATCAGGCGATCATAAGGGGTATCAAATACATAATGGAGTGCTATTGCGAGCTCTACTGTCCCCAGGTTTGAAGAAAGATGACCGCCCGTACTTGAAACAGAGCTCAATATAAAATTTCTAAGCTCTCTCGCTATTTGAGGGAGCTTAGAAATTTCATAGGCCCGTAATTCTTCTGGGTTTGATATGGTTTCGAGTAAGTTAGTCATTTTTAGCATAGCCAACTCACTTGGAAGAATATATTTTAGAAATAATTTGTTTATATTCTTCCAGATTCGCATCGGAAGATTGCTTTAATGCATGAATTGGTGCGTGCATAAATTTATTAGCAAGCGCTATTGCCATATGCGAAAGAACAACCATAGGATCGTCACCGTTAGCAATCCTTCTACTTGCCTTTTCCAACTCTATCTTTTGATATTGCTCGCCAACGTTTTGAATTGACTTAATAATTGGTACAACGGCTCTTTTTTCTAAGGTTTCGTAAAACTCCACGACACCTCTTTCGATAATCTTTTCAGCATCACCAATAGAATCCACACGATTTGCTTTTCCTGCGCTTACTATTTCACCGAGATCATCAATAGAGTAAAGATAGGCATTTTTAAGAGTCTTAATTTCCGGCTCAAAATCTCTTGGTACCGCTAAATCTATCAGAACAATGGGGCGTGATTGCCTAGCTTTAAGAGCTGTTTTAATCATTCCCATGCCAATGATTGGGAGCGAACTAGCAGTACAAGAAACAACAACATCGTATTCATGTAACTGCTTTGGTAGCTCAACTAAAGGGAATACATCTGTTCTTAAATTCTTATCGGAAAAAGTTTTAATTAACTCGCTACCCCGATCAACAGTTCTATTTGAAATTGCAATCTTTTTTGGGGCTTTACCTGCAAAGTGATTAGCGCAAAGCCCGATCATCTCCCCAGCTCCAATAAATAAAATATTGCAATCACTGACTTGTCCAAAAATACGCTCAACCAACTTAATGGAGGCGCCCGCTATTGATATAGAGTGCGCTCCAATTTGGGTATTACCTCGAACAACTTTTGCCACTGAAAAAGTTTTATTAAACAAGGGCTTTAAATAAGCCCCCAACGTCCCAACCTGATTAGCATTCTCTATAGCTTTTTTCATTTGCCCTAGAATTTGTGTTTCTCCCAGAACCATTGAATCCAAACCACTTCCGACTCTAAAGGCGTGTTTTACAGCATCGCTTTCTTTTGCTGAATAGATGTAAGGACGTAACTCATCTTTTTGGACATTATTTTGAGCTGCCAACCATTCAAAAGCCCGATCTTCCAAATGGTTCTCGGTATATTCAACATCATTCGCCGCGCAATAAATTTCCATTCGATTACATGTAGACAATATTGCTACCTCTGGTTTATGTCCCGAGCCATTTCCCTGTAAATATTTACGTAAATCGATAAGTGAGTCCTGCAAAACCTCAGGCGAGACTGCAACACTTTCTCGAATGTCGACTGGCGCTGTGTGGTGATTAACACCGAGGTTTAAGAGCTTCATGCCTGACATACTTTTAGTAGGCCCCTGGGTTTAAGACCATAGTTTCCCAATTCAAGCGCATGGCGATACTTACCCATATTAAGTATGGAACCATTAGTAATGCGGCTAACTTTCTAATCGGCCACATCACTAAAATAATCTCCAACACTGAGCCCCACAGGAAGCATGCTTCTATTAAGGACCAGTCTGGATGGTGCATCCTGAAATAGAAAACACTCCAAAGCACATTTAAAAATCCATTCAAGAAAAATAAAGTAATAATTTTATTTTTCTGAGATGGAGATGGATTGCTATTAAATGCAATCATCCAGGCGATTGCTGATAAAACAAAAATAATGGTCCAGATGACACCAAAAGCCCAATCAGGCGGTTTCCAGCCCGGCTGCTTTAATGAAAAGTACCAAGGGCCTATTTCTGTTGCAAGACCCCCCATTACTGATGTGCCAACCATCCAAATGGCAATCAGCAAAAGGTACTTATGTTGAAAGAAAATTTTCATACCTTTGCTAGCCCTAGCAGATGTCCCATATCTTTAATAAAGATTTTGAAATGTGCGAGAGGCTTTTTGCGAACCAACTTTTTGTTCATATAAGACTCAAAGGTGAGTCTTTGCACATCTTTATCCTCACACATTTTTACAAAACTCTCGCGACGTTTATCAGTTGAATACCAAAAATATTGCATGATTCCAAGCACCAGAAACGTCATACGATGTTCTTTCATAAATCTTTTTCTCGCGAGTTGCAGTTTTGCCGGGTTTTGCGTCTCTACAAATTCAGCAATAGCCTCGCCCGCTAATTGACCACCAAGCATGGCGTAATAAATCCCCTCACCAGATGCTGGCGCTACAACTCCTGCAGCATCACCAGCAAGTACAACCTGCTTTCCGTCATCCCACTTTTTTAAAGGCTTCATAGGTAGCGGCGCGCCCTCATGTCGAACTAGCTCAGCATGCTCTAATCCAATATCCTTCCTCAATTTCCCTACTGCATTACGGAGCGAAAAACCCTTATCAGCACTTCCAGTCCCAATGCTGATCGTATCGCCATGGGGGAACACCCAACCATAAAAGTCAGGAGATACCGGTTGTTGATAGAGAACATCACATCGACTTGCGTCAAATGAGCTTGGACTGTCCTTAGGAGTTTTAATAATCTCGTGATAAGCAAATACATAATTTGCCTCTGCGCATCCCTTAACCCCGGCACTTCTACCCACTTGGGATTTAGCACCATCGGCGCCAATAACTGATTTGGCTAAAACGCTCTTTATAGAACCATGATCGCCATCACGGGCGCCCCTAGATCGATAATGAATCCGGACATGAGAATTCTCCCTTGTCAGGGTTTCAAATAAACCATCTTCTCTTTCGGCGCCCGCATTTACGGCACGCTTTCTTAACCATTCATCAAATTGTGCTCGATCCACCATTCCTACAAAACCATTTTCAATCGGAATATCTACTGCTTTCCCGCTAGGCGAAACCATGCGTGCTGATTTTGCTCGAGCAACCAGTAATTCATCAGGAATCTGAAAATCTTTTATTAATCTGGGGGGAATAGCGCCTCCACATGGCTTAATTCTTCCCCGTTTGTCCAGCAAGAGAACTTTCATTCCCTTCAGCGCTAGAGTATGTGCAGCGGTAGCACCGGCTGGTCCACCACCAACAACTACTGCGTCATAAATCAATTCTGATGACATTCTTCACCCCGCCTTGAATTCATTAGTGGATTTGCGTTCAACCAAAGATGCCATGTAGGCAGAGGCAACAAATAAAATTGCCTCTATAAAAAATACACTTGCATAGGCCCAGGCAGGATTCGTGAATATTGAACGGGCTAAATCACTTGCGCCTGCCCCCAATAGGCCTCCAAGACCAAACGCTATTGCTTGAGCGCCACCCCAAAGGCCAATTCTGACCCCCTCTTTCCCGCCACCCCCAACTACTGCCAATCGCATCATTGATGCGATTGCCGCAATTGAAAACGCTCCATTAGCCAGACCCAAAACATACACATTGAGCTTTAGAGGCCATTCGCCTTCTAATATTCCGGCCATTACCAATCCAAACATTGCCAATGCTGATGCGAGGCAACCATAAATCATCCATGACCTTAAAGACCCAAAGTAGCGCCTCAATCTACTTGAGCCACAAACGGCAACTAACAGCATTCCAGTTAAAACGCCAGAATGTTGAATTCCTGAAAGACTAGTCGTTTCTCCAAGTGTGTACTTGAAAATGATTCCCGCAAAAGGCTCCAAAATTAAGTCTTGGGCACTAAAAGCAAGCATCGATAAAAAGATAAAAATGGTGAATCTTTTAGTATCAGGATCGGATAGGATTTCCCCAAGAGCACTCTTGAAAGGGATTTTTTCTTTGGTCTTGGATATCTTATTTTCAAGGTCAGAGCCTTCTAGCCTGTATAGGGCTAATGATGTAAGTGCAATAGCAACTAGCGAGATGATCCCTGAAATGAGAATTACCTTTTCAGGAGCATAGGGATCTAAAAATTTCCCTGCTACTCCACTAGTCAATGCAAACCCAAAAATCATCATCAGCCAAACGGTTGTTGCTGCAGCCGCCCTACGATCGTCACTCACACCTTTTGCCAACAAGGCAAGCAATGATGTACCGCTCATACTGACACCAATGCCAATTAAGAAGAAGGCTACTATTGCAGCCAAAATTCCGATAATTAAATTAATGCCCATCAATGTCGTAGCAATAGCCGCGCCAAATCCACCTAATGCTAGCAATGCAATACCGCCGATAATCCACGGTGTTTTCTTCGAGCCACTATCGGATTCAAAACCCATCCGCGGCCTAATAACCTGCACGAAATAATGAATAGCAACCAAAAGCCCAGGAAGGCTAGCGGGTAAAGCCAATTCAACCACCATGATGCGGTTTAGTGTTGAGGTTGTCATGACGACAATGGCGCCAATTGAAGCTTGGACAAGACCCAATCGCACAATACTGAGCCATCCAAATGTGGAATGACGAGTGACAGCTTGAGCAATTGCGATACTCATGATCCCATCTCCATGCTGTTGACTGCAAATGCTGCGACCATCATCCCCGATACCAACAATGGAACGCCAAAGCCACTATAGAAAAGTGCTTTTTGTATAGGTCTTTTGAGGAAATCAACTAACAGGAAAACCTGCCCTATCATTAATGCCCCAATAACGATGGCATAACCCTGCTTATCCCAATACGACAATAAGATCATTACCAAGATCTGTGGGATTAACATAAATGCTGCAGAAAATTGAGCTGCTCTTTTTGCTCCCAGCTGAACAGGTAATGAGCGCACGCCCATTTGTCTATCGCCCTCAATCGCCTTGAAATCATTCAGGGTCATAATGCCGTGGGCACTTGCGCTATATAAGCCTGCGAGCAATAGCGATGGCTTATTTGGAATAGATCCACCTGATAACAATGTTGCGCCTGTTATCCAAGCCAAGCCTTCATAGCTCACTCCACAAGCAAGGTTTCCAATCCAACCATTATTTTTAAATCGTATCGGTGGCATGCTGTATAGCCATGCCAAGACTAAAGCTAAAACAGTCGCTAAAAATCCCATCACACCTAAGTAGCTAGCAGCATAAAGCGAAATCAGAGACCAAATAATGGCTATATATAATCCCCAACTTCCAGGAATTCTGCCTGATGGTATTGGTCTATCAGGTTCATTGATTGCATCAACATGACGGTCGTACCAGTCGTTTACAGCCTGACTTGAAGCGCAAACAAGGGGGCCAGTTAAAAGTAAACCCAAGAAAAATATTGGGAGATGTTGCTTGATTGTTTCACTGCCAGTGATGGAGCCGCAAGCAAACGCCCACATTGGAGGAAACCATGTGATCGGCTTCAAAAGCGTCAAAATTGCTCTAGGTTCTGGCAGATTCATGTAAATGATTTTGTCATTGACATTTTAAAGTGTCAATTAAATTTGACACTTTTATAGCCTGTTTTTACCAGTGAAAACCCTTATATATCAATAAGAAAGGCAATTTTAGGGGTTTATGCAGCCTGCAATAAGGCTTTTGGTAAAGAGAAATTGACGTTCTCTTCAATGCCGTCTAGAGCCAGTATTTTGGCCTGACAGATAAAGCCAACCGCCTCAATAATTTTGGCGGTTAATGCCTCGGGAGCAGATGCGCCAGCGGTAATTCCAATATTCGCCACCCCTCTAAACCATTTATTTTGGATTTGGCTTGGTTCATCAACCAAATAAGCCGGGATATGCAAACTGGTAGCTAATTCTTGAAGTCGCTTGGAATTTGAACTATTTTGACTTCCGACAACGATAACTAAGTCGACTTGAGGTGCCATCGCTTTAACGGCATCCTGACGATTTTGTGTTGCATAACAAATGTCTTGTCGCTTAGGCGCGTGTATCTGCGGATATCTTTGAACTAATGCAGCAGCAATCTCATGAGTCTCATCAATGGATAAAGTGGTTTGCGTTACGTATGCCAATAAATCACTCTCACTAAAGTTTAATTTGGCTACGTCCGATACGCACTCAATAAGATGAATAGATGCATCAACCTGGCCCATAGTACCCTCTACTTCAGGATGCCCATGGTGACCAATCATAATAATTTGATAACCGCGCTCTTTTAATCGCACTACTTCAGCATGGACCTTTGCTACTAATGGGCAAGTAGCGTCAAAAACTGTAAGTTCATGCTCATCAGCCTCAAACCTCACTGCCTTGGATACACCATGTGCACTAAATATAAGGATAGCCCCCTTAGGGACGAGAGATAAGTCGTTTACAAAAACAACTCCCTTACTTTCAAAATCTTTTACTACATAAGCATTATGAATAATTTCATGCCTTACATAGATTGGGGCTCCGAATCGCTTAAGAGCCTCCTCAACAATAAGGATTGCCCTTTCGACGCCCGCACAAAATCCTCGCGGTTGAGCAAGATAAATGGTTTTAGATGAGATCATATAAATTCTCTCTAGCGATTATTCTTATAGCCCCACTTCCATAACCACTCATTTGGAAATGGAAGTATGAGAAATAAATGCTCCAACAGACCAAGCCCTAATAAGATCCCCAAAAGTGCAGAAGATGTTGTTTCAAATAGGGAAGATTCAGAGGCTGCATGAGACCAGATTGGAATAAGAATAAGCAAAGACACGAGAATAGAGAAAGGCATCAATAAATTCATAGCCCTACGTCTAAAGTATGTAATTAGATATTTCAAATGCTGAGGCAAAAATGCTTCATTGAAATTCAAGACTCCCAAAAAGATATTTACCTTAGTGCTCTGTCTCATCCCCCACAAAATAACGTAGGTCCAAAAGCCAGTTTGATTGGCAGAGTCAAGATTAATCAAAAATAGGGCGAGGCCCAAGCCCAATAGAGTTAGTTCGTGATAATTGATTGTTTGAAATGCGTACCATGCACGCTGTAAGCCACCTGAATCCTTAGGGCAATCTGATCGCCGTGATCCCGTGATGTAGCCGAGTAAAAATGCAAGCTCTTGCCAACCCCAAATAATAATGGCGCATGTAAATGAACAATAAGCCCCGGCAATAGTTGCTTCCCGACTAGATATTTGTAGGCCCCAAAATGCAAAAATCAGGGTCACAATCGAAATAACAAATATTGCTTTGTAAAAGCGTCTTGGAAGGCTATTAATTTTTAAAATAAGTCCTGTACTAAACCACCATATAAAAATGGTAAAAATTAAAGGGCTTATCCAAAAATACATGAGTAGTTACCAAACAGGGGCAAGACGAATGTCTTGAGGAAGCTCATTTGGAACAACAGGCATGGTATAAATTTTCACAAATGTCACCATTGCGCAGGCTGCTAGGTATCCACGCTTGATTAGGGACAAAGGCCCTCCTATTAGCTTTAACTCCTCAACCTCATCGGAAATCCTTCTTAATTTGTCGAATCCTTCCCAGAGTCGTGGATTGTCTAAATCAATAGTGAAAGGAAATACTTGCTTAGTAATATCTGAAGTAATTTGCAATACTTTACGGTCATAGTCTGATGGGGAAACACCGAGCGCCTTATGAAACTCTGGACGGGAATGATCTCTAACATACATCGTGGCATATACCGCCAATAAGAAGAAGCGAATCCAGAGCTTGTTAACACCACTTAGCAGATTTGGGTTTGAGCGCATCAATAAGGCAAATGCTTCGCCATGGCGAAACTCGTCGTTACACCACTTTTCAAACCAGAGAAATATTGGATGAAAACGTAATTCAGGCTTGTTTTGAATTATTCGGTAAATCGTAATATATCTTGCATATCCGATCTTTTCCGATAGGTAGGTTGCATAGAAAATAAATTTCGGCTTAAAGAAGGTGTATTTTTTAGTTCTTGCCAAGAAACCCAAATCTACGCCAATACCAAAATCCTTCAGCCATTGGTTAATAAATCCAGCATGCCTACTTTCATCTCGAGCCATATAAGAAAAAAGGCTTTTAAGATCTGGATTGTTAATCGATTTTTTAATCTCAGAATAAAGAACACAACCTGAAAATTCGGATGTAATCGAGCTAATTAAGAAATCTAAAAATTCCTGATATAGGCCATCTGGCAAATGCGAATAATCCTTGGACATATCTTCAGGACGTTGAAAATGCGCCTGATTAATATCCTGATCAAATTCCTGCATTAATTTATCCCATTCAGGCTTTACAGAAGAAATGTCAAATCGATCCATTTCATCAAAATCAGTTGTATAAAAGCGTGGGCTAAGAATGGTATTTTCTAAGGCCCTATCAGTTGATTCATTAATTGGACGAACAGAATCCATGCTGGTAGTGGATGCGCTCATGCCTTTACTCCTTCTTGCAAAATTAATGGGCTAATTTCTTGCTTCTCGCTTGGCCTTGGGTATCTTTTGGCTTTACTGAATCGAGTTGTAGAAAAACTGACCTCGTACAACATAGTAATTTCTAGTCTTGCAGTAAGGTAGACCCACAGGCGCGAAAAAATCCCAGCCTTTGAAACCGTCGCCGTTCTGCTGTAACTGAGAATTTCTCCATATTCAATATCTACAATTGGGTTATGTACTAAAACTGCATCGCCTGGCCCCACCTTGACACCATTAAGATCAACGTGTGCATACAAAAATTCAGATGTATTGGACATATCAATATGACAATTCACTAGCTGTTTTGACATCTCTACCTCGGACTATTTAAAAATGCAGCAAACTCAGCCGCGTTATCTTTTCCAAATGACTCTAAATCAATTCGATTCTGAGTAGCCGGATCTACTAAAGTTAGCCTACCGTCAGAGTGACTAATCAATAAAAAAGCTTCATCACTTGTAATTTGACGAATACGACGTTCACGCGCCATTGCCCTGAGAATCCCCCTCACAAATCCAGCTTGCCCTGTTACTTGCGCAATTACTTCTCCATTATTAGCTGAAATAACCCCAACCGATCCATCCGGTAGATCCCTAAAATAGAGATCTTTTTGAACCAATACACTAGCATCTGCCTGGCGCTCTAATGCTCCAGCCTTCATGAAACTTCCCACACCGATAACTACCATCACCAAAGCAGCAAAAATTACCAATCCAATGTAATTTTGTATGCGTGCAGTAGTCATCTGAAGAATCATGCTGTTTCAACCCCTGTGAAATGACGCTTTGACTCATCTGATATGTTATTGCTGATCTGAACAGAACGCGAAATCACATTATTTTGCACAGACCAGGCATCAACCAAAATTTGCGCAACTTCAGCACAATTCTTGATACACCTTAAGCTAGGTTGCGGAACAGCCCATTTAGTCGGTCTTGAATGGGGCCAAAGATGAAAAATAGCGATCTTAGTTCCCTTAATTAACTTCATGTAGATATCGCCACAACCATCTTTAGTAAGCCCGCAATCGGCTGACTCGATCTGTTTAAGTGGAAAGTTAAAAGTCATATTGAGCACAATCCCAATCCGCATCACCACCCTTTTATTAGTGATCGTATACACAGCTGTAGATGCCATGAGATAGCCTAATAAGCCAATTAAGCCAAGTCCCAAACTTGAAAAAATAATTATTTGCAATATTGAGAGAAGCATGGGGTATAGGGGATCACTATCTAGCACGCCACTAATAACTCGATAGGCTAGCAATAACCCAAAATATAGGACAAGACCCTTCATATGAAAAACTTTAAGCAATAAAGTTTTCAGATCTGGAGAGCCTTGCCATAATACTTTCTCCCCTTCCGGCAGCTTTTCAGGAAGCCCTAGTTCAGGCTCAAATTCATGCTCCGGACTGCTGTGGATATTCAAACTCATATCAGCGGTTCCTGACGACCTGGAGTGGCATATAAAGTGCCCGCACCAAAGTAGGCCATGATTTTTTCTTCCTCTAGCAGAGTAACTTCTTCCGGATGCTTAGTCTTAGGGACCTGATTAAATTGACTGGCAAGAATTGACTGAACTTTGATGTCCCTCTTGCCTATCCGTGAAAAATTGATTGGTAGCAGCGTCCTATTGCCAGCAACATCTACCTCTAGATAGCGAATCAACATTTCCATATGATCTACCCAGACATCCGTTACAGTTCCGGCTTTTTGGCCATCCGCTCCAATAACACTTAAGCCAATTGGGTTGGTATCAATCTTAGATATTGAAATTTCGTGTAATTTTCGCAATGGACGGATACGTGCATGACCTTCTAAATCATAATCAACATGATCAGCTCTATTTGCATATGAACCAGGGCCAACACCGGCTAGGAGAGGGTTTCCAACTGGCGCTAAGGGTGCACCATTCCATGGATGAATAGGCACTGCTGAAACTTTTTCAGTGTTAGGTGGGTTTGCCATTGGGGCAAAATAAGTCTCGCCAAATTCTGTAACAAACTTTTTAATACGCGGCATACCAAGAATTCCATACTCGCGACGAATCTTTCCAAAACGCTCGGTCTCCAATGGAAAACCTTCTCTTTTGCTTTCCAATGTTAGATAGACAACCAATCCAACAAAGAAAAACAAAAAAAGGTAAACCACAACTTGAGCTACATCAACATATTGTGTAATTGCACCTGTACCCATTTTTCTCTCCTTCTTTAAAAAAACTAGCCTGGAAAATCAGCTAGACCAAACTTACTCATTTTTGAACCAACCTTATTGGATCCTTTGTTGACCAACGGACCTAAAGCAATCAAAGTAATAAACAACAAATAAATTTCAATGTGATAGACGAAGCTATAGCCAGTTGCAGGACTTATTAGCGCAGAACCTATCACTCCATTCATCGCCAGATCGGCTACTACATCGCGCACCACACCACCCAATGACATGCCAATACCGGAACATGTTGCTGTAACAGCCCCCCAAGCGCCTATTACCATTCCACTCATATTTTCTTTATCCATGCTCATTGCAATGGTCAGCGTACTGACCGCAAATAAGCCGCCACTAAAGCCGATCAACAAAGCCCCTGCCCTGAATAAATTTGGCGAATCCATAGGTTCAGAAAAAATGACTAATGTGAATGCAATCAAACCTAGCAATAGACCAACAGAAGCTATTCTGTATGCGTTATATCCTCGACTTAACCATCGCGCAGAGAGAGAAAATGCTGTTAATGATCCACAGGCAATTAAAGCAGTTAGGAAACTAGTTGCAGATACATCGAGTTTTAAGATTTCACCGCCATAAGGCTCCAAAATGATGTCTTGCATACTAAAAGCAGTGGTACCAAGCCCCAACATAATTAAAAAACGGCGTACATTGGGTGCTTTAATAAAGTCTTGCCAACTTTGGCTAAATTTAGGCTGCGGAATGGAGGGGGATGTATTTTTTGGTTGCCTTGCCTCCTGCTTCCAAAGTGCGAAAATATTTAGCAATAAGGTAACTAAAGCTACACCCTGGATTACTTTAACAAGTTGTAATGGGCTAAACGGCTTCAGAAATATACTAAATAAAATTCCGCTTACTACCATCCCCACTAGCAACATCACATACATCATTGCTACCACTCGGGGTCTATTTTTTTCATCGGCTAAATCCGTCGCAAGAGCCAAACCAGCTGTTTGAGTTGTCTGCATCCCAGCACCAACTAACAGGAAGGCAAATCCGGCTCCTAAATAACTAAACCAAATCGGCCAATGGCTATCCCCAGAGAGAATGATTAAAGCAAAAGGCATGATGGCAAGACCGCCAAATTGCAGCCAAGTACCAATCCAAATATAAGGAACTCTTCTCCAGCCCAAAATTGACCGATGAACATCAGACTTATGACCAATAAGAGCTCTAAATGGGGCAAAAATCAAGGGGAGCGCTACCATCAACGCAACCAACCATGATTCCATTCCTAACTCAACAATCATGACACGATTCAAGGTTCCAACCAACAATGAGGTGGCCATGCCAACTGAAACTTGGAACAATGAAAGTCGTAAGAGTCGGCTCAAAGGCAAATTAGGAGTGGCTACATGAGCAAAAGGCAAAAACCGTGGGTCTATCCTCATCCATGTCTTAGCCATCCTTGATAATTTAATCATGATTTTTTTGCAACTCCATCAGTTGCGACTTATAAAATCCACTTGATACCAAATTAGTAAAGGGGGCTCCCCATTCAACGAACCATGGAGATTGGGAGATGAGCTTTTGAAGCTTTATGTGACTTATAGGCTCAATGAAAGGAGCCCGGTTCTTTCTTGGAAACAGGCGACCAACTCGAATCATGACCTCTAACGGTAAGGTGCTCGGCGCAAATGTAAATAAGATCTTGTCTTTAACACGAGGTGATAACTTCTCCAGGACTACCAGCATGTCGGCAGCACAATAGTGAATCATTGAATCCATCCCTACTACATAATCAAATTTACCTAAAGCCTCATCCAGCATATCGCCAGCATGAAACTCTATATTTTGGCGATCATGCTCGGCAATTCTGTCTAGGGCTAATTTGATGAGCTGAGGAGATAAATCAACGGCCATTACCTTAGCGCCTTTTTTTGCCAACTCAAGTGCTAAAGCTCCGGTGCCACATCCCGCATCAAGGACTCTTTTTCCATGAAGGTTTTCTGGTAATCGACCAATGATGCTATTGCGCATTTGATCTCGACCCGCTCTCACAGTGGCCCGAATTCCGCTTACTGGTGCATCCGATGTCAGTTTCGCCCATGCGTCGAGAGCTGTACGATCAAAATAATCTTGCAACTTACCCCGTCTACTTAAATATGAAATAGCATCCATGATTAATCGAATCCTAGTAGGTCAAAAATTTCACGATCTTTGAGTGATTCCATGATTAAGGGGTCATCATCTAACAGTAAGCTGGCTGCCAAGCGAAGATACTCCTCCTTAACCTTCTCGATTTCTGGCGTAGACTCCATCTCAAAAATGGTGCACTTCTTTAAGCGACTTTTACGAATAGCATCTAAGTCAGGAAAGTGGGCCATCTTCTTCAAGCCAACACGATCATTAAATTTATCAATTTGATCTGTGTCTTGACTGCGGTTTGCAATTACGCCACCTAGCCTTACGTTGTAATTTTTAGCCTTTGCACTAATTGCCTGAACAATTCGATTCATTGCAAAAATAGAGTCAAAATCATTTGCAGCGACAATTAAGGCACGATCAGCATGTTGCAAAGGAGCAGCAAATCCACCGCAAACTACATCCCCCAAAACGTCAAAGATCACAATATCCGTATCTTCAAGTAAATGGTGTTCTTTTAATAATTTGACGGTTTGACCAACGACGTATCCACCGCATCCTGTTCCTGCAGGGGGTCCACCCGCCTCCACGCACATAACCCCATTAAATCCCTCGTAAACAAAATCTTCGACCCTTAATTCTTCAGAGTGAAAATCAACCGACTCTAAAATATCAATCACTGTCGGAACGAGTTTTTTAGTCAAAGTAAAAGTAGAGTCATGCTTAGGATCACAACCAATCTGTATTACTCGCTTGCCTAACAAAGAGAAAGCTGCAGATAAGTTTGAGGATGTTGTACTTTTGCCTATTCCCCCTTTGCCATAAATAGCAAATACCTTTGCATTGCCGATCTTTTCATTAGGGTCAAGGTGTACCTGCAAGCTACCCTCACCATCTAATGGCTTAGTTTTAGTACCGATGGATGAAACTGGGACACTAACTGTGTTCATTAAATAGGTACTCCTTCATAGACACCTTCAAGTCGATCTTCAAAATCATTGGCTACACGACGTAATGTTTCCAATACGGATGGTTCAGGCTTCCAATAGTTTCTTTCGGAAGCCTCTAATAAACGACTTGCAACCTTTGCAGATGAGGCTGGGTTTAAACTCATTAAACGCTCACGCATCTCAGGATCTAGGATGAATGTTTGGGTTAAATGCTGGTACACCCAGGGCTCTACTTGGCCAGTAGTAGCTGACCAACCAACAGTATTGGTTAAGTGACTCTCTAGTTGACGAACGCCTTCATAGCCGTGCTTTAACATTCCTTCGTACCACTTTGGATTTAGCATGCGTGAGCGGGTTTCAAGAGAAACTTGCTCATTTAGGGTTCTAACTACAGCGTCACCCTTAGTTTGGTCGCCTATATATACTGGTGCAGCTTTTCCGCCCTTGGCTCTGCGAACAGCCCTACTAACACCACCTAAGGTATCAAAATAAGTATCAATAGTAGTAACACCCAACTCGATTGAATCGAGATTTTGATAAGCTAGTTCAACATCTGCAAGAATATTATTGAGTAACTCTGACTGCAATACAGGGGTACCGGCTCTTCCGTATGCAAAGCTTTTACGACGCGTATATGTCTCTGCTAATTCGTTTTCATCTTGCCATAATCCATTGTCAATCATCATGTTGACATTAGCGCCATAAGCACTTTCAGCATTACCGAAAACACGCAATGATGCAGTTTCGAGATCGCATTGATGCAATGCCTGATACGAAAGTGCATGTTTACGAATAAAATTTTGCTCTAATGGTTCGTCAGCTGATGCAGCTAAATAGGCGGCTTCTGCAAGAATCCGAATCTGTAATGGCATCAAGTCTCTAAAAATTCCAGAAATCGATACCATGACGTCTATTCTTGGACGCCCCAACTCTTCCAAGGAAATTAATTGGGCTCCTGCTAACCGACCAAAACTATCAAAACGGGGTAATGCGCCCATCAACGCAAATATTTGTGCGATGGGACCGCCCTCAGTTTTTAAATTATCAGTACCCCATAAAACCATAGCAATCGACTCTGGCAAAGGATTTCCATCAGCCTGATAACGCTCCAGAAGCTTGCTTGCC
Organism: Polynucleobacter wuianus; assembly: GCF_001659725.1. Classification (NCBI taxonomy): domain Bacteria; kingdom Pseudomonadati; phylum Pseudomonadota; class Betaproteobacteria; order Burkholderiales; family Burkholderiaceae; genus Polynucleobacter; species Polynucleobacter wuianus. The sequence continues at coordinate 1,637,788 of NZ_CP015922.1, read as the reverse complement.
TGATATTGACCATCTTTCATAGCGAACTTACTAGGAATACGAAATGGATCAAAACCGTGAACATTACGACCAGTAGGTAAGACTTGTGGGTTTCGCAGAACATCTCCGCCAGGCGCTGGCCTGATGTAACGACCATCCAAGGCTTTTAAAATACCCTGCATTTCACTATCAGATTGAAGCTCACGATACATTGTTAATACTTGGTTTATTTCGGTCCTTAGGCTCTCACTAAGTGTTAAATTTTGGTTTTTTGCGAATAGCTCAATCCCACCACCTTGAATCAACTCAGCTAAAGCTTCTTTATTAATATTCTGTAGCTCACCATCTTGAACTGATAAGTAACTGAGTAGCATCTCAATACTTTGCTCAAAATTTACAGGCGCTCCTAAAATATGTAATCCATAAGGAATTAGGGCGTACTCTAATTCGAGAATCTTTTCACTAAGACGTAAAACAATTGCGTTGACTTTATTTGCATCTAAATTTTTCCATAAGGGCTCAGCTACTTCAAACTCTAAACTCACTGCTTGCGCTTGCAATGAATCCAATAGCTCGATTTGATTGGCATCCCATGAGGTATCTTTAGCCATTGGAGCTAATTTGCGCCAATGTTCAACCGCTTCCTTAAACTCAAGCAGGCCTTGATACAAGCCAGCCTGAGACACAGGTGGAGTCAAATAGCTAATTAACGTTGCTCCAGCACGTCTTTTAGCAATCGCACCCTCGGAAGGATTGTTTGATGCATAAATGTAAAGATTTGGTAAATCATGAATTAGACGGTCTGGCCAGCAAGCGCCGGACATACCCGATTGCTTACCAGGCATAAATTCAAGTGCACCATGCGTGCCAAAATGAAGCACAGCGGATGCTGCAAAGTCTTCTCGAATATAGCGATAGAACGCTGAAAAAGCATGGGTAGGAGCAAATCCTTTTTCATGCAACAAGCGCATAGGATCGCCTTCATAACCAAATCCAGGCTGTAGTGCTACAAAAACATTTCCAAACTGTTTTCCAAGAATAAAAATTGAGGCTCCGTTCGTTAGAAAAGTACCTGGTGCAGGACCCCATTGGGATTCAATCTCTTTTAGCCAAGGCTCACGTTTGATGTAGTCGTTTGCGTCAACTTGCGTATGTACATTTGCATCGGTACCAAATTCTTTAGAATTCCCCGCCAGTATTTGATTCCTAAACTCATCTACTGAGTTCGGTACATCAACTGTGTATCCCTCTGCCTTAAGGCTATTTAATGTATTGAAGACTGACTCAAATACACTTAGGTGTGCCGCCGTTCCTACCCTGCCAGCATTTGGAGGAAAGTTAAACATGACTAGCGCAACTTTTCTATTGGCCATCTCTGATTTACGCAAAGCGACCAACTTACTTACTCTTGCAGCCAACATTGCAGTTCGTTCTACACAAGTGTGCATGTCATGCCGATTGATGCTGGCCTCAAATACACAGCCTTTATGACAGCCCTTGCATTGCACATCAGCATCACCTGCGCGACCACCAAATACCATAGGCACAATCGCACCATCTAATTCTGGTATGGCAATCATCAGGGTATTTTCAACTGGGAGTAATCCGCGATCAGAGCTACCCCATTCATTTAATGTCTGGAACTCCAGTGGCTGTGCTGCAAGGTAAGGCACATCAAGAGATGCTAATACTTCTTCAGCTGCTTTTGCATCGTTATATGCTGGACCGCCAACCAATGAAAATCCAGTTAAAGAAACTACTGCATCAACTATATTTTTTCCATTTTGGTAGAAAAATTGATCTATCGCAGGTCTTGCATCAAGACCAACAGCAAAGATTGGTAGAACCTGTAAACCCTGAGCTTCTAGCGAAGCAATCACTGAGTCATAATGCAAAGTATTGCCAGCCAAGATATAAGATCTCAGCAAAAGCAGTCCAACCCGACCTTTGGATTTCTTATCAGAAACCAATTTAGGTAAATCATCAATAGACTCACTCATACGGCCTTTGAGCCGTGGATGATAAATGCCGTTATCAGGATATATGACTGGCTCAATAAGCTTTTCTTTAGTCCTTAAAACTTGTCTCTCACCGGCGGCATAACGATTAACTAAATTGGTCACCATATGGAAGAGGTTTTCCTCGGAGCCACCCAACCAATATTGCAATGTCAAGAAATAGGCTCTGACGTCTTGTGCGTTACCTGGAATAAATCGAAGAATTTTTGGCAAACGACGCAGCATTCGCATTTGTGCTGCACCACCAGTTTGAGCCTTCTCTTTATTTCCGCGCAAACGCTTTAATAAAGCCATCAATCCAGTCGCCGGCTTACCCATATCGAACCCGCCCATACGAGTGAGGGAAACCACTTCACCTGCTGACATTGCACAAATCATGGCATCACAATGATCACGGCGAGCTTTTAAGGCCTCAATTACAGGCTTGTAGTGATCTTCCATGAACAGCATCGTCACAATCAGAATGTCAGCTGCCTCGATATCATGAATGCAGCTATCAAGCGCTTTGCTATCGACCGTCCAAGCTGAAGCAGCATGAATAGATAATTCCAGTCCTGGAATTTTCTTTTTAAGTGCATAACGAGCCCTCTCTGTCGCGCTAGATAGGTGCGTATCCATGGTGATAATTGCAACTCTCATCGGAATATGCTTATCTACCATAGTGAGCCTTTGCATCGTAGAGGGTTTCAATGGTGATGTGACTAATACCATGCTCAACTGCAAATTTTTCAGTATTACGACGCGCCTTCCCTCTGACAAAAAATGGAATCTTACCTAACTCTTTTTCAGCATCGGCAGCCCACAAACTATCAATAGAGCTAGATATTGCCTCTCCTGCATTAATCTTGATGGGAGATGGGCTTGCTACAGAAATCTGTGAGGTCTTTGGCTGGCTAGATTCGGGTGGGGCTGCATGCCCTAAATGAGAAGGCGCAGCTTTTGCACTAAATTCAAAATCATCCCGGAACATCATGATTAGATGCTCTTCAAGCCCCATCATCAGAGGATGAATCCAGGTATCAAATAAGACATTGGCACCCTCAAAGCCCATCTGAGGAGAATAGCGCGCAGGGAAGTCTTGTACATGCACTGGCGCAGAAATTACTGCGCAAGGAATGCCTAATCTCTTAGCGATATGGCGCTCCATCTGAGTACCTAAAACTAGATCTGGAGCTAATTCAGATACTTTTTGCTCGACCTCTAAATAATCATCAGTAATTAGCGCTTCAACATCGTACAGTTTTGCTGCTTCGCGTACTTCACGAGCAAATTCACGGCTATAGGTTCCAAGACCAACCACCTTGAAACCAATTTCTTCTGCGGCCACCTTGGCTGCAGCGATAACGTGACTTGCATCACCGAAGATAAAGACCCTTTTATCAGTTAAATAGGTAGAGTCAACTGATTTTGCATACCAGTGTGCCCGCTCCTCTTGATTTGCTAAGGTGGACTCAGGATTAAGATTGGCGAGCTGTGCTACCTCCTCAATAAATGCCCTAGTCGCTTTTGTACCAATTGGAATGATCTTTGTAAATGGCTGTCCGAAGGTTTTATTCAACCAAGTACAAGTCAGCTGACTAATCTCAGGATAGAGTGACACATTGAAATCAGCCTTCGTGATCTTGGACAGATCAGATACAGATGCATTTAAAGGGGCTACTACCCTCACTTCAATGCCCATAGATTCCAATAAGCCCTGAATCTCCTGTACATCATCACGATTTCTGAACCCTAAGGCTGTTGGTCCCAAAATATTGCAAGTAGGTTTCTGACCTTCTTGCTTACTAGCAGTGCGATTCTCTTGATACTGTTGCGCTGAAATGGATTTATCTACAGCTACCAAACCACGAACAATGTGATAGAAAGTTTCTGAGGCGCCCCAGTTTTCCTTTTTCTGATACGAAGGTAGCTCTAGAGGAATCACCGGGATTGGCAGAGTAAGTGCTCTAGCTAGACCACCTGGGTCATCCTGAATTAACTCTGCAGTACAAGATGCTCCGACAATCATCGCCTTAGGTTGAAAACGCTGATATGCGTTATTCACAGAATCCTGAAATAGCTGGGCAGTATCCCCCCCTAGATCCCTTGCCTGAAAGGTCGTATAGGTGACTGGAGGACGCTTACGAGACCTGCCAATCATCGTAAACAGTAAATCTGCGTAAGTATCTCCCTGGGGAGAATGCAAAACATAATGTAAGTCAGTCATTGATGCAGCAATTCGCATTGCACCAATATGTGGAGGGCCTTCATAAGTCCAGAGTGTTAGTTGCATGGCCCTATTCCTTATGCCGCTAACTTCATACTGCGATTTAAAGGACGTGCGAAAAGCTCTGCCAAATCAGCAGCTTGCTCATAGCCATGCACGGGGCTAAATACCAGCTCAATAGACCACTTTGTAGTGATTCCCTCTGCTTCTAGCGGATTTGCCAGCCCAAGGCCACAAACCACAATATCGGGTTGATCGGCGCGACAACGATCTAATTGGCGCTCAAGATCCTGCCCCTCTACAATTTTTGAGCCCTCTGGCAATAAATCGAGCTCGCACTCTAAATGCTGCTTGTGAAGGTAAGGCGTCCCAATTTCGAGCACCCTCATACCGCACTCACGAGATAAAAATCGCGCCAAAGGAATTTCTAATTGCGAGTCCGGGAAAAAAGAAATGGTCTTGTTTTCCAGTGCCGGAAGATAGCGTGCCAAACTTTTTTTTGCCCGCTCAATTTTTCCCTGAGTTACACCTTCAAAATGTTCTGATGTAATTCCCCACAAATGAGCGGCTGCTTTTAGCCAGGCGGTAGTTCCTTCAATTCCGAAAGGAAAAGGTGCTGCGATTCTTTTTGCGCCACGTTCCTCAATCAATCTAGCTGTCTCAGCTAAGAATGGCTGAGCCAATAAGTATTGTGTATTACCGTGTATTTCAATTGACTGTTGAGAGTTTTTTGGCGGGAAAAAGGAAACATTTTCAATGCCAAGCTCAGTAAAAAGTCGTTTAAATTGATCTTCAACCACGTCTGGCAAGCAACCTACGATTAATAGATTTTTGTCTTTTGCCGCCACCTGTTTAGGGGTATCGTTAATGAGTGAAGCCAAGCAAGCATCCTCACCCTGTGTAAAAGTTGTCTCAATCCCACTGCCGGAATAACTTAATATGCGGCATTTGCTGACAAATTCTTTACTCAATCGCTGAGCAGCGCGAGATAGATCTAATTTAATTACTTCTGATGGACAAGAGCCAACTAAAAAAAGCATCTTAATATCTGGACGCCTAGCTAGCAGTGCTTTCACAACGCGATCTAACTCCTCGTGCGCATCTGCCAAACCCGCTAGATCACGATCATCAATAATGGCCGTAGCAAAACGAGGCTCGGCAAAAATCATTACGCCAGCCGCAGACTGCACTAAGTGTGCGCAAGTACGAGAACCGACAACTAAGAAGAAAGCATCTTGAATCTTACGATGCAGCCAAATAATTCCTGTCAGACCACAAAACACCTCTCTTTGACCACGTTCTTTATAAATAGGAATATTTTTCCCTGATTTATTTAAATGGTCTTGGGGTAAATCAACAATGGCATTCATACAACCACCCCATTACTCACTTGCAGGCGGGCCATCCTAAGCTTATAAATAAATTGCCCAGCGTTAATCAAGTAGGAGCCATATGCAGCTAATGCGAGATGCATTAAACCCTCTTTACCCATTCCCCCAACGATGAGGAAATAAAGGTACAAAGTATGCAAAGAGATCACGAGCATACTAAATACATCTTCCCAAAAGAAGCTTTCGGCAAAAAGATATTTACCAAATACAACCTTCTCCCAAATACTTCCAGTCAACATGATTAGATAGAGGAAGATCGTTTTGAATATCACAGAGATAGTTGCTATTTCATACCCCTCACCACTAATGAGGTAACGCAAGACTAAAGTGAGGCTAATTAAACAAACTAAAAATTGAATTGGCGCCAAGATTCCCTGAACCAAGGTCCACACAGTCGCATCGCGTTTTGCACGCTGCTCTTGGCTGTAAAGTGGCTTACTAATCTTCATTTTTTGGCGTTGCCTTATTGGCTTTGTGTAAACAAAACTTTACGCCAAATATGTCTTACTAAAACTAGTATTTACCCCTATAAAGATAGGTAATTACCCTTAATTATTGAAAATAATTGCATTATTGAGGACATAAATGTAATATTTATTTTACATATAAGTAACGTTGATAAGCAACTTTTATCCTCGGGGGCATTGATGGACACCTTAGTCAAAAAAGAACTCATCAGGGAAGTTTTCAGCACTCAATTACCCAGGCTAATTGAAGAGATTGAACGCAAGGTTGATAAGTCAACCCTTAACCCACCATCCAATGAAAGCTGGATTCAAGCTCCAGCAGCTCAACATAACAACCAAAAAGCGTTAAATGAAGAGCAGGTATGCAAAATTACCGAGTTATTACTTGACACAGAAGAAGGCGCATTCGAGCTTGCAATCACCGTATTAAAAACTCATGGAGCATCAATTAACTATATTGTTTTAGAGCTTATTCCTGAAATCGCCAAGAAGCTGGGGAAGCAATGGGAAGAAGATACATTAAGTTTTGCCGAGGTATCCATTGGGGTTGGAAAGCTAGAGCGCGCAATACATAAGCTTGATTACTTATTCCAAGCTACTCAATTAGAAAAGCGACAGGACAAGTCAATTCTGATCTCTCTCTTTCCGGACTCGCAGCACTCTCTTGGAACATTAATCTTATCCAACTTCTTTACCTATTCTGGCTGGCAGGTTTATCGGCCAGCTAATAATGGACTGAATGCAATAATTCATGAAATTGAATCAAAACATCACCATGTATTAGGAATATCTATTTCTACTTATGAACAACTTCAGGAGCTTCCAAGCTTAATTAAGTTGCTCAAGGGGAAATCTAATAACCCTCAAATCCTTGTTCTCATAGGAGGTCCGCTCTATAATAAATCGCCTGAAAAGTTTAATCATATTCAGGCAGATGTCAAAGCTTTTACTCCTGAAGAATCTGTGCAAAAGTTAGATCAGCATCTCAGCCTAATAGAAAATAACACTTAGATGCATAAGTAGAAAAAATATTGTGACCAAAATTGTGAATTTAGCCACACCCGAACTAAATACATTAAATGTAAATCAAGCAGCTTCTCTGCTTGCGCATTCTGTAGATCTCGTTTTAGTCATCGATCAGTCTGGAATGATTGAGAAAGTCATCGACGGCTCAAAACCAGTTCACACCAAAACACAGTCATTGCTTGGGAAAAAATGGATAGATACTGTTGCGATTGATAGCCAGCCGAAGGTAAACGCACTACTTAAAACAATCAGCAATAGTGAAGAGCAGAATTGGCGTCAAGTAAATCAAGAGATGGGTGACTCTTCTTCTATCCCCATTCAATTTAGTACGCTCTTTTTTCAGCAACAAAATAAGCTGATTGCAATCGGAAAAGATCTTAGCGGTCTATCTGCCCTTCAGCAAAAATTAGTTCAATCTCAACAAGAAATTGAGCGGGACTATGCGAGTCTTCATGCAATAGAAAATCGATACTTACAATTATTTAATAGCATTGATCAGGCCTATTTAATAATTGATAGCTTGACTCTGAAAATTTTAGAAGTAAATAAATCCGCCGGGTTTTTAGTAGGTGATCTTAAAAAGATTCAGGGCAAGCTATTTACCAATCTTTTTCCGACTAAGGATCATGTCGCTATACAAGAATACCTTACTGGATCTAAGTCGGGGATCATGCAATCCTCTATTCATTCGACCCTAGAGAACCTTCAGGAAGATGTAGAAATTTCCAGCGTACTTTTACGCGAAGGTAATCACAATATCTGCCTAGTTACGGTAAAGCCTAAAGCTAGTGGCATTCAAGTTGGTAATGCAAGCGATCAAAGCGTCTTGGTATCACAAGCAATCGAAGATTTCCAAGATGGCTTCATCATTTGCAGTACAAATGGCGTTATTTTGACCGCGAATAACGCTTTTCTTTCGATGTCACAAACTACTCAGAAAGATAATATTCTTGGTAAGTCTTTTGAGCTATGGCTTGGTAGAGCAAGTATTGATTTAAAAATTATTCTCGGGACTGTACGTGAGTACGGGGTAATTAAAGACTATGCAAGCACCATCACTACTGATGATGGCAGCTCACCGATAAATGTTGTCATATCGGCAACAAATTTCAATGCTGGAAAATTGTCAGCTGTAGCCATTGGCATTCATCAAATATCAAAAACTTCTCGTGAGCCAGCAGGCAAATCAGATAACTTGGGCAAGAATGCAAAAGAGCTTACCCAATTAGTTGGCAAAGTTCCGCTTAAGCAAATTGTCACTGAAACAACAGACATTATTGAAAAACTCTGTATCCTAGCAGCCCTCGATCTCACCATGTCTAATAGGGCCTCAGCTGCCGAGCTACTGGGATTATCACGCCAAGGTCTCTATATCAAAATGAGACGTTTTGGTATTGTCGATAACAATGCTAGCGATGATTTAGATTCATAAGGCCTCATGAGCGAACAGACGGCAGTATTGGTTTTAATAGATATTGCTTCTGGATCTAGGTTGTGGGGGTTTAGTCGCTATATTTTTGGTAAATTTGCCTTTAGGGGTGTTCCTGGCCTCGTCTTTTGTAAGATCTTGGGATCTGGTTTTAATGGCGGCTTCAGTACCAAGCCAAGCCTTACTAAACAGGGATTCTTTTGTGTTTTTGATACAAAACAAAATGCAGAAATTTTTCAGCAAACATCTCCCACTGTGAATGCTTACAGATCCCATGCTAATGAGTTCTTTATAGCTACACTCTATGCTTATTCCAGCCGAGGATCATGGTCAGGCTTCTCAATAAATAATTTAAGCTCTCCCCCTGAAAGTGGGCCAATAGCATCTCTTACCAGGGCATCAATCAGACCTTTCAAAGCAGTGCAATTTTGGGCCAAAGCAAAACCAGCAGAACAAGCAATTAAAGAAGCCTCAGGATCGATTCTGACAGCTGGGCTAGGAGAAGCACCCTACTTTCGTCAAGCTACATTTACTATATGGGAAAATCTCAAATCCATTGATGCGTATGCACAATCAGGCGCACATCTCTCGGCCATAAAGGCAGCGTACGGAGAGAATTACTTTTCAGAGTCTATGTTCACTCGCTTTAAGGTCGGCTCAGCAAGCGGTGTTTGGCAAGGAAAATATGTCCAAATCCCCTAAGGTCATCATAGTTGGTGCAGGTATTGCCGGTCTTACAGCCGCTCTAGAGCTAGCTCACCATGGTCTCAACGTAACCGTTCTTGAAAAGAATAGCTACCCAGGCGGGAAAATTCGTCAAATCGATATTGATGGTGCATTGATAGATTCAGGGCCTACGGTCTTTACAATGCGCTGGGTTTTTGAAAAATTATTTGATGATTGTGATGAAAATTTTTCTTCTGAATTTGAGTTAGAGGCTTTAGATATCCTTGCTAGACATAGTTGGGGCGAGGACTATCTGGACTTATATGCTGACAACAAAAAAAGCGCAGATGCTATCGCTCAGTTTTGTAATCCCAAGCAAGCACAATTATTTTTAGAGTTCTGTGGTACAGCTAAAAAGGTTTACGAATCCTTAAAAAAGCCCTTTATAGAATCTAGACGCCCCAGCATGCTGGGAATGATGGGTTCATTGGGGATTGAGAAAAGTAAAATATTATGGGATATCGGACCCTTTAGCAGTCTTTGGTCCGCTCTAGAAAAATACTTTCCAGACCCACGCTTACATCAACTCTTTGGACGTTATGCAACTTACTGTGGCTCGTCTCCCTATTTAGCTCCAGCAACCCTGATGTTGATCGCCCAGGTAGAAATGGATGGAGTTTGGTCAATCAAAGGTGGTATGGCAAAAATACCTGAGGTGATAGCCACGTTAGCGCAAAAAAAAGGTTGTAAATTCCGCTATGACTCAGAGGTTGATTGTCTTGAGCTGGCTGGTTCGCAAATTAGTGGCGTACATCTCAAAAGTGGTGAATTTCTAGAATGCGATTACCTCATTTTTAATGGTGATATAAATGCTTTAAAAAATCACTTATTAGGTGAGAGAGTAAGTACTGCGATACCTGCCAAGCTCAAACAAACAGACTCCCTATCAGCGGTGACTTGGTCAATGAAGGTGAAATCTTCAGGATTCCCTCTAGTGCGTCATAACGTGTTTTTTAATCAGCCCTATCAGAGCGAATTTTCTGATATTTTTGAAAAACAGCGCCTTCCACTCAACCCAACAGTCTATATCTGCGCTCAAGATAGAAATGATTTAGCACTTGAGAATAATCAGCCTGAAAGATTGTTTTGTTTAGTAAATGCACCAGCGAATGGCTCAAAAAAACCTTATAACAATGAGGAAATCGATCAATGCGAACAAAAAGCATTTTCAATCATGAACAAATATGGACTCCAGCTGGAGGATGCTCAAATTACGCGAACGACCCCTCAGGATTTCTCAATGCTATTTCCGGGTCGAGGCGGAGCGCTATATGGCCAAGCAACTCATGGATGGATGAGCTCATTTCACAGACTAGGTTCTCAATCGCAAATCAACAATCTGCTCCTAGCAGGAGGCAGCACCCACCCAGGTCCGGGGGTTCCAATGGCGGCAATGTCAGGACGATTGGCGGCCGCAACCCTGATGGATCGCCTAGGTTCGACCAAGCGGTAAATCCGGGTAACTATCTCTGGTGGTACATTGACGGCCTTAGCGATGATGGCTTAAATGGGTTTAGCATTATTGCCTTTGTTGGCAGCGTCTTTTCTCCCTATTACGCTTGGGCAAATAAAAGCAAGCCTGCACAAGCTGAAGACTTTTGCTCCATTAATGTTGCGCTTTATACGCCAACCAAAAAATATTGGACGATGACTGAAAGGGGCAAGAATGCAATCCATCGCACAGCCAATCAGTTCACTATAGGTCCCAGTCAGTTAAGCTGGAACGATAACGCTCTTACTATCACCATTAATGAGCGAGTTCCTTTGCTTGGTCAAAGAGTTCAGGGAACCATCAAAGTATTTACAGAGCAACTTTTTAATCATGTAGTAGCTCTTGATGATCAACAGAAGCATCGCTGGGGGCCAATAGCACCCTCCTCCAGAGTCGAAGTCTCTTTCAATAAACCTAATCTAAACTGGATTGGCAATGCTTACTTTGACTCTAATGAGGGAGATGAGGCAATCAACAAACCCTTCAGTGAGTGGGACTGGTCACGAGCTCACTTAAAAGATGGCAGCACTGCTGTAATTTATGATGTGCGACAAAAGAATGGAGTAGAAAAGGTTCTAGCAACTAAATTTAAATTAGATGGTAGTACTGAGGATTTTTTAGCGCCAAATAGAGTTGAACTTCGCAAAACAGGATGGAGAATTCAGCGCAATATGCGCTCTGAATCAGATCACAAGGTAACAGTGCTTAATACCTTGGAAGATACGCCTTTTTATGCTCGCTCGATGATTGCATCAAAACTACTTGGAGAGGATGTTATTTCGATGCATGAAACATTAAATATAAAACGCCTAGAATCCAACATCGTCCAATTTATGCTGCCTTGGAGAATGCCTAGAAATCCAACGCGTCTATATTAATAAGCTAGCAATATAGAAACAGCTAAGCAATGCTAATGCCGAGCAAAAGAATGGTATGAGTCTATTTTTCTATGCTCTACTTTTTCCAGAAGACTAACAACCCAAATGAGCCTATCCTCTACAGATCCACTGTAATGCGCGTACTGTCCTTCTGGCTCTACCGCATCAACCAAAAACTGTATAGCAGGAATGGAATCTAAACTCTGCGTTGGTTTTGCACTATAGATAGCCGCCCCAAGAGATTTGAATAGCAATAAAACTTTTCTTTTCTTTGATACGACAGCTCTTTTTGTAACCGAATCCATCCCCTGTCGCTCAATTTGCCTACCGATTTCCGAATAAATCAAACTAGCAGCGGCTATGGCTGATCGACAATTTCTTGGTAAACCAGAGAATCCAAATGCCGAACGAGCATATAAATCATCGGCGTACTGAATGAGCTTTTGATTCACTCGCAAGATACCATCATTAAAAATAGGATTTTTAAGCCACTGATCAGGGTCTATATTTTCTTCTTGAAGCCAATCTCTAGGAAGATAGAGACGCTCGTTTCTAGCGTCCTCCCCAATATCCCGCGCAATATTAGTCAACTGCATTGCAAGGCCAAGCTCGCATGCGCGTTCTAATACAGCTCGATCCCGTATACCCATAATCAGAGTCATCATGACCCCTACTGTTGAAGCAACTCTAGCAGCATAGTCACATAACTCTTCTATGGTTTGATATTGGCGACCAGTACGATCCCACTTAAATCCTTCTACCAGTGCCTCCAGGAGGCTTCGAGGAATTAAAAATCGCTCAACTACAAGAGCTAAAGCTCTATCCGCGGGTATATCTAGTGGATTTTTTGAATAGATACGATCTAATCGATATTCAATCTGCTCTATAACATTATCAGACGCATTTTGATCGTCCACCATATCATCCAGTAAACGACAAAAAGCATATAAAGCTATAGCAGAATCACGAATATTAGAAGGCAGGATCCTGGATGCAGAAAAAAAGGATTTGGAGCCATCTCTCATCAAGGTCTCGCAAGAGAGTAGATCAAGCTGAAATCCGTATTCGGATGTAATAGCTCTATCGTGCATTTTGAGAGAGTATTTTAGCGGGCGCAATCAACGAATCTAAAGCTTTGGCTGATGACAAAACCCCAGGAATCCCCGCACCCGGATGAGTGCTCGCCCCAACCATATAAAGACCTTCAATATCTTCGCTACGATTATGTGGTCTGAACCAAGCACTTTGGGTAAGCAAAGGTTCCAAACCAAAAGCAGCCCCCTTATAGGAAAGCAGCCTGTCTTTAAAATCTTCTGGAGTCATTACAAACGATTCCACTAAATTCTCTTGCAAGCCCGGTAAAACAGTTTCTTCAAGCATCTTTGCAATGGCTTTTCTATAGGGCTCAGCCTCCTGCTTCCAATCGGTTCCACTGTCCAGATGAGGAACGGGGGAAAGTACATAAAAGGTATCACATTCTGGAGGAGCTAAGTTAGGATCAGTTGCTGTGGGACGATGCAAATAAAGGCTAAAGTCTTTAGCAAGATGATGGCGTTTAAAAATATCCTCTAAAAGAGTTTTATAACGTTTACCTAACAGCATCATGTGGTGCGGTATTTTTGGGTATTGTTTTTTAGTGCCAAAGTACCAGACAAATAGACTCATTGAGTACTTACCATTCTCAATTTTTTTATCAGTCCATATTTTTCGATGTTCTGGGTCAATCAAATTTTTGTAAGTCCATGCTGTATCAGCATTACAGACTACCTTATTGGCAAATAAAACCTCACCATTTTCCAATGTTACGCCCGTTACTTTATTTTCAACGATATTGATTTTCTTAACGGTACTTGCATAACGGATTCTTACGCCAAGGCCATTAAGCAAACCAACAAGTCCTTTGATAATTGATCCCGTTCCACCCATTGCGGAATGAACGCCCCATTTGCGCTCTAAGGAATTAATTAATGCATAAACAGAGGTAACCGAAAAAGGGTTACCGCCAATGAGTAATGGATGAAAGCTCATTACCTCTCTAAGCTGTGGGTCTTTGATATGTTTCGCAACTAAGCTATAGAGATTATTCCAGGCCCTCATCTTCACTAGGCTTGGAAATGCTTTTACTAAATCTTTTAAGCTGTCAAATGCAACATCTCCCAGCTCTTCAAACCCTAGTTTGTAGCAATACTCTGCCTCTTCTAAAAAACGTAGATAACCTGGTAAATCACTAGGACTAAATTTGGCAACTTCTTGCTTCATTCGCTCCAGATCACCGGTGTAATTAAATATGCGGCCATCTGCAAATCGGATTTGATAAAACGGATCCATTGCACGCAAATCAACATCGTTAGACATTTTTTTGCCGCACAAGCTCCATAACTCTTCTAGTAAAAAAGGCGCGGTGATAATAGTAGGGCCGGCATCAAACGTAAAGCCATTTCTTCTATGTACATAAGCCCTACCTCCAGCGTCTCCCAATCTTTCCAATACCTGGACGTCATATCCTTTTATGGCTAGACGTATTGCTGCAGCAAGACCACCAAACCCTGCACCGATTACAAGAGCGCGTTCAGAAGCATGTACATTTCCAACTGTGGCTATGTTTTCGGGGATCTTAAATTGATCGACCTGTTGGTCCATCAGACTTCCTTTGTTTAAAAACCCCTTTGATATTTAATATCAAAGGGGTTGGCAAGGCTATTTTGCTGCGCTATGGGTGCTATCTTTTGGCATATCTCTATTTGGAGCAAGATACGGATAATCCTTCAACATACTTTGACCTAAGAGTGGTTTATTTACACCTTGATGACAGGTGGCGCAGTTTGCTTTAGCAACGTCACCAGTGGGCCCGAGTCGATTTGGTGGAAAAACATCCTTTAACGGGGTCATAAAGTTGGTATTAATATCTTTTAGCATTTGAATGCCATACCATGCTTGAGCACGCTGAGGTGTGCTCTGCTCCCAACTAGAAAAGTTTTGAGAGTTGTGGCAAAAGGTACAGTTAACCCCAAGAGAATGGGACATGTGAGTCATCATTCCATATACATTTTCTGTACTTTGAAGGGTTGCTTTGTTACCCGTAGGAAGTGCCGTTTTGCCAACAATCCTTGCTGGGCCACCTTTTTCTACCAAATAGTCTGCAAATGGCTTATTCGGGAGGGCTGTATAGGCAACGGCAGATGCTGGATCATTTTGTCCGTTAGCATTACCTAGCATATTTCCGCCACGCTTTTCTTCTGGATTAAACCAAACATTTTGAGGAATATTATTACCTCTATGGCAGGTGTAACAAGTAACGCCCGTTTGCTTTACGTGATCAGCCCAATTACTATTAATTTGCTGATTCATCTGAATCATTCTTCTAGCTACAGTTTTAGTGTAAAGAGAATCATCTGCAAAATTCTGAACATTATGGCAATAAGCACAACCCTCTTTAGGGGCAACCCATGAAGTCATTGAGACCATAAAAGCACCAAACTGTGCAGTGCTTAAATTATTTAAAACTTTGACGTTCTTATATACGGCACCAGCCTTTGGTCCGTCCGGGGATGCAGGAACTCCAGCTGGCATTTCATTAATCTTAGCTAGCTGCTCTTGTGTTCTAGGATTATCAATTTGATCCATACCGGTACCGCGGTATCCAGTTTGCTTTGACTCAACTGGTGGTCGCTCACAAGCCGTAAGCGTAACAATTGCCAAAACACTAAATGCAATGGCAATTTTTTGGCGAACGTTTTTCATTTTTTCTCCCCTATTGCTACTGGAGCTGAAGGTGCCTTTAAAGCAGGATCAGACACGGTCCCATAAATTGCCGGATAAGTTGGCGCCATATTATGCTTAACAGCCCATAGATACCAGTTATCCACAACGGTGCCGGTTAGCAAAATTCCAATGCCACCTGTTAATGGAGTAAGTACAGCAAACCACCAGGCCCAACGGTGAATAGATTCCATCGTAGCGTTAAAGCCCATAGTCCATCTCCAGAATAAAGCCGCCCTTTCAGATGCGGTTCCGCGATCGACAATTTGCTCAATTTCTCTTTCACCGCCAAATCGACTCACTGCCAGAATAGTTGCGCCGTGCATAGCAAACAAAAGGACTGATCCATAAAGAAACACAATGGAGAGCATGTGGAATGGGTTGTAAAACAAGTTGCCATAGCGAATTGAAAAGGCGGATACCCAATCTAGGTGAGAAAAGATACCAAATGGCACCGCTTCGCTCCAACTGCCCATCAGTACCGGACGAATAAGGCCCAATACTAAGAACAACCAAATTGCTGATGCGAATGCCCAAGGTACATGAGTACCCATTCCAAGAGCCTGAGCCCTACGGAAGGTTCTCAACCACCAGAGCATGATTGAAATCGTTGAAAATAGACCAACAATCAACCACCAACCACCTTCATTCATAGGCGGAAAGGTCAATCCATACTTAGGTGCCGGGGCATCCAAAGAAAGCCAAAATAATTTCCTCACAAACTGCAAAGGATTCCAGCCTACTTGGGCCAGCATATTCATCCCAATAATGAAAAATGCCGTCATACCAAATATTAAGGATGCAACCCCTAATCTCCCAAGGTATAAAGGTCCGAGCTGTGCATTCCCAATGCGCCCCATCAAATGACTAAATCCAATAGAGCGAGTTCGCTCACGCATATCGTAGGCGTTGATTGGAACGCCATGACTTGCAGGGCCAGTTACTTGTGTTTGTGTAAATAGATTTTGATATTCCATAATGCTCTCCGCATTTTCAATTTAGCTGAAAACTAACCCCAGATTGGCAAATTCAACCACCATGTCCACCATTCAGGCCAACCCTTTGTCCAGAAGGGGCCACTAATAACAATACAAACAGCACTCCAAAATACCGCCGCTAAGGCTAGGAATAATCCAAGACGATGAATGCCCAATGTTCCAACGGAATATCCAATAATGTCTCTAAAGAAAGTATCCTCGTGCTCAGGAGTTTTGACCGGCTGTCCAGGCTGTGGATTCGTGGAAGATAAGATCAAGGCTCCATGCAGCGCAAGTGCTAATGTTGTTGTAAAGAACAGTGTTACCGCAATCATGTGGGCTGGGTTGTAATGAAAGTGCAGATACTGATACCCAGTATTCGACACCCAATCTAAATGACTCAATATTCCATAAGGAAAACCGTAGCCCCATGCACCCATTAACACTGGGCGAATTACAACCAAAGTGAAATACGCAAAGATGGCCATACTAAAAGCAACTGGTACATGAAGGCCCATTCCCAATTTTCGGGAAATTTCCACCTCACGCATTGCCCAAGAACCAAATGCTCCTAAGGCGCAGATAGTAATGATTTGCCATAATCCACCCTCCATCAAAGGAGCTACGCCTAACCCATATTTCAGATCCGGAGGGGCAATATTTATTTGCCAAGGATTGAAAACGCCTGCCTGAGATGTGCCCCAAAGAATCATTGCAGTCCCAAGGAATGCAAAGAATATAGTGGTTACCCCAAAGAATCCGACGTAGAAAGGGCCTACCCAGAAATCAAAAAGATCTCCTCCTATTAGAGTCCCACCGCGCACGCGGTATTTTTTTTCAAAGTTGAGCATGGCCATTTTGCGCTCCTTACACAGTGAGAATTCTTCTCACATTAAATTAATCTTGCGTAGACGAATCACTATTTCTAGAAATTCGCCTACGGTTTGCACATCTAATTACTTCTTCGCTGCTGATATAGCTGCTTTGTACTGCTCTTGACTCATACCATCCAACCATTTGTATTGAACTGTGCTCAATAAAATGAGATGAATCATTGCTGCCAAAGCAAAGAGAAAAACGCCCTGTGCAACCATCGCACGTAGTGGGTCGTATAGTTTCCAAATTCTCCACATAATATTTCTCCTAATTTAAGTAAGACATAAAGCCGTAAACACCTGTTTCAACTGACTTGAAGAATGATCCTCCGTCAGCACCAGAAAATAACCAACTTTTCTGTGATGCAGGCAAGACAATTAAAAAAAGTGCTACAACAAAGAGCACCACGTAACTAATCAAAAAAATAATTTTGAATGACAAGGTGTCATGCAAAACATGTTTATGCATTAAATCCGTATTGATCTTCATAAAAACACTCCCTCTAATTGACTACGTTTACTATGTACTTACTACTGCATCAAAAGAACCATGGACGCCATGCCCATACAAGTATGTGCGCGACGACAGCGATTGCAGTAAATCCAAGAAGACCTTGCATATAAAATGTATGGAATTCTTTAGCTTCTGCATCGGTAAGCCCAGATATAGATCTGTTTTCACTCATGATGACTACTCCTTGAAACTGACCTTGCGGTCTTTTCTACATCACCCCTGTAGATTTGAGGATATGGCTTAACAACACCATATTGGTTTAGCTCTTTACTAGAGCAATATCTTTGAATGCGTGTCATACAACCTCCCCTTCAACTAAGGAAAAGGATGATTTCTGTAAACAAGCTACAGTTACTTTTTCAATATTTTGTATACGTGCCTCTAACTCAGCCTCATCACGAATTTTCTTCGCCGCTGATATTTGAGTGAGCACTGGTTGTTTACTAATTAACTTGTTTAATAACTCCTGGGCCTCCTGCTCCCATGGCATTGCCTGAATGAAGCTTTGTAATTTCGCAGGGGTTGGATCAACCTTATCCATTTCAGTACCTAGGGGCAAAATATTGAATAAAGCATCAAACAGTGAATTGCAAACTTCCTGAATTAAATAGACTGATCCGGAATATCCCATATAAGGAGTGCCGGTATGCCTACGGATAATGGCCCCAGGAAATGAAGCGGGTATGAAAGAAAACCGGGCACTGATTTCGCTACCGTACATCCGCTCGTTATAACTTCCAAACATGACTAAAGGAGTTTTCTTTTGAACCAACTCTCTGATTTCAATGTTATTTGTCTTGTTTCCAGGCAATCTAGAAACTGCAAAGTTACACGGAAGACCCATTTCTTCTTCGAGGAAGTTTCTAACACCTCGTGTATAGGTTTCACTTGCTACGATGGCAAAGCTAGCAGTGCCAAAAAAATCTTGTGTGACAGAACGCCATAAATCCCAGACGGGCTTTAATGTTGTGTGCTTCTCTTTTTCAATGAAGGGCTCTACGTCAAGCCCGCACAACTCCCCCAGCTTTCGTAAAAAAGCAGTGGTAGATTGCATTCCAATAGGGGCTTGCAAATAAGGTCTCTCAAGCGTCTCACATAGGAGTCGTCCATACTCTCGATACATACAGATATTGACATCTGCATCAATTAGTTTTGGAATATCGGCAAGGTGGGTTCCCAAGGGAAATACTAAATTTACTTCCGCACCAACACCCTCGACCAAACGCCTAATTTCTGCTAAATCACTATATAAATTGAAGCTGCCATAAGAGGGTCCAATAATATTAACCCTGGGTTTTGTATCTGCATCTCTTTTGCGCGGTGGAATCTTTTTGAGGCCATATTCGGTCCAAAGCCAATTCATTGCCCTATTTGCACATTGCCATTGATCCTCATCAATTGTCCTAGGCAAGAAGCGCTTGATACCAGTTCCCTCAGGTGTTACGCCACCACCAATCATCTCCGCAATAGAACCCGTTACTACTACTGCAGGTAAATCGGGATCAAGCACTTTATGAGCGCGCTTCATTGACTCTTCTGTACCTTCCCGGCCTAACTGCTCTTCAGCTAAACCGGTCACTACTATGGGCAACTCATGAGGCGGTAAGGCATCGGTGTAATGCAGCACTGATGTCACCGGCAAGTTTTCACAGCCAACCGGACCGTCAATAACAACTTGAAGCCCCTTTACAGCCGTAAATACATATACAGCCCCCCAATATCCTCCAGCGCGATCGTGATCTAGGACTAGCATTAGCCCATCTCCTCAGCTTTTTGCTTGGCTCGCGCTTTTTCCATGCGACGCCTTACATCAGCTTTAAATTCAGGACGATCAACAGGTGCTGATTCCCAAACACCAGCTGCATGATCTTTACCCACACCCCCAAAGAATGAGTTCATAGCATCAAAACGATCTTGGTTTGCTAATGCTGCATTGATGACTTGAGCCAAAGAACCTGCACCAGCAGCCCCCATTAGTGGTCGTGCTGAAATTAAATTCGTGAAATACAAGGATGGGATAGCCAATTCTTTGGCTTTTTGAACTACTGGCGTTGTGCCAATCACTAAATCTGGCTCGAACTCTTTCATTGCGGCGAGATCTTGCTCCAAAGAAGCGCGATACTCAACATGAACGCCGTGTTGCTCAAGCCAATCTAAGTCGCCGCTGCTCCAAATTGTCTTTGGACAAGCAGTGCCAACATAACGTACATCCGCCCCACTCTCTACCAATAAACGTGCCACTAGTAATTCCGAACCCTCATACCCACTAAGAGTGATTCTTCCTTTGATTGGTTTTGCTTTGAGTGCGGCTTGAATCATTGGCAAAAACTTGGCTTTAGCATTACCAATTTTTTCTGCGCTGATACCAGAGGCTACTCCAATGTTTTCTAGCCATTGAGCTGTGCCATCGTAACCAATCGGAGCAGAGCCCACAATGGTTCTTCCAGCACTTTCAAATTCACGAATACTTGCGGTATAAAACGGGTGAATTGCTGCGACTACCTTAGAGTCGAACGCCTGATATAGCTCGCGCCATTCTCTAGTTGGCACAACTGGTCCAACACCCATACCCATTGGCTCTAACATCATTCCAATGCTGATTGGATCTACCGGGAACATTTCACCTAACAAGGTAACTGTAGGCTTATCAGAAAGGCCATTCCGTGGTGCAGACACTGGGCCATTTTCGATTTCAGTACGTGCATAACGCAACATTGCGCTTGCTAGAACATCTTTGGCCTCTGCATGGGTAGGCACCCCAAATCCCGGAACATCAATGCCAATAATACGAACACCATTGATTTCTTTTGGCAATAATTGCAACGGCACGCCACTAGCAGTTGGAACACATAAATTGATAATGACTATGGCGTCATAGAGGTCGGGATTAGCTTCTTTATAAACCGCATCCCGTATATCTTCGAATAACTTTCCAGTAACCAAGGACTCAGAGTTAAATGGTACATATCCGACGCTACGTCGCGCACCATAAAAGTGGGAGGTAAAAGTAAGGCCGTATACACAACAGGCCGAACCTGACAGAATCGTCGCTGTCCTACGCATTCTCAAGCCTACTCGCAAAGAACCAAATGCAGGGCACATACTTTGTGGTTGATCATGAGGGCCCTTAGGGTAATCTTTTGCGTACTGACCCAAGATCTCACTTTTATTGGCAGACTTAGCAGCTGCTAATAATTCTTCTGCGCCTGAATGACAGGTTATTCCAGTCTCAGAAGTGTTCTGAGCTTGTATCGGAATAACTTTAGATGATTTCACGATGGCTCCGGTTTCTAGGCTTTGTCGTAAATCACTTCAAGCGTTGGCTTAATCACTTCATTCTTACCAACCATATCGAAAATTGTTGCAGGCTCAAGAACGATATCTCTACCAACTTGACTTGCAGAAAATAAGCCCAGTAAATCATCTGGTGCCATTGGCTTTGGTCGGACTGGAGGCGCCTCAGCAACATTGCTTGCCAAACCCTCAAAGAGCGGACCCCATTGTGAATCTGGCTTGCCAATGATTTCATAGCTAGCACTTTTTCTTCTGATATCGTCATTCGCTGGAATAACCGAAAGTACAGGGATACCCACATGCTCAGCAAAAGCTGTTGCTTCGCCAGTGCCATCATCCCTATTGATAACCATGCCAGCTACACCAACATTGCCACCTAATTTACGGAAGTATTCAACTGCAGAGCACACATTATTGGCAACATAGAGCGACTGGAGATCATTGCTTGCCACAACAATAACCTTCTGACACATATCTCTAGCGATTGGTAATCCAAAGCCTCCGCAGACTACGTCGCCTAAAAAGTCTAGCAATACGTAATCAAACCCCCAGTCATGAAAACCAAGCTTCTCCAGTGTTTCAAAGCCATGAATGATTCCCCTGCCACCGCACCCTCTACCAACCTCAGGGCCACCCAATTCCATGGCATATACGCCATCACGCTTAAAACAAACATCGCCAATCTTGACTTCTTCACCGGCTAACTTCTTTTTGGAAGAAGTTTCAATAATGGTAGGACAAGCTTTACCTCCAAATAGCAATGAAGTGGTGTCGCTTTTTGGGTCGCAGCCAATCAGCAATACCTTTTTGCCCTGCTGCGCCATCATGTAGGACAGGTTGGCTAATGTGAAGCTTTTCCCAATTCCGCCTTTGCCATAAATTGCAATGATCTGAGTTTCTTTTTTAATCTCACCTGTATGGACCTGATCAGGCTCAATAGCGGCCTCTTTTTTCAATTGCGTAAATTGAATTGTTATTTCTTTTGGGACACTTGGGGCATTCATAGTGCTTCTCTCCAATCAACTACCATTTTGAGACAGTTAGGATCTTCAAATGCGGTGCGATATACATCACCAATTGAAGAGGGCTTACGATGATGCGTTATTAATCCATTCAGATTTAATCTGCCATTCGATAAGAGCTGCTTCACATCCTTCAAATCCTGAGGCGCCCACTGTGCAGCAATCCGCAATTTAGCTTCCTTCATAAATGCACTGGGGAAATTAAACTGAATGTCTTTGTCATAAAAACCAGCAAGGGTAATTTCTCCGCCAAACTGGAGTTGACTAATTAATTTATTTAATACACTCACTTGCCCACTTGCATCGCAGATATTTTTATATTTGTTATCTTGGTCATCACAAGGATGAAGAACTGTATAGCCCTCAGCTCCACTCATACGATCTGTATCAATCTCCCAGACAACTGGCTGGTGGCCAAACATGACTGCAATTCGAGCGATCAGTCTTCCTAATACGCCATGGCCCACAATCAAATCGGGTTGTAATGATTTTTTTCCTTGAGTAACGTGATAGGCGGTGGCTGCTAAGGCAAGCAAAACACCCTCTTCGCCAATTTCTTCATTGAGTTCGATAACCCTATCGGAAGGAACAACAACATGCGAGGCAGCCCCTCCAAACAAACCCTTCACATCACCAAAACACTTTGCGCCGGGAACAAAAACTCTTTGGTTAAGACTGAGATGAGATGACTTTCCTACCCGAGTAACTCTGCCAACAGATTCGTATCCAGGCACTAGCGGATATCCCATTCCAGGAAAATCTGGCATAGTTCCATTCCAAAGTAGCTTTTCAGTTCCAGTGCTGATGCCGCTCCACTCAATTTGCACCACAACATCCGAGTCATTGGGCTCATCAAGCAAAAGTCGTTTCAACCTGAGTTCTCTTGGAGACTCCAGCAGTACTGCTGTGGAATGAAGTTGACTTTGCATGTGTCTATTTAAATTTACTTTCTTATATGTAAAGTAATTTATACACTATTCAAATACTTTCTATTAGTACTTACCCTTAATTAGGTGCTCAGTAGCAAAACTTGGGCATTTATAGGCATATCCGAGTGCAATATGTCGATATTTTTAAAGCCAACATGAAGAGCTAAATGACTTATCTCTTCAACTGTTCTGGGTCGACCCCTACCCATCGCCATTAAATAAAAACCAAAATAGGCATGCCCCATTGGGGGATGTTCAGGCGTCTCTGCCATAGGCTCAGCAATCAATAACTTGCCACCTGTAGGAAGAGCCTTAAAAATTGATTTCAGTAAAATTTTTACTCGCTCATCATCGTGATCAAAAATGACACGGATAAGAGTGATTAAATCTGCTCCACTAGGGAGGTCATCTTTAAAGAAATCTCCACCAAAAACTTTGATGGATTGATCTTCTGAATTGGCCAAGAAATTTTCTGCGGCAAGATTCACAACACCCGGCAAGTCGAAAAGCATTCTCTCTAACCGAGGGGATTGAAGGTGCACTCTTTTTAAAAAAGTACCCTGCCCTCCTCCAACATCCAACAAGCAGCGGTGCTTAGAAAAATCATATGCACTCACGACTTGATCTGCTACCAATGGTAGCGATGTAGACATTAAATCTGAGTAACCCTTAACTCGATCTTGATCTTTAAGAGACTCTTGATCCTCAAGATCATTCGAAACGTAAGGCCAAAATTTCTCTAATTTCTTATTCTTTAATTTGCCAGATAGCAAAAGAAGAGGATCTCTCAAATCTTCATACAAAACAGTATGGTGCTCAATCATTGCCGCTAAAGCAGAATTCTCAACTAGCGGCGCACCTAACTTTCCCAAACCAAATTTTTGATTGCTACGAATTTCTAATAAATCAATTGATACGGCGGCGTCTAGTAATTGTTTTAGAGGTGCTTGCTCTAAACCACATTTATTTTTTATGGCCTCTAAAGTTAATGGGCCGTTTTTTAAATGATTAAAAAGATTTAGGCGTATACAAGCTAGAAGGATTTGGGAATATACAAAACCCACCATTACATCAAATAATTGATTAGCTCTTTTTTTTGCGATACGTCTTAGAAATGGAATTTTTGCGACTGTGTTTTGGAATCGAGAATTTGCTATTAGCTTATCTTTGTAGATAAATAACCTATCCAACAGACCATACTCACTTTGGTCTTGTTCAATCGGAATTGTTCGGGCTTGAGGCACTCTAATTAGGCGCGCTATGCAGCCTGACGAAGGGTTTCAATAGCAATGTGTCTTTCACCACGCTCAAACCATGATGAAGGCAGTAATCTCTCGGCCTCAAATGCGACTAATTTTTTTAGCGCCTTATCGCCTATGCAACTAGGGATGGATGCCACTGCCTTACCAACCAACAAATCAAAATGCTCAACAGCTCCATTTAATCCCAATTCTTTTGCAGAGCTAGGGCGATGATGTTCCTGGTCTTGCCCTGCAGGCTTACCCAAAAATTGCGCATCACCTAATACATCTCGAATATCATCTGCAATTTGATATGCTTCGCCAAGCCATTCACCCAAACCCCTCCATGTCTCGGCATCAGCTCCAGCAGCCTGCGCACCACTTGAGGTTGCCGCAGCAAACAACGCTCCAGTTTTAGCTCTCTGATAGTCGCTAAGGTTGGCTTGTGTCTCACACTCCCAAGACTGTCCTGCAATAATTCCAAATGGCGCTCCAACGCCCTGTGAAATCGTTTTGATAATTGGTGCTAAGCGATGAGAGGATCTTCTTGAAGCAGCTGCAACTGTTTCATAAGCCATAACAATCAGCGCATCGCCAGTTAAGACGGCCAACCTTTCGCCATATTCTTTATGAACTGATGTCTGACCGCGCCGCATATCTGCATTATCAAAACAAGGTAAATCATCATGAACTAAGGAGGCGCAGTGAATCATTTCAATGGAAATTGCACTAGCCATCGATAATTGGGGGTCATCATTTCCACAGGCTTGAGCCACTGCCAAAGTCAACTGAGGCCTAATCCGTGCACCACCAGGAAAAACAGCATGTCTAATAGCCTTGCTTAGCGAAGGAGGTCCCTTCATAGACTCGTGCGATTTCAACGCCTGCTCTAATGCCCGATCCAAATGCTTAATTGGTGACATGATCTTGCCCCTATGAAGGAAATAGCTTTGTCTAAATTAAAATACAATTTAATATGTAAAAAAATATAGACACAATTGATCGAGCTGTCAAACTTATTTATTCGGGTTTACCCTTAATTACAGTGAAGTTTTAGAACAAATGAAAAACATCCCAAAGGATTGGCCTAATCAATCCTTCAGTAGAGAGATAAAGACCGAGGACCTATCTTGGCATGTACAAGTTGGGGGTAATTCGCCAAAACACATTCTCATGCTTCATGGAACTGGTTCTTCAGCACACACCTGGGGCACAATCTTTTCAGAGTTAGCAAAGAATTACACCGTGATTGCACCTGACTTGCCGGGCCATGGTTTTACAACGAGTGTTACGAAAAAGTCCTTCAGCTTAGATGAGCTTGCAACCCAACTCACAAGGTTAAGGGAGGGTTTAGGTATTCAATATTTTGATTACATTATTGGTCATTCAGCTGGTGCAACACTTGGATTAAGTTACGCACTCACTAATGAGCAGCCCAAAGAAATCATTGGGCTAAACCCATCCCTGATTACCTTACCTAGCTTTTATCAAAACTTTATAGCCCCACTATTAAATCCAATTGTTACTTCGTCATTCTTCACTTCCATATTAAGTGACCTATTACCTCACACCAAGATTATTGATGGACTTTTAGACTCAACGAAAACAAAGTTAAGCCCTGATAAAAGAGAGAAATATAAGGCTTTATTTAATAGCGCAGAACATCTTAATGGCTCTATGAGCTTCATGGCAGGAACAGACATAGCGATTTTGCTAAAGAAATGCAAATTAATAAAATCAAAATTGACCTTCATCCTCTCAGAAGATGATGGTTGGATACCAATTAAAAATTTACGTGACGTAATTAGGGAATATTTTGATAAAGCAAAAGTGATTGAGCTAAAAGGTGGCCACTTATTTCACGAAGGCGATGAAGAAATGGCTCTGAACTTAATTCAGAATGCCCTAAATAAGGAGGAAGAGGAGAATGTCAACCCTTAACAATGTATTGATAATTGTCTGCATTGCCCTTGGTCTTGGGATGTTTTTAAATGCTTACATCAAAGGCAAAAAGGTTCTCCGAAAAATTCGAGAGCAAGCCTATATTAGAAATTTGCCAACTGAATAGCTGCCGATGTAATTTTTTTTCTGGACCCGGTATATGGAAGGGGGAAATATTGTGCAGCCATTATCCCAGCAAGCTCTTGGGCTAATTTTTCGGGTTGAGGTGAAGTGTCTACGAATAAAATTCGATGACTCTTCATGCTTAACTCTTTTGCGGCGGTAA
This sequence comes from Polynucleobacter wuianus, assembly GCF_001659725.1. NCBI lineage: Bacteria > Pseudomonadati > Pseudomonadota > Betaproteobacteria > Burkholderiales > Burkholderiaceae > Polynucleobacter > Polynucleobacter wuianus. The sequence goes on along the minus strand of NZ_CP015922.1, from coordinate 1,611,338 downwards.
TTGCATCATTGTGAGCCCCCGCTCTTCCGCCTACGCCATTCAAATTAACATTTGCCTTACCATCGGTCATGATTACGATGATTGGCGTCAATCCTTTACGCTCTGATGAACTTGCCATTTCATTAGCGGAACGAAGTCCCAATGCAAGAGGGGTGCCACCACCCCCGGGTAAGGTAGCTAAATTTCTTTTTGCTCTAACTAGCGACCTAGTTGGTGGTAAAACAATTTCTACCTTAGATCCTCGCATAGACAGCATCGCTACTTCATCGCGTCGAATGTAGCATTGACTCAATAATTCTTCTAAAGCGCCTTTAGCCTCCGATAATCGTTGAGTTGCTGATGAGCCAGACGCGTCCACCAAAAATATAGTTATCGTGCCTCGGCGTTTCAAATATTGTTTGGTATGTAAATCTTCTGCTCTAAATTGAATTTTGCTTCCATTATCTGATTTTAAGAAAGCGTTGTTCTGTTGAGCGCGTATTCTTTGCCATGGGATAGCAGATCGAATACTTTTTAAGATATCAAGGCGCCTGCCATTACCAGGAAGCCCTTTTCTCGCACCATGAGGTCTCCCGCTGGCAAAGCTTTTCTCAATTGATCCCGATTTACCAGCAATACTCGCTTTAGTCTTAGTCGACCTTAGAGTCTGATTCATCCGCATCATAAATTTTGGGGGTAAAGAAGCCTGAACAGCTTCAACCACTAACTCTTCCAATTCATCAGTAGAAGATGGAGGATCTATATTTTCTAAATCAGACGTTTCTTCCTCTTTTGAAAGTTCATTGTCTGAGTTATGTTGACTTTCCTGATTACCTTCAACATCTTCGCTGTCATCTGTTTTATTATCTGCCCCCTCTTCGGGCGGTGATTGCATACTTTTAAGATGGGTGTAGACAAGTCGTGCAGCATCAATTACCTCTTCTTGGCCCACCCTAATTAATCCCCTCAGTGCAGCTAGCGACTTGGCAGCCTCTAATGCAAATTGATTGGCTCTTAATGATGAAATTCCAAGGCTGAGACCGGCCTTTATGAGCACCTCCATCAAGTCTTGGGGGCAAGTTACAGATGGTAGCAATGCTATAGCATCCTTAATATCGGACGGGGTAACTTCTATATATTTCTTAGTATCGTTAATTGAAAAACGATCGAGATAAATCCCAAACGCAAGCCTATCTAACAATCGTAGGTTAACGCCCTCCTCTTGGAACTCAGACTCATCAAAGACAATTATTCCAAAGTGATCATTGTTGGCCGCATGAGGGTGATTGAAAAGATTTTTTTCATCCAAAGCCTGAGAAATATGAGTTAGCGCCTGTAAATTCATTCTCTCAGCCATGGGCAAAAGAAGATATTGTCCGCCCAGTCTTTCTAGAAGGCCCTGACTAACCTTAAATTCTCCAGACAAAAGAGCGCTTTCAATATCTAATGATCCAAATAATTGCTCAGAGGATAAATTTGCCGGAGCTTTAATAACTTTACTGTCTGCGGGCAATAGATTTATAAAATAATTAAGCCAGGAATCTCTGATGGGGCCAAACTGGCTCTTTATTGATACTCCTTTTAAGCCACGCGGGTTAATAGCCAAAAGAATGGCGATTAAGTTTGCATCAAACCAAGCTTGTTGTACTGGATTCACTTTTCAGTACTAGCAAAGAATTCTTGCATTGCACGCTCAATACGAATTTTTGAATTGCTATCGTCAAGTGGATTACGACGCAATCTATGCCCAAGCGCTATTGGCGCAATTTTCTTTAAATGGTTCAGATTCGCTTTTTTCTTACCCTCAAAAGCAGCTAATGCTCTGACACCTCTAAGCAAGGTAAGCTCACCTCTTAGGCCGTCAGTGCCAAGATGAGCGCAAAGCTTAGTGGCAGACTCAAGCAATTGATCATCTACCTCCACTTTATCCAGAAGCTTCTTCGACTTCATGATCTGCTTCTTAAAGTCTTCTTCTGACCCTTCCCACTTAGCAATAAATTTTTCTGGATTCCGCTCGAACTCATCTCGTCTTTTTATAATCTCAATCCGTTCTTTAAAATCAGTAGGTGTTTTTACCTCTATAGATAGTCCAAAACGGTCAAGCATTTGCGGTCGCAACTCCCCCTCCTCCGGATTACCGCTTCCAATAAGAACGAACCTAGCCGGATGTCGAATACTCAATCCCTCACGTTCAATAATATTTTCACCAGAAGCAGCTACATCAATTAGCAAATCAACTAAGTGATCTTCAAGTAAATTGACCTCATCGATATAAAGATATCCTCGATTAGCCTTTGCAAGCAGGCCAGGCTCGAAGGATTTGATGCCTTGGGTCAAGGCTTTCTCAATATCCAAAGCACCTACAACTCTATCTTCTGTAGACCCAAGCGGCAAATCTACTACTGGAACAGAAATATTTTCGGACCTTAGCTTATGTCCCGCACTCTTTTTGAACTCACATTCAGAGCAAAGGCTTTTAGCATCTGGATCGCAATGATAGTTACAGCCAACCACTGATTTCATCGTAGGAAGCAAGGAGGCTAAGGATCTAATGGTGGTGGACTTACCTGTTCCACGATCTCCAAAAATAAGAACACCGCCTAACGAAGAGTCAATCGTGCAAAGGGCGATTGCCAGCTTCATTTCTGATTGCGCAACAATGGCGGTAAAGGGGAAGGTGATAGTCATTGACGTCCTACATAAATCATTCAAATTAAAATATAGGTTAAATTTAGCTCAGTTTAACCAGATGTTATTAACGCTTTGAGCAGATTGCCATGTCGCAAACCCTGAGTTTTAACCCTATCTCTTCATCTTTGACAGCCCCAAAGCGCCTCGTTATCGCCTCCCGAGAAAGTCGCCTCGCTATGTGGCAGGCTGAGCACGTCCGGGATTGCCTTAAAAAGCTCTATCCAGGCTGTGATGTCCAGATTTTGGGGATGACTACCCGTGGGGACCAGATTTTGGACAGAGCGCTCTCTAAAGTGGGTGGCAAAGGCCTTTTTGTCAAAGAGCTCGAAACCGCTCTCGAGGATGGCCGTGCAGACCTAGCAGTGCATTCCCTAAAAGATGTTCCCATGGTGATGCCCGAGGGATTTGATCTTTCTTGTGTCATGGCTAGAGAAGATGCGCGCGATGCATTCGTCTCGAATGATTATGCAAGTCTTGAGGATCTCCCTCACGGCGCGATCGTAGGTACCTCAAGTCTTAGACGTGAGTCTGTGCTACGTGCCAAATTTCCGCATCTCAGGATTGAGCCATTACGTGGTAATTTAGATACCCGTATGAGCAAGTTAGATAAGGGTGAGTACCAAGCCATTATTTTGGCCGCTGCTGGATTAAAGCGCTTGGGGCTCGAATCACGTATACGGGCGTTCTTGCCATACGACCCATACACCCCTGCTGCAGGTCAAGGCGCCTTAGGTATCGAGACCTTAAGTAAGCATCCCAATATTAAACAATGGCTTGCCCCATTAAATGACTTACCCACTTTGTTTGCAGTATCTGCTGAGCGTATGGTCTCTCGCCAGTTGGGTGGATCATGCGAAGTGCCGTTAGCAGCTCATGCTGTATGGGATCAGAATCAAATGAACATTCGCTCCTTTGTAGCGAGTGTTGATGGAAAAGCAATTTGCTTAGCAAATGGCACTGCACAAGTAAGGTCGGTTGAGGATGCAGAAGCCTTGGGGCTTGCAGTAGCAAAGAATTTGTTAGCGCAGGGTGCAGCAGATTTAATTCCTAATGTGAGCAAGTAAAGCGCTTGTCTAATTAGAGATCAGCATGGCTACCATCGCAATAAGGCGGTGTTTTGGTGTGCTTACATCCACACAAGTAGACGGTTTTGCTTTGCATCTCTGAAAACTCAATAGGCTGAGCTGTATCACTCGCATGAGAGCCATTGCACAGAGGTTGTGCATCGCTCAAACCGCAGGCGCACCAGTAATATTTTTTTTCTGCATCTACCAATAGCGGATAAGGCAAATTATCAGACTTCTTTTTTCTCATAAAAATGCCTCTGAATTACTGAATCTATGTAAGATAACTTCTGCAAGGCCATTACATAACAGCTATATTTAATAGTCAAGCACCCCCTTTAAAATAAGATAAATCCTCAATAACAATGCAATAAAGCAATAAAAAATGGCTTATGACTGAAAAAGAAATTCAAAACTCAAAAAAACTTAACTCAATAAAGTCATTTTTACCTTTTTTAAGGCCTTATAAAAAACAGCTAATAATTGCTGCAACAAGTCTTATTCTTGCTGCGTCAGCAACTTTAGTAGTACCACTTTGTTTTAGGAAGATCATTGATCTAGGATTTAGCGATATAAGCCATGAGCAAATTAACCTAACCTTCATTAATCTTTTTGCAGCTGCGTTTGTGCTTGCATTTGCTAGTGCACTGCGTTACTACATCGTCTCCTGGCTAGGGGAAAGAGTCACTTGTGATATTCGGAAAGCAGTCTACTCACATATCATCTTACAAAGTCCAGAGTTCTTCGAAACACAACAAAGTGGCGAACTTCTCTCTCGGATTAATAACGACACTTCAATAGTTCAAATCCTAATAGGTACAAGCATTTCCATGGCGGTGAGAAATTTATTTCTGCTGCTTGGCGGGATGACAATGATGTTTATTACCAGCATTAAATTGTCCTTACTCATTCTTGCTACCCTATTATTAACCGTAGTACCCATCATGGTGATGGGTAAAAAAGTTCGGAAGCTATCCAGAAATTCACAGGATAAAATTGCGCTGGCCTCTGCAATAGCAGGTGAAAAAATAAATGCCATTCTTACTGTTCAGTCGTTTGCAAATGAACAAAAAGAAATCCGAGCATTTAACACATCTGTTGAAGCTTCATTTTTGGCCTCAAAAATTAGGAGTGCAGCTCGTGGCAAGCTTACTTTTGTTGCCATACTCTTGGGCTTTACCAGCATCATCACCGTGTTGTGGCTTGGCGCTTATGCAGTCAGCAACCAGGAGATGTCTGGTGGTGAACTAACCCAGTTTTTCTTGTATGCAGTAATTGTTGCAGGCTCTATAGCAGCTCTTTCAGAGGTTCTTGGCGACTCACAAAGAGCGATTGGTGCTGGCGATAGACTTTTAGAGCTATTAAGCATCGAGTCACAAGTACAAAATCCTAAAGAACCCTTTATTCCTCCTTCATCAGCTAATAAAGCTATCAGCATTAACATCCAAGGATTAAGCTTTCACTACCAATCCATTCCAACAAATGTACTTACAGACATTTCTCTAAATATTCAGGCTGGAGAAAAAATTGCGATTGTAGGTCCATCGGGTTCAGGTAAAACAACCTTATTTAAATTAATACAGAGATTTTATGATCCTCAGTCAGGTAGCATTTCTTTTGATGGTGTTGATATAAAAAACTATAAATTAGATGATTTACGCAAACTCATTGGAGTGGTACCTCAAGATATCAGCATCTTTTCTGAAAATGCATTAGAAAATATTCGCTATGGCGATGAAAATGCAAGCGATCAGGATGTAATTAAGGCGTCTAAGATTGCCTTTGTCGATGAATTTGTATCCAAGTTGCCGGATGGATACAGCACATTCTTAGGTGACCGAGGTGTCAGGCTATCTGGCGGTCAAAAACAACGAATTGCCATAGCAAGAGCCTTGCTAAAAAATCCACCATTACTTTTATTAGATGAGGCTACTAGCTCCCTAGATGCAGAGTCGGAAAGACTGGTACAACAAGCACTCGAAGAGGCAATGAAAGGCAGAACAACCATAGTCATTGCACATAGACTGGCGACTGTCAAAAAAGCTGACAGAATTGTTGTCATGGAGAATGGTCGAATTGTGGAAATTGGTACCCACTCTTCACTTGTAAATAATGAAGGTCTTTACTCACATCTAGCTAAGCTGCAATTTACTGATGCCTAAAAATCAAGATCAACACACTCAAATCGATATCGCAACCCTAAAAGAATATTTTCTAGGACTGCAAGATCGCATCACGAGCGCAATGAGTGCTCTAGATGGCAAGGCCTTTGTTGCCGATGAATGGCATAAGCCTGAAGATAGCAAACTCAAAGGCTATGGTCGCACCTGCATTTTGGATGGTGGCAATATTCTTGAAAAAGGTGGCGTAGGCTTTTCTCATGTACGTGGTGATCAAATGCCACCCTCTGCCTCACACCATCGCCCTGAAGTGGCTGGTCGTAGCTTTGAAGCGATGGGTGTTTCCTTAGTATTCCACCCCAACAATCCCAAGGCACCCACTACCCATATGAATGTGCGCTGCTTTATAGCGCAAGCGCCAGACAAAGAGCCCGTATGGTGGTTTGGGGGAGGCTTTGACTTAACTCCCTATTATGGCGTGGATGAAGACTGCAAACACTTCCATCAAACCGCTAAAGATGCCCTAGATCCATTTGGAAAAGAGCTTTACCCACGCTTTAAAAAATGGTGTGACGAATACTTTTACTTAAAACATCGTGAAGAACCGCGTGGTATTGGCGGTGTTTTCTTTGATGATTTTAATGAGCTAGGCTTTGAAAAAAGCTTTGCAATGACACGCGCCGTTGGTGATGCCTTTATTAATGCCTATCTACCAATAGTAGAGCGACGCTGCAAAGATGCTTTTACCCCGCAAGAGAAGTCTTTCCAAGAATACCGTCGTGGCCGTTATGTGGAATACAACCTCATCTTTGATCGCGGCACAATCTTCGGTCTGCACTCTGGTGGCCGAACTGAATCCATCCTGATGTCGATGCCTCCTGTAGTTCAGTGGTGGTACAACTGGCAGCCCAAACCAGGCACACCAGAGGCCAGACTATATGACTACTATCTAAAACCACGTGACTGGCTAGCTTGAGAGTGACAAAAAAATCGCCCGCATGGGGAGACAAATTGGAAATGTAGGGACTTCAAAGTTCATTCTAAGATTTATTGGCATAAAGTCAATAACCTCGCATTAGAGGTATGTGTACCTCTTTGATGGCGCCAGCAAAGGCTTGACCTATGCCTTTTTATTGTATGCAGAGCACCAACCCTTAATAGACACTTGCTTACCAGGATACAAGGGGCAACCACCAGTTGCTGCAGTACCTCCTTGATACAGAGCGCAGTTTCCACAAGCTTGTGGAGCGGCATACTTTGGAAATTTAGTCTTATCCACTTTGGATGCATCTGGATGGTAGCCAAGCGCAACCACCTGAGGATCGGTAGGAGAGAGCATTGCCTGGGCTTGAGCATGTTTATTTAAAGCTAACGCTGTCACGCCAGCAATAGACATTGTCATAAAGGTGCGTCTGGAAGTTTTCATCTTGACTCCTATCGCATTTAACATGAACATATCACTACGCATTTGATCATATATTAAGTAAATATTAATGCCAACATCGCCAGCTTAGCATTTAGGCTCAATTAGAAATTTAAACCACGGCAATAAAAAGAATAGATAGCATTAAATTAATCAGCATCTAGTAAGGCTCAAAATGGCACTACAAACACTACATACAATCACAGTTGATGATTTGGTGTTTACTAATCCTGCGCTACATGCTGAGTATGTCATTTTAGTAACGAAGTTAATAGATAAGCTTAGAGAATTGAGTAAGCAAAATAGCTCCATTGCTACGTCCTCAGGTTTGACAGAAAAATATGACACAAATTCGAATGAGGCTTATCTGGATTTAATTCTTTCCAATGAGAGGGACAGTTTTAGCGCGCGAATTTATATTCATCAACTAAAATATTTTCTTGTTGAAGTAAATGGTATAGGTAAATTAGCGAATACGGCCGAGGATGTTCTAAATATTGCTGACGAGGGGCTTTCTAAGATATTCTAGATAAAAAAATAATCATTTCATCCATGTAAGCTTCAAGTGGTTTCTGTACGAAATCAGAAGTTTGATAGAAGTCGCCTAATCTGGGGGATCTAATGCTCTTTTGTTTTTTAAATTCTCAGAATAGAATTAATCAAATAGCATAGAAAATTACCAAAATAAATATGTCACCCAAGCCAACAAATAAAAGTTCTAAGCTTGAAATCTCCTTGGAGAAAATCTCTGACCCTATTGGGAATTTATTTGTCTCTTTATTTCATCGTATTGCATTGTTTGGAATTGGTGCTGCAACAGTATGGTCAGGGGTTCATACTTTTTTAGGGATGATCAACAAAGGTACCGCTTCTATTGAAGATCTTTTATTGCTATTTATTTTTTTAGAAATTGGTGCAATGGTCGGAATTTACTTTAAGACCAATCACATGCCAGTCAGATTCTTAATTTATGTTGCTATAACTGCAGTGACAAGACTGATTATTGATTTAGCAAATACAAAGCATGAGGCTGATGTGCAAATCTTAATTCTAGGAGTCACAATCCTAATTTTGGCCCTTGCAAATGCCCTAGTTCGCTATGCCTCCAGCAGATTTCCAGCAAACTCCAGCGATTAATATTATTCCCTAGCTCAGGAGGATTGTGCTCGGCAATTATTTGCTGTCACAAACCTTAGTCACTAAAGGGCTTAATTTTCAGCCTATTTCTAAAAATTTAGAGCTGAAAAAAATAACGCTAAAAGTGATATTGTTGAAAAAATAGCAATAAAAATAGCACCAAATATAAAATATATTTTTGCTAACTTATCTCTGGTTTCAATTGCCCTGTTGTTCACTGGTTACCCTTTATTTAGTAAAATTTTGACCCAGATGATTATATTTAAACACATCTTTTAAATTCATCAATGCTTAAACTTGCGCTTAGTGATAGCCAGGTCAATTAAAGTCTTATACTCTGTAAGTAGTCAGTGTCGGCGCGTATTCAAATTCATAGATTTACAGGAAGTACTGGCTCACTCTTTGGTTTTCATAACCACAGGATTTTTGGAGCAACCATCTAACAATTGGTTGCCCCAAAGTTCTTTTATATATGTAGCTAACCGTTACTTTAAGCAACGCTCAAAAGACAAAACCCCCACCATTTCTGATGAGGGTTTGCTTTTCTGGTGGGCCCACCAGGACTTGAACCTGAGACCAAAGGATTCCGGTTTGTGTAGCTTTCACTACTCCCTGGACTATGCCTTCAAACTATCTTTTTAGTGTTTGATGGACAAACTTTTCCAGACTCTCAAATAACTCATCCGAAGCCCTTTCAGCGGCTTTAGAGTCGCCATTAGAGATTGCCAAAGCGAGGTTTGCGTGCAGTTTTCCAGATTCCGCATCATCCTGGCTTTGATGATAAACAAACCAAAATCTCCGCGATAAAGAATCTAAAGAATCTAATGCCCTAGATGCAAATTCATTTCTCACGCAAGTGGAAAAATGATCATGAAAAGCTTTATCAGCCTGCAAAAGTGCATGACCGTCTCTTGTTTTGACTGCACCCAAAAGCTGATCAGCAATTGCTTGCATTTGCTTACGCTCTTCATCACTTGAACGTCTTGCAGCAGATCCGGCAGCAAATCGAGATACTACACACCTAAATTCCAAAAGCTTTAACTGATCAGCAATATTGATTTCGGTGACAACAATTCCCCGACGCGGAAGGATGTTAACTAATCCCTCCCTAGCTAATCGTTGGAGAGCCTCTCCAATCGGCGTTCTGCTGACTTGAAGCATCTCGCCCAACTCTGACTCAGAAAGCATCTGTCCCGGCTTAAATTGAAGAGTGACGATCATTTCCTCAAGCTCAGCGTACACCTTATCAGCCAAGCTGATGATGTCAGTCTTTTGCAAGACTAGTCGCTTCTTTTTTCCGGTATTTTTTAATTTCACAGCAGGATTTAGGTATTGAAAATAGTGAGGATATTAATCCCCACCATTTTCGCCTGAAACTAGGTTTTTATAATTTTATATCCACATTTTTAGTTTCCGGTAAAAATATCAAGCCAAAAATTACAGTCACTGCCGCAATAATTACCGGGTACCAGAGTCCATAGTAAATATCGCCCTCTAAGGCCACTAGAGCAAAGGCTGTTGTAGGCATTAGGCCCCCAAACCAACCAGTGCCAATATGATAGGGCAGCGAGAGGGAAGAATAGCGAATTTTGGTTGGAAAGAGCTCAACCAAGGCTGCCGCTGTTGGTCCATAAGCCATCGTTACATAGATTACAAGCAAAAATACCAGCAAGAAAACCATTGGTTTATTGATCTCATCTACATTTGCTTTTTGAGGATAACCAGCCTCTGAAATGGTAGCGCTCAGCTCTTTTGCAAAATTATTCATTTTTAGTGCAGCCTCTTCTTTTGAGAGTCCCACTGAGTCAAATGAATTAACAATCTTATCGCCAACTTTAACGCTCGCAATTGTTCCGGGCACCGCATTCTCAACATGATAGTTAACTGATGCAGCTACTAACTTTGCCTTAGCAATATCACAAGAAGAGGTAAATTTCTTAGTTCCAGTGGGGTTAAATTGAAATTGACAATCCCCAGGATCTGCTACCACAACTACAGGGGAATTTTTTAATGCCATCTCTAGAGCAGGATTCGCATAATGTGTCAGACCTTTAAATATTGGGAAATAGGTCAGCACAGCCAATGCCATTCCAGTCAGAATAATTTTTTTTCTTCCAATACGATCTGATAGCGTGCCAAATATCAAAAAGAATGGGGTGGCGAGTAAAAGCGCCCCAGCCACAATTAAATTCGCAGTAACGCTATCAACCTTAAGTGTTTGCGTCAAGAAAAGTAGTACATAAAATTGACCCGTATACCAAACACACCCTAATCCGGCGGTGATACCAAACAATGCTATCAATACAATTTTCAAATTTTTCCAACGCAGGAATGACTCTGTTAATGGGGCTTTTGACTCAGCCCCCTCCTCTTTCATTTTGGCAAACACAGGCGACTCGCTCATAGACATGCGAATCCATACAGAGATTCCTAGCAAAATGATGGATACCAAGAACGGGATGCGCCAACCCCAATCTCCAAAGGCCGCCTCACCCAAGAATAGTCTTGTTGATAGGATTACTAACAGTGATAGAAATAGCCCCAAGGTTGCGGTAGTCTGTATCCAAGCAGTAAATTGCCCCCGTTGATTATTCGGCGCATGCTCCGCTACATAAACTACAGCACCGCCATACTCTCCGCCAAGCGCAAGACCTTGCAACAACCTAAGCGAAATCAGAATAATCGGCGCTGCAATACCTATACTTTCATATGCAGGCAGCAAACCAACACCAAAGGTCGATAAGCCCATAATGAGGATGGTCATTAAAAAGGTATATTTGCGACCGATCATGTCCCCAAGTCGACCAAATACGAGGGCGCCAAATGGGCGAACGATAAAGCCTGCCGCAAAGGCTAATAAAGCAAAAATAAGTCCCGTTGTTGGATCGGCCTTGGCAAAAAATTGCTTCGCTATTACAGCTGCCAAAGATCCATATAAAAAGAAGTCATACCATTCAAATACAGTACCTAAAGATGAAGCAATGAGTATTTTTCGCTCCGCCTCAGTAATGACCCTTTTGCTGTTTACAGAATTATTTGTGCTTTGAGTTGACATTTACAGCCCCCTTTAAAAGTTTATTTGCTTAGCCAAGAAGATTTGGAATTTCGGCTATCGAAGTTAATGCAACATCAGGAAGAAGGCCCACCTCGTCAGGGATTGCACCATTCCGATTAATCCAAATCACCTGAAACCCGAATGCTTTGGCACCAGCTACATCAAAGTAATTTGATGTAACAAATCCAATTTCATGTCTTTGGAGATCGAACTTATCAGTTGCCAACTGATAAGTTCTTGGATGTGGCTTATAAACTTTGACCTCATCCACACTTAATAAGGCGTCAAATTGATCCGTAATTCCTGCGTTGCCAACTAAATTTGTTAGTAATGATGGGGTTCCAACAGATAGGATTGCCCTCTTAAGTCCACTCAATTTAGGAAGAGTCTGCCTAGCATCCTCAAAGGGAGATAACCTTTCGTAGGCATCCATTAAGGCACCTCTCTCACTTGTTCCTCCAGGAAGCCCTAAATATTTCAATGAATACTTAAGGCCTGCTTCTGTATTTTGGTTATGGGGTATATATCTACCCATAATGGTTCTCAAAAACATATATTCAATTTGCTTTGATCTCCAAAGTTGACTTAACTCCTTGCCTTTCCCTGGGTACATCTTTTCAGCCAAAGCAACAACTGAGTGAACATCAAACACCGTTCCATAAGCGTCAAACGCAAGAGCTTTAATTCCGTGCAATTTTTTCATACATTCCTTACTGAAGTTCAATTGGGATTTCATTAGGATACTAGTAAAAAATGGGAAAAACATAGCCAATCAAGCTAGTGAAAACCCTTGTTTGCAAAAATTTTTACTTCGAATTGCTCAGCGTTACTCAAAGTAACGCTCAAAAGACAAAACCCCCACCATTTCTGATGAGGGTTTGCTTTTCTGGTGGGCCCACCAGGACTTGAACCTGAGACCAAAGGATTCCGGTTTGTGTAGCTTTCACTACTCCCTGGACTATGCCATCATCATATTGATTGCTCAACTTAGATGGGTGCCGTCTAGTCTCTACACGTTCAAAGTATTTCTACTAAGCTTCGCTCGGCGTTAGCTTGTGCAGCTTTTGGCTACCTTTAGCTTTCTCCGAATTTGACACCATCCCTTATGCAGTTTCCCGACATAAGGCACAACTTTCGCTATGAGTCCTCTGCTCTAACCAACTGAGCTATGGGCCCTAAAACTTTACTTTTACTACACACCTTACTGCTGGTGTTTACTACTTCAAAACCACACTAAAACCACATTTACTACACACCTCGGTTTTTTCTCTGGTGTGTAAGCGGTGTGTAGTGAATTTAAACCACCTAATTCACCACTAACCTCTTGAATCTATTGAGGTCTTTGTTACAAGACCCCTAGGGCTTCTTTCTTATGAGAGCAGACACCCAAGATAGACCTATATAAACAGGGGCTCTGCGGGTGTTCAGTGTCGGTGTGTAAGCAAATGTGTAAGCAAATTCATGGATTTAAAAGGAGCGGTCTCTCACTCTTTGGTTTCGAAAACCACAAGAATTTTGGAGCAACCATCTAGTACTTCGTTGCTCCAAAGTACTTTTGGGTGAGTGAGCGTTACTTAAAGTAACGCTTTTATAGCGAGAGGCAGCTAACGACCTTGAATTCAACCGGTCAACGCAACACACTACAAACTGCGTAAGCAAAAGGAGTGTTGCACATGAAACAACGATCCCGAATCTATTACACGGCCACCCAGAAGGCTTTAATGTGGGAACGCTGGCAAAAAGGCGATAACCTTCATCAGATAGCGCAGTTATTTGATCGGGGCCACTCTTCTATCCAGCGTATTTTGGCCGAAAGTGGTGGCATCAAACCACCAGAGAGATCTCGATCAGCTCTATCGCTAACTTTAGCTGAGCGAGAAGAGATCTCCCGCGGCCTAGCAACTGGACAATCCCTTCGCTCTATCGCACAGCTTTTAGGTAGATCACCCTCTACGATCAGTCGGGAGGTAAAGCGCAATGGTGGTACCAAAGACTACCGATCAGCTGGAGCCGATGGTTCTGCTTGGGATCGAGCACTTCGCCCCAAGACTTGTAAACTGGTCTTAAACAAGCCCTTGGCAAGTATCGTGACAGACAAGCTGCAGCTCTTGCAGTGGTCGCCACAACAGATTGCCGGATGGTTAAAGCAAACGTATCCAGATGAGAAAAGCTATCAGGTGTCACACGAGACGATTTATCGCAGCCTCTTTATCCAAGCCCGTGGAGCCTTAAAGAAAGAGCTCGTGGCGCACTTACGACGCACTCGGATCATGCGCCGCTCACGTCATCACACGCTTAAAGATCAAGCTCTGGGTAGTATCAAGGGTGCTATATCTATTAGAGAGCGGCCAGCTGAAGCAGAAGATCGTGCAGTGCCAGGTCATTGGGAAGGCGATCTTTTATATGGGGATGCTAATAGTCAGATCGCCACTCTCGTTGAGCGCCAGACTCGCTATGTGATGCTAGTGAAAGTTGCCCGTAAAGATAGTCAAACAGTCGTCAATGCCCTCATTAAGCATGCGAGAAAATTACCAGACGAGCTATATAAATCCTTAACGTGGGATCGAGGTAAAGAGATGTCTGAGCACAAACGCTTTACCTTAGCCACGGATGTTCAGGTGTACTTTTGTGATCCCCAGCATCCTTGGCAACGAGGCTTGAATGAAAATACCAATGGGTTATTAAGACAATACTTCCCTAAAGGAATGAGTCTGGCTAATTACTCACAGGCTAAGCTCAATGCCATAGCCAGGAAACTGAATGAGCGCCCTAGAAAGACACTAAACTATCAAACACCGGCAGAACGTTTTGCCCAATCTGTTGCGTTGACCGGTTGAATCCAAGACCCAAAGAAGACATTCAAAGAAAAACTGCTAGGAGATGGTTGGTACTTCTTGGCAGCTCGGGACACAAAAGGCTGGATGCTATGGGGCCGCTATGGGCCTATTAATCGCCGCAGCTTTACCGCAAAAGCAGTATTGTCATCAAACCCCTTGAACAGTTGTGCCCCTGGGCCAATGGCAGCAACGGTAATAGGCGTTGGGGTATGACCAGAGCTCCCCCAATAAAAGCCAGTTTGCCTTGCAATTGCTAAAGCAAGGATGTTAGACGGCAAGTAATTTGAACTAGGATTCAACTGCCCTTGGCTTAGAATTTTTTCCCGCAAGTCATCATCTAAAGCAAGGCCAGGAAAATTATCTTGTAATAAAACATTCAAATAGGCATTCAAGTCAGAGCTGCTGGTTGTTTGCTTTGCCTTGGCTTTAAATTTTTGTGAAAACTCATTGAGCGACATCGTAAAGCGTTCGATTAGCTTGAGCTGCTCGATATTCACATTCAAATAGTTTGCACTTCCTGCGGGTCCCAGATTTTTACGTCCATAAGTAGGAGAAAAGCCACCCGTCTCATGATCACCAGTAACGATCACCAAGGTATCTGGATTACGTTTCTGAAACTCTAGCGCGACCTTTACAGCATCATCAAAGGCCCAAAGATCTCGCATTAAAGCAGCAACATCATTTTGGTGGCCTGCAGAATCTGTATTTTCATTTTCGACAAACAATACAAATCCCTTGTTATGACTCTTCATAGAGTCCTGATTAAGGGCTTGGAGTGCCCCCGTCAACATCTGCGATAAAGTCGGCGTCTCTTGTGGGTTCCGATCAATTTCATAATCCAAATCTTCCTCGGCAAATAGCCCCAAAAGCTTAGATGATTTGATTTGATTGAGCTGTTCTGGGGTATTGATATATTGGTAACCTTTTGCTTGAAAGGCTTCAATCACATTCTTGCCGTCTTGACGTTTTCCACCAGCAAGTGTGCTTGGCAGAAAATAGTTTGAGCCTCCGCCCATCAAGACATCTGGGGCTAACTCTAAATACTGATTCACGATTAATTCATTGTCTTGCCTGGATTTGGAATGAACACTAAAAGCCGCAGGACTGGCATCATAGATTGGCGCAGTACTGAGCAGTCCAATTCTCTTTCCCTTATCTTTGGCCACCCTCATTATTGTGGGCGGTGTACTGCCGTCTGGAGTGATTGAGATGGCGCCATTATTTACTTTATAGCCAGTAGACATGGCAGATGCAGCGGCGGCCGAATCAGTTACAAAATAATTTGCTGATTCTGTTTTCATCAACTGATACTGCCCCTTTGCCATTACGACATCAGTTACGGCAAATGGTTGTTGTCGCAGTAGCGCACTGGAATAACGACCAAATTCGTATTGACTACTGGTCGTGCCATCTGCAAATAAAATAATGATATTTTTCGGGACTGCATCCGAAGTTGACGCACTATGTCCATAGTTAAATTGGGCAAGTGCGAAATTGGAAATGGCAATTCCACATATAAAAAGACAAGCATAAATGAGCGTTTTTAATTTAGTCATAACGCAACTATACCCCGGCCTTGAATGAAAAAAACCACCCGAATGAACTGACCCCCAAAAGTTGGACAGTTTAGTTAGGTTACCAGAAGGGATTGAGTTCGGTATTGCACCGGACTTAATCCCTTTAGTTTTTGTTTGATTCGATCATGGTTGTAGTAGTGGATATATTCATGTAGCCCCTGCTTAAATGATTCGATCGTCTCAAACTTCTCTTGGTAGAAGAACTCGCTTTTCATGATCCCAAACCAGTTTTCCATGACGGCATTATCTAAGCAATTGCCTTTTCTGGACATGCTTTGGGTAAGGCCTTGTTCTTTTAAAGCCTCCTGATAAAACCCCATCTGATATTGCCAGCCCTGGTCTGAGTGCAGCATGGGTTTATCTTTTGGTTTTAGTTGCTTAAAAGCCTGTTGGAGCATTTGCATCACCATGCTGATCTGAGGACGATCTGTGATCGTATAAGAGATGATCTCTTGGTTATACAGATCTAAGATTGGTGAGAGGTAGACCTTCTCACCCTTTATATTGAACTCCGTGACATCAGTTACCCACTTCTGATTAGGCCTACTTGCTCCAAAGTTACGCTCTAGTAAATTGGGGGCCACCTTACCAAGGGCTCCCTTGTAAGACTGATAGCGTTTAGGTCTGACAGTCGACTTGATCCCCAGCTGAGCCATCAGTTTTTGTACGGTCTTGTGATTGAGGTAGCAGCTCTGGGAGCTAAGCGCTGTCTGCACCCGGCGATAGCCATAGCGACCTTTATGGGCATGGAAGATGGTCTTGATCTGCATCTTGGTGTCGAGATAAGGATCTGGTTTAAAGCTGGCATTAACCCAGTAGTAATACACACTCCTAGGTATTCCAACTACTGTCAAGATCACTTGTAGTGGATAACTCCGCCTTAACTCAGCAATCACTTGGACTTGTTCTTGCTTGCCAAGTGCTTTTGCTGGGCTAAGGCCTCTAACTTTTTTAGATAAGCGTTCTCCACTTCTAAATACTGCGCTTTGCGCAGTAACTCGTCATGTGTCAGCTCAGAAGATGGCCTAGCTAGTAGCGCTGCAATCTCACTTTGTTTTGGCATGGGCGGTCGTCCCTTGGGTTTGGATTGCAAGGCTGCAATACCACCTTCATTGTAGAGTTTTTGCCACATCCAAACCGTGCTTGGAGAAGGGATATTGAAGTGGGCAGCTGCGTAATGAAGGGAGACTTGGTACAAGTCGATGTATTGCAGGACTTGCATTTTGAACGACGCAGTATGGCGCACAGGCTTTGGGTTAAGCCCAGCAATGCCATGGAGCCGATGGGCTAAAATCCAATTACGGACCTGAGCATGACTAATCTTAAATAGATGGGCAACCCGCTTGAGGCCACCAGACTTTAAAAACTCCTTAACTACCTTTAGTTTGAACTGCTTACTGTATTTGCTCATAAAACAAAACCCCCTTGGTTGGACTTGATGTCCAACTTTTGGGGGTCAGTTCATTCGGGTGGTTTTTTATTGGATGGGGGACTCAGTTTATAATTCTCTAAGCAATTGAATTAAAAGAGATTATTCTTAAAAATCCCTTTCTGTATGTTTGACAGTCCTGAGGGGCTCTTGGACAATGCGTTTGGCGGTTTGATTCATGCCAAAACCCTTCATGACAGCCCATCTTTCCCCAACTTCCAGCCCATCTAGCCAAGTGCTCGAGGCCCGTGCTTTGACCTGTGTGCGGGGTGATAGAAAATTATTTACTGACTTGAGCCTGCGGGTTGGTTCTGGTGATTGCCTGCATGTTCGAGGTGAGAACGGTGTTGGCAAGACTAGCTTATTGCGACTCTTAACAGGATTGGCAAAGGCAGAGTCTGGTGAGGTGCTGTGGAATTCTCAATCTATCGCTTCTGAGCCTAGCGTTTTCCATCGTGAACTCTTGTTTTTGGGTCATCGTGACGCACTTAAGGAAGAGTTGACTGCTTTAGAAAATCTGCAAATGTATGCTGCTCTCGATGATGTTCAGCTTCCCCTTGAAAAAGCATTAGCTGCCTTAGCTCGTTTTGGTTTGCGTGGACGTGAAAACTTGCCCGTACATTGCTTGTCTGCAGGTCAAAAGCGTCGTGTATTAATGGCGAGAATGTTAACTCGTGGGGCACGCTTATGGATTTTGGATGAGCCATTTAATGCTCTAGACATTCATGCGGTTGCTGAGTTAGAAAAATTGATTGCTGAGCATCTAGCTTCTGGAGGCCTGCTGGTATTGACCAGCCACCAGGCCGTTAACCTATCTAAGGTAAAGGTGCTGGACTTATGAGCGCCTTATTTGCCATGGTTCATCGTGACTTACTCTTGGTTATGCGTCGCAAGAGTGAAGTACTCACAGCGCTGTTTTTCTTTGTGGTGGTAACTAGCTTATTTCCTCTGGGCATTGGTGCTGACGCTGCGCTTCTTCGGAAGATTGCACCTGGCGTCATTTGGGTAGCCGCTTTGTTATCTACTTTGTTAGGTTTGCACAGGATGTTTGCTGCTGATTATGCTGATGGTGCATTAGAGCAAATGGCTTTGTCATCTCAGCCGATGGTTTTATTAGTCGCAGGAAAAATAATTGCACACTGGATTGTGTGCGGGCTGCCATTGGTAATTTTGGCGCCAATCATTGGTATTCAGTTTGATTTAGATCTGAGCTCCTTGTATGTATTGATGGGAACTCTATTATTAGGTACGCCTGTGATGTCTCTCTTGGGCTCCATTGGCGCGGCACTTACCCTTGGGGTAAGGGGCGGTAGTGTATTGATCAGTTTGTTGATCTTGCCTCTGTATATTCCGGTCCTCATTTTTGGTGCTGGTGCGGTATATGCCAATAGCGTTGGGTTAGATAGCTCAGGACATTTTTCCTTGCTCGGCGCTTTATTAGTTTTGGCTTTAGCATTTGTACCTTGGGTTAGTGCTGCAGCCCTAAAGATAGCGATTGAATGACAGATATTAATAATTTTTCAAAGTCCCGCTTAGTCAACTGGTTTAAGTTGTCGAGCCCCAGTACCTTTTATCCGGTAGCGGGAAAGCTCATCCCGTTTTTCTGGGTATTGACTGCAATCTTTGGTGTGGCAGGTCTTTGGGTAAGCTTCTTTGTTGCTCCAGTGGACGCTGTCCAGGGCCAAGGTTATCGAATCATTTTCATTCATGTGCCTGCATCATGGATGTCGATGTTTATTTACTTGGTGATGGCAGCTTGGGCTGGTCTAGGCTTAATTTTCAACACCCGTTTATCAGCAATGATGGCACAAGCTTTAGCCCCGATTGGTGCATGGATGGCATTTCTGTCTTTATGGACTGGGGCATTTTGGGGTAAGCCCATGTGGGGCGCTTGGTGGGTATGGGATGCTCGCTTAACTTCTGAGTTGATCTTGTTGTTCCTGTATTTGGGTTTTATTGCCCTGCAAGCCTCAATTGACAATGCGCGCAGAGCGGATAAAGCGGGTGCAATTTTGGCCTTAGTGGGTGTAGTCAACGTGCCGATTATTTATTTCTCAGTGAAGTGGTGGAATACCTTACATCAGGGGGCTTCCGTATCTCTCACTAAAGCACCGGCGATGGCGCAGACCATGTTGCTAGGAATGTTATTAATGGCTTTGTGCTTCTGGATGTACACCATTGCAGTGGGTTTAATGCGAGTACGCGCCATTATTTTGGAGCGTGAGGCCCATACGGATTGGGTGAGACAATTAGATGAGGTGAAAAACTGATGTGGAATAGTCCAGCAGATTTTTTTGCAATGGGTGGCTACGCACTCTATGTGTGGAGTAGTTTTGGTGTTTGTGCAGCTATTTTATTGTTGGAGCCAATTAGTGTGCGAGCTCGCAATAAATCGATTTTGCGCAGGCTCAAGCAAGAGTGTTTGGCTGCGCAGTTTGATAACGAAGGTAGTAAGTGAAGCCTAGACATAAGCGTGCATTAATTATTGTTGCTGCCTTAGCAGTCATCGGTATCGCTGCATTATTAATTTTGAATGCACTGAATAGCAACATCGCACTCTATGTAACACCAAGTGAGGTGGCAGCTGGTAAAGCACCGCAAGGTCAGGCCTTCCGAATTGGCGGTATGGTGAAGGATGGCTCTCTAAAACGCGATGGTTTAACAGTTCACTTTGTGATTACTGATCTTGTAAAGGATATTTCTGTTTCCTATACAGGCATCCTGCCGGATTTATTTAAAGAAGGTAAGGGCGCAGTGATTCAAGGAAGATTGAATACTAATGGAGAATTTGTGGCAAGCGAAGTATTGGCTAAGCACGATGAAAACTATATGCCCCCAGAAGCAAAGCATGCATTAGATCAGGCTCAAAAAAATGGAAGTAATAAATGATTCCTGAGTTTGGGCATTACGCACTGATTTTGGCTCTTTGTCTTGCCTTAATCCAAGGGGTCTTACCGCTAGTGGGTGCGCATTATGGCCGCCGCGAATTTTTAGTGCTTGCAAGACCTGCAGCTCAAACCACCTTTTTGCTGCTTGCGATTGCATTTGTCATCTTGGCGTGGAGCTTTTATGTCAATGATTTTTCTGTGCTCTATGTTGCTGAACATTCCAATTCGCAATTGCCCGTCGTCTATCGCTTGGGCGCAGTATGGGGTGGTCATGAAGGTTCTTTATTGCTGTGGATCTTCTTGTTAAGCACCTGGACTATTTTGGTGGCCCAACTATCTAAAGCTTTAGACGAGTTTATGGTTGCGAGAGTGATTGGTGTACTGGGCTTGGTAACAAGTGGTTTATTGCTCTTTGTATTAACAACATCCAACCCGTTTGAACGTTTATTACCAGCCGCCCAAGATGGTCGATCACTCAATCCCTTATTGCAAGATCCAGGCTTAGTATTTCATCCGCCGATGTTGTATATGGGCTATGTTGGTTTCTCTGTAGCATTCGCATTTGCGATTGCTTCACTGCTATCGGGAAGATTGGATGCCGCCTGGGCTCGCTGGTCACGCCCTTGGACAACCGCTGCATGGGTATTTCTGACACTTGGCATTGCATTGGGTTCTTGGTGGGCCTATTACGAGTTAGGTTGGGGTGGTTGGTGGTTCTGGGATCCAGTTGAAAACGCATCCTTTATCCCTTGGTTGGTTGGCACAGCGCTATTGCATTCTTTGGCGGTAACAGAAAAGCGTGGCGGCTTTAAGAGCTGGACAGTGCTTCTGGCAATTACTACTTTCTCACTTTCGCTCTTGGGAACATTCTTAGTACGCTCTGGTGTGTTGACCTCAGTGCACGCCTTTGCAACCGATCCAAGACGCGGCATCTTTATTCTGATTTTCTTATCTCTGGTTGTTGGCTCTTCATTAGCCTTATATGCTTGGCGTGCCCCTAAAAATACTCTGGGCGGTAAATTTAGTTTGAGTTCTAGAGAAACATTTATTTTGCTCGGCAATGTGTTCTTAGTGGTTTCTGCTGGATCGGTATTGTTGGGTACACTCTACCCTCTACTAATAGATGCCATGCATCTTGGAAAAATTTCCGTTGGCCCTCCTTATTTCAATAGTGTTTTTGTGCCGATCATGATTCCACTCTTGGTACTTATGGGAATTGGGCCATGGACTAGCTGGAAGAATACCGATTTGATCATCGTCATTAAGCGTTTATGGCTTGCTGGCCTAGTAGCGGTATTGGCGGGCGTAGTAATTCCGTTAATCATGGGGCAATTTACTTGGCTTGCTGGACT
The DNA here is from genome assembly GCF_001659725.1 of Polynucleobacter wuianus. NCBI lineage: Bacteria > Pseudomonadati > Pseudomonadota > Betaproteobacteria > Burkholderiales > Burkholderiaceae > Polynucleobacter > Polynucleobacter wuianus. The sequence continues at coordinate 1,589,786 of NZ_CP015922.1, read as the reverse complement.
GGGTTTCTTGCTCGCATTCTGGGTTATTTCATCTGGATGCTTGCAAATTATTCGACAGGCAAGATTGGGCAAACCTACACGATCTTTTATTGGTATGCAGCTCGCTCACCTAGGCATTGCCATCTTTGTGATTGGCGTGACGATGGTTGGTGCATACCAAGAAGAAAAAGATGTGCGCATGTTGGCCGGTGAAACGGTAACCGTAGGGGGTTATCAAATTCAGTTACTGGGGGTTGATAAAGCGCTTGGTCCAAATTACCAAGCTATGCGTGGCACTTTCTTATTAACTAAGAATGGCAATGCTCAAGCAACCCTCTACCCAGAAAAGCGTAGTTATTTTTCTTCAACAATGCCAATGACCGAGGCTGCAATTGATGTCGGCTTAACAAGAGACATTTATGTATCTCTGGGTGAGGAGTTAAACGATAAAGCTTGGGCTGTCAGGGTCTATTACAAGCCATTCGTCGATTGGATCTGGGGAGGTTGTTTGTTAATGGCCCTGGGTGGTGTCTTAGCAATCTCCGATAAACGCTATCGGATGAAGCTAAGGAAGGCTGCATCATGAAAGCCAAATTTCTGATTCCCCTATTGCTGTTTGTTGTGCTCGTCGGCTTTTTGGCTGTTGGCCTCAATCGTGATCCGCATGAAGTGCCGTCCCCATTAATTAATAAGCCTGCACCTGCATTTGAGATTGCGCAGTTGGCGCATGTCAATAAAACCTTTTCTCCTGCCAGCATGAAGGGTCAAGTTTGGATCCTCAATGTTTGGGCTTCGTGGTGTGTAGCTTGTCGGGAAGAGCACCCCGTATTAGTTGAGCTGGGTAAGTCAGGCCAGGCACCGTTAATAGGGCTTGATTACAAAGATAAGCGTGAAGATGCGCTAGCGATGCTAGAAAGACAAGGGAATCCTTATTTGCTTTCGGCATTTGATGCTGATGGTCGAGTCGGCATTAATTATGGAGTGTATGGTGTACCGGAAACTTATGTGATTGATCAATCAGGAATCATTCGGTTTAAGCATATTGGCCCAATCACTTTAGAAATCCTGAATCAAAAAATCTACCCATTGTTGGCTGAGCTCAAAAAATCATGAAGTACTTCTTTTTGGCAATTGCATCTTCTTTATGTTTGCACGCTGCTTATGCAAATGATGCTGCGCCATTGGCCGATGACCCCGTAACAGAGCAACGTCTGATTAGTATTTCTGAAGAAATGCGTTGCTTAGTGTGTCAAAACGAATCTTTAGCTGGTTCGCGCTCTGATTTAGCAAACGATCTTCGCAGGGAAATTCGTACTCTTATTAAAGAGGGCAAGAGCGATGATCAAATTCGTTCCTTTATGGTTGAGCGCTATGGTGACTTTGTCTTGTATCGCCCACCAGTGAAACCCATTACTTGGTTGTTGTGGATTGGCCCATTTGTGATTCTAGTGATTGGGATTGCATTTTTGCTGGCTTATCTGCGCCGTCGTAATACGCTTACATCCAATAAGACATTGACAGCAGAAGATAATCAAAAAATTGATGACTTGTTAAATGCGCTTGGAAAAAATGATCGGGATGGAATTCATGGCTAGTTTTTTTATTCCCGCATTCTTATTGCTAGTGTTAGTTTTATTGTTAGTCTTACGACCATTTATCTTCTCTGGCAAGAATGAGGGTACCTCTCGTCGCCAAATGAATGCAGCCATTTATCGTGAAGAGCTCGAGAAATTGGCGGCAGAGCGTGATGCTGGAGCCATCGATATTCAAGAGTATGAAATGAGTCATGCTGAAATGCGTCAACGTCTTTTTCAGGATACTAATGAAGAGGACGACAAGGCGGTAATGGGTTCAACTAAAAAAGTCGTGATTAGTCTTTGTGTCTTTGTCGTGCTCATTTCTTCTGGCTTATATCTTTTCTTGGGCGATGTGGTGCGGGTAGCTCAAAATAGTGAGCAGCGGCCAATGACCCAAGCCAGCGTTGAAAAGATGGTTGCTGACTTTGCTCTCAAGATGGAAAAAGATCCCGACAATCTCAAGGGCTGGGCAATGCTGGGTCGATCCTATCGCATCTTAGGGCGTAATGAAGACGCTGCAAAGGCCTATGGTCGTGCAGGTAGCTTTATTAGTAATGATCCTGAATTACTGGCAGAGTATGCCGATACTTTGATCGCAACCGCCAATGGAAGCTTTGCTGGTAAGCCATTGCAATTAATTAATCAGTCATTAAAACTAGATCCCAATAATTTGTTAGCACTTTGGCTATCAGGATCGGCATCATTTAGCGGTGGCAACTACAAAGCGGCAGTGCAAACCTGGCAAAAGCTTGCAAAACAGCTACCTCCAGGCTCAGAGGAGGTCCGTGCAATTGAGGGCTCGATTGCTGAGGCCCGGTCTAAGGGTGGTTTGGCTAATACTAATGACGCTACCAATACTGCAGTTGCGAGCGGGAAGGGCGTCAGTGGCAAGATTGAGCTCTCACTGGAGTTGAAAGCTAAAGTGAAGTCGGGTGATGTCGTGATGGTGATTGCACGCCAACCTGGTGAGCGTATGCCAGTAGCTGTTTTGAAAGTGCCTGTAACCCAATTTCCAATGAACTTTGCTTTGACTGATGCGCAAGCTATGAATCCTAGTGCCCCAATCTCAAAACTGGCTGAAGTTTCTATTGAAGTTAGAATTTCCAAAACCGGAATGGCTAAGGCTGAGACTGGAGATTTGATCTCAGCGGTTCAAACCGTTAAAGTCGGATCAAACCAGGTGAAGTTATTAGTTGATCAAGTTCGGCAGTAAATTAATTGCATAGCTTTGATGGCTAGCAATAAACCATAGAGGTCTTATGAATTCTCTAAAAAAATACCTATACAACCCATTTGCGATTGCTATTGGCTTTTGCGTATTGCTGATCTCTATATTTGCCGTCTTATGGATTTTGGTACCCCCGCCACCTAAAGCAATAGAAATGGCTACCGGTTTTCCAACTGGTCTTTATTACCAGTTTGGCGAACGCCTCAAGAAGGAGGTTACAACTGATGGCGTCAATCTAGAAGTAAAAGCTACCGGTGGAACCATCGATAACTTAGCCTTACTCAATGATCCCAAGTCGGGTGTGAAATTTGCGATGATCCAAGGCGGTGTTGCCGATGTCACCAAATATCCCAATTTGGTTTCAATCGCAGGAATGTTTTATGAGCCAGTTTGGGTTTGGTACCGCGAGCCTGCATTTAAAAGCGAGAGTGGAAAACTATCGGTTTTGGGGCAACTTAAAGGTAAGCGTGTTGCCATTGGTAACGAAGGGAGTGGAACTCTAGCACTAAGCACCGCCTTATTGAAAATGAGCGGCATTGCTGAAAATGAAATTCATACGGAAAGATTAAAGCCGGATGAAGCACTCGCTAAGCTCAATAGCGGAGATTTAGATGCTGCATTTATTGTGGCTGCTGCAGAAGCCCCCGTTCTAGAAAAGTTTTACAAAATCCCTGGTATTCGTTTGATGAGCTTTGATCAAGCAGATGCTTATACCCGTAACATGCCCTACCTATCAAAAGTGAACGTCCCTCGGGGCCTCTTAAGTATTGAGCATGATCTTCCGCGCCAAGATATTCAAGTGATTGCACCTACCGCTACATTGGTGACGCAAGACAATGTAAGTCCCGCGATGATTTCTTTATTGTTAAGCGCCTCTTATGACATTCTGAAGTCGTATTCCCGATTACAAAAGCCCGGGGAGTTCCCATCAAGTATCGGTATGGATTTCCCATTACACGTGGATGCTGAGATTTATTTGAAGGATGGCCCATCTTTCTTGCATCGCCACCTTCCTTTCTGGACAGCAGTCTGGGTTGGACGTTTTGTGAAGATCGTGATTCCGTTGTTAGTGATTTTTATTCCTCTCTTCACTTATATTCCGTCAGCTAAAAACTTTTTATTACGCCTTAAGCTTGCGCAAGTCTATACAGAGCTAAGGGAGCTTGATAAGAACGCCTTTAATCCAGTTTTGAAAGAAAAAAACTTGAAAGATCTCGAAGCAATCGAAAGGCGTGTTAACAATATCAAGGTATCCATGATGGATTCCAAAGAGTTATATGATCTCAAGGGGCATGTAGGAGATGTGCGTGCACGTTTAAAGCATCTGTATCCTTAGGTAGAGACAAAATGTATAAAAAAATGACAACAATAGTAGGGTTGCTATTTTCGCTTTTGTTTTCTATAGGCGCACATGCGCAGTCTTATCCCAATAAGCCAATTGCATTGGTGGTGCCCCAGGCTGCAGGGGGCACCAATGATATTGTCGCTCGCTTGATTGCACCTGCTTTTGGTGATGCCATCGGTGCTTCAGTCGTGGTGGAGAATAGGCCAGGTGCTGGTGGCAATATTGGCACACAAAGCGTTGCGCGTTCAGCAAAGGATGGTTACACATTGCTTCTGACGATTAATAGTGCGCAAGCGATTAATCCAGCCTTATACAAAAATCCTGGATTTGACCCGATCAATGACTTTGTTCCTCTTTATTACATTGGTGCCACACCCTATGTTTTGGTGTCACCCCCAGGCTCACCCTATAAAACCCTTGCTGATGTAATTGCCGCGGCAAAGAAAAAGCCAGGCGAGCTTTCGTATGCATCTGCTGGTAACGGAACGATTAGCCACCTTCTTGGTGCGATGCTCAATACTAGCGCAGGGGTGGATATGCAGCACATTCCCTACAAAGGAGTGGCACCCGCAATTAATGACGTATTAGGTGGCCAAGTCCCCCTCGCTTTTGCGAGTTTGCCATCAGCCTTAAATTACATTAAAGCTGGAAAGCTGCAAGCAATTGCAATAAGCTCAGCCAAGCGCTCTAGTGCTGCCCCTGAAATTCCAACGATTGCGGAAACCTATCCCGATTGTGTGGGTGAAGTATGGGTAGCCTTATTTGCACCTATAGGCACTTCTTCTGATGCTGTTAAGAAGATTCAGGCGGCAATGGATAAGACTCTGGCTAAACCAGATGTGCGAGAAAAATTGATCGCACAAGGCTTGGACTTGAGCCCAGTACTGCCAGCTAAATTAGGTGCCCTGCTGAAGGATGAGCTCGCAAAGTGGGTAAAAATTGTGAAGGCATCAGGTGCGCAGCTGGATTAATGACTTGTAGCCTATTGCCCTAAAATAAAGATATGACCTCAGCCAATCTTTCTCCGGCGCTTACTCCAGCCAAAGATATTCCCGAGGCTTTGCGAGCAGATGGCTTCGCAGTTGTATCCGCTGAAACAGTGGCGGAGATTAGCAAGATTCCTTTAGCGAATTTAGAGCGTCTTACCCAATTCTGGGAAGGTTTGCCGCGTGACCCCTATCTTAAGGACGGTGGTCGTTATCGTTTTCGTCGTCATGCAAGTTACGAGGTGAAAAACAATGTGCTGACTTTGGTGCCACATCGTGCGCATTGGCAGTCAGTGGACTATAACGCCTTACATGGTGGGATTGAGCGATGGTTTGAGCCAATACAAGCCAATGTCATCAATGACCCCGCATGGCAAGCGGTATTACTTGGGTTGGCAAATGTATTAAGTGGTCTTAAGCCAGTAACAACCTGGTTTATTGAGGCACATCAATTTCGAATTGATACTACCGATGGTATTGGTCGGCCAACACCAGAGGGCGCGCATCGAGACGGTGTTGATTTTGTTGCCGTATTTTTATTAGAACGAGTGGGCATCAAAGGTGGTGAGACCCGAATCTTTGACGCTAAAGGATCTGCTGGTCTACGATTTACTTTGACCCAACCTTGGTCTTTATTGCTCATGAATGATGAACGCATGATTCATGAATCTACGCCAATCCAGCCATTAGCAAGCTATGGTTATCGCGATACCTTGGTATTGACCTTTAGGGCTAACGGTTTTCAAGATTCACCAAACCGTAGTCAACAATAAGCTTGGCCATCAACTGTGCCTGATATATATCGCGTAGCCTGCGCCGCAGGGTTCTCAGGTGATCGGATAGGGGTTGCAAAGCCTTTGGTAGATGAGCTCATTAGACTGGGCGGACCAAGTTGTCTGATATTTGAAAGTCTGGCCGAGAGGACTCTAGCGCTGGCTCAGTTGGAGCGTCGCCAGAATGACCAATTAGGATACGAACCCTTATTGGCAGAAATGGTAGAGCCTATCTTGTTAGATTGCGTGCGCGCAGGCATTCCGATTGTGGGTAATTTTGGTGCAGCCAACCCTCTGGCAGCGGCGGAACTCATTGCTCACATCGCAAATGACAAAGGTATTCCCGATTTAAAGATCGCGATTGTTTACGGGGATGATATTTCTGCACCTTCGTTGAGAAAAAAATTAGAGGACTCACTTTCTGCGCAAGATCAAAAAATCTTGGCATATAGTCAGCTGGTTAGTGCCAATGTGTACTTGGGGGCAAAAGAAATTGCCGAGGCTTTAACTGCGGGCGCACAAGTTGTGGTGACTGGCCGCGTTGCCGATCCCGCGCTAACCGTTGGTCCTTTGATGGCGTATTTCAAGAAAAGTTGGAGTGATTGGAATTTTTTAGGTGCTGCTACGATGGCAGGTCATCTGCTCGAGTGTGGGGCGCAGGTAACTGGCGGTTATTTTGCCGATCCTGGATACAAAGATGTTCCTGAGCTTAGTAATGTTGGATTTCCAATTATTGAAATTGATCCATCAGGAAATATTTGTGTAACAAAGCCGATGAATACTGGTGGTGTAGTGAATCAGATGACCGTGACAGAGCAGTTGCTCTACGAGCTACATGATCCCGCGCAGTATTTAACGCCAGATGTCGTGGCTGATATCACTGAAGTCACCGTAATTGATCAGGGCGACAATCGGGTGCAGGTTACTGGAGTCAAGGGCCACCCCAAACCTAGCACCTTAAAAGCCAATATCTGTATTGATGGTGGATGGTTGGCTGAAGGAGAGATTTCCTACGCGGGTCATCAGGCGTATCAACGAGCAGAGCTTGCAGCGCAAATTGTTCGCGAACGTCTTGGTAAGCAATTGCATTTAAGAGTCGACTTTATTGGCTCATCTAGCATCTTTGCGAGTGACTCTGGACACGGCCCAGCACAAAATGCTGAAAATCACTTTGAAGATATCCGCTTGCGTATTGCTGCCGCTCATCAAGATCGCACATTAGCAATGCAAGTCTGTAGAGAGGTGAATGCTCTATATACCTGTGGTCCTGCTGGAGGAGGCGGTGTTCGAACTAGCTTAAAGCCACGACTCAATACCTTAGTAGGTTTTATTCCTAGAGATGAAATCATGGCATCGTATCAATTCTACGAGGGGAGGGGTGACCAATGAAGAAGTCTTCCGTGCCTCTTTATGAGATAGCCCATGCGCGCACTGGAGACAAAGGATCGCGCTCCAATATTAGTGTGCTTGCCTATCAGCAAAAAGATTTTGCTTTGTTGCAAAAGCAGTTAACCGAAGACAAAGTGAAAGCGCACTTTGGGTTTCGTAATCCGACGTCGGTAAAGCGCTATGATCTACCAAAATTGATGGCGCTTAACTTCGTGATTGATGACTTGCTAGATGGGGGCGTTAATCTATCTTTAAACTTAGATTCTCATGGCAAGAGCCTGTCTTATTGGCTCTTGTCTATTGAGATTGAGGTTGAATAATTCGATTACTCGGCTTCCATGCCGGCTGCTTTGATGGCTTGAGCCCACTTAGTAGTTTCTAATTTAATTTTTTGCCCAAGCGCTTCTGGTGTTCCAGGTTGCGTCTCAAAGCCCATTGAGGCAAATCGTTCGGTGAGATCTTTAGACTTGGCTGCATCATTAATTGCTTTATTGAGTTTAATGACAGCGTCCTTAGGCATCCCTGCGGGACCAAAGGCGGCAAAGAAGGCAATCAATTCATAGTTCTTGATGCCCAATGCTTCATTGACAGTGGGCAACTCAGGAATGGCTGGTGAGCGTTTGAGCGAGGTCACCGCTAAACCTCGAATTTTCCCTGCTTGAACTTGTGGCAATGTCACTGCAAAGTCCGCAGTAAACATATTGACTTGACCGCCGATTAAATCCGTCATTGCATTAGGTCCACTCTTATAAGAAACACCTGTCATTTTGATGCCCGCTGCATTCGCCAACATTTCTGATGAGACCCGTTGTGATGTACTTGCATATGCAAATGTGATTTTTCCAGGATCGGCTTTTGCAAGGGAAACAAAACCGTTGAGAGATTTCACAGGCAGATCATTGTTCACTGCTACGATCAATGGAACTGATCCAAAGTAACCAATTGGGGTAAATGCGGTGTCTTGGTTATACGGTAAATTTTTAACTAAGCTTTTGAGGGCCGCATTTGTGCTGTTCGTACCAAATAAAAGGGTGTATCCATCAGCTGCTGATTTGGCTACTACGTCTGCTCCAATCATGCCATTGGCCCCCGGGCGATTTTCAATCACGACAGGTTGACCGAGGGCATCAGCCATTTTGGCAGCGAACGCGCGTCCAATTTGATCGGTGGCACTACCGGGAGCGAACGGAACAATTGCCTTGATTGGTTTTGAGGGGTAGTTGTCTGCCAATGCTAGGGTGCTAGCAAAGCAAAGAGTCAGGGCAATGCAGCGACCCAGAAAGCATATTTTTTTCATATTGTCTCCATGATTTATGGTTAGTGTAGCGGGTCTTGGTGAACTTGGGCGAGTAGAATAGGTTCACGTTTTTACTGATACTTTATGCGCTTTCGATCAACCGGTTATACCCCTCTTATGCTTATAGCGCAGACCTGCGCTTTATTGGGTTTCGCCTGTTATGCGGTTGTGCTGACTCCATTACAGGAAGAGTGGCATTTAAGTAATCTCCAATCTGGTTTGATAGCGAGCGCATTCTTTTTTGGCTACATGCTAGCTGTTCCCTTGGCCACTGCATTAACAGATCGTGTTGATGCTCGTAAGGTCTATCTCGTTGGCGGTTTATCTGCAACCTCAGGTCTTTTGGGGATGAGTCTATTTGCTAATAATTTTTGGACAGCACTGTTCTTTATGGCGATCAATGGCGCAGGTCTCGCCGGCACTTATATGCCTGGACTCAAAATTCTATCTGACCGCATTCAGTCAGGCGAGTTGACTCGTCACATTGCTTTCTATACTGCCTTCTTTGGAATTGGTACAGGCTTTTCTTATTTGTGTTCTGGATGGATATTGAGTGCACTCGGATGGCACTATGTATTTGGCATGATTGCTTTGGGACCATTCACTGCATTTTTGATTGTGTTCTTGTTGATTCCACCCTTGGATCAAGATAAGTGGAAGGGGCCTATCAAAATTCGTCTGCAGGATATATTTCCGGTAGATAAGTGGAGGCTGGTACTTCAAAACAAAAAAGCTTCTGGATTTATCTTTGGCTACACCGCTCACTCTCTAGAATTATTCGCTTCTCGTAGCTGGATCGTGGCCTTCTTTGCCTTCTGTGCGGCAGCTTCTGGTGAATCTTTTTTTCTAGCCGCTACCACTTTGGCTGGGGTGATCAATTTCTTTGGGGTGCCTTCTTCTATTTTGGGTAACGAAATTGCTTTAAGAGTGGGTCGCCAAAAGTGGGTTTGTATTGTGATGCTCACCAGTGCAGTGATGGGGATTGCCCTAGCCAGTTCAACAGGACACTCTTGGTGGTTAATTGTGGCCTTGGCTATTGGTCACGCTATCTTTATTATGGCTGACTCTGCAACCCTCACGGCGGGTTTAGTTATCAATGCTCAAGAAAATATCAAGGGCGCTGCCATGGGATTACATTCGCTTATGGGATTTGGCGGTGGATTGATGGGCCCCGCTATTTTTGGATTTGTATTGGATATTGCTGGTTCGCGTTCTTCCCAAATTGCTTGGGTATGGGCTTATGTTGCTGTTGTGATATGGGGCGTTCTCTTTGTGATTTACGAACGTCGTAATGGCTGGGTAGATAAAACCAATTCATGAGCAATGACAAACAGTATTAAAGCCACTTGTTATCACTGCTCAAGCAGAATTTTGCCTGGCGATCTCATTGAGACCGAGCTTGGGGGAGTGCAGCACCAATTCTGCTGTCCAGGATGTATGGCAATTGCCCAAACTATTCATGGTGAAGGCCTAGAAGTTTTTTATGCACGTCGTGCTCAGACGGGCGAGAAGCCTGCAGCTTACTTAGCTGGCAAAGACATTCCTGAAAAACTCAAGCCTTACGATGATCCATCCTTGCTTGGCCGTTTTACAAGGGCGCATGGGACTGAAGGCGATTTAGAAACGACATTGCGCCTTGAAAAAATTCGTTGTGCAGCTTGCGTTTGGTTATGTGAACAGCACTTACGTCGTCAAGTGGGTGTCATTGATGTGCAAATTCATTACGTGACACAAAAGGTAATGGTGCGCTTTAATCCAAGTAAAACAAGTCTAGCGAGACTACTTTTTGAGATAGAGCGTATTGGCTATGAAGCATGGCCATTTGAGCCTTCACTTTCTTTAGATAGGGCGAAGAAAGAAAAACGTCAGCTGTTAACGCGCCTAGGCGTGGCAATGCTGGGCATGATGCAAGTGATGATGTACGCGTGGCCTACTTATGTGGGTGCAGACATTACACCTGAGTTTGAAGTTCTATTAGGCTGGACGAGTTGGGCACTTACAGTCCCGGTGATGCTCTATTCGGCAGGGCCTATCTTCCAGGCTGCATGGCGTAGCGTTCAATCCTTTAAACAAACGCATATGTTGGGTATGGATGTGCCGATTGCTTTGGCCTTGGCTTTAGCATTTACGGCTGGAACGATTAATCTCATTACAGGATCGGGCCAAAGTTACTTTGATTCAATTACGATGTTTGTGGCATTTATCTTGGCCGCAAGATATGTTGAATTATTAGCAAGACAGGATGCTCAGGGTGGAGCAGAAGCTTTAGCAAAACAGTTACCAGCGACTTGCGAACGCATTTTGAATTACCCAGACTCTCAAGATGTGCAGGTAGTGCCAGTAGTCAATTGCAATCCTGGAGAGGTATTGCGAGTATCACCAGGTGAGGTGGTGCCAGCAGATGGTATTTTGATTGAGAACGCTAGTGCGCTCGATGAATCTTTGCTAACTGGTGAATCTAAGCCGGTTGAGAAAAAAATTGGAGATCGCTTATATGCAGGTACTCATAACATTCTCAATCCACTGATGATGAGAATCGATGCCGTAGGTCAATCTACACGCATTACTGGCATTGCATCTTTATTAGATCAAGCATTGCTTGCAAAGCCTGTCATGGTCAGTCTGGCTGAAAAATGGGCTGCGTACTTTGTCGCTTTTTTGTTACTGAGTGCCTTTGTTTCTTCAGCAATTTGGTTGTACTTTGATCCTAGCCAAGCATGGACAGTATTGGTATCGGTATTGGTTGCCAGTTGCCCTTGTGCTTTATCCCTCGCCGTACCTACCGCAATGGCTGCTGCTCAAGGCGCTGTTACCAAACTAGGTTTACTGATTGTACGTGGTCATGTATTAGAGGGCTTGTCTAAAGCAACGGATCTTGTGCTCGATAAAACTGGCACGCTCACAATGGGTCAGCCAGAGCTAAAAGAAATTATTAATTTGCGCGCAGACTTTCGTCGTGAAGATGCTTTGGCGCTTGCACTTGCATTGGAGTCTGGTCAAAGACATCCCTTGGCACTATCGCTGTTGCGAGCAGCAGAACTGGAGAAAATCTCTCCTGCTACATTGATTGATCCAGTAGTCAATCAACAAGGTAAAGGTTTGCGTTCAGGACCTTATCGCCTTGGTAGTGCTGTTTGGCTTGGTATACAGCAGAATGCTCGAGAGGGTCAATATGGGCAAGTTCATCTCGCAGATGCGCAAGGACTCATTGCAAGTTTTGTGTTCCTGGATACGCCAAGACCAGGTTTGCAGAATTTATTACAAACTGCAAAGTTGAGAAACGTTGCTGTGCATTTGGTGTCGGGCGATGATCCGGCGACAGTTTCTTGGTGGGCTCATCATGTTGGTATTGAAAGCTATAAAGGTGCATGCACTCCAGAGGAAAAATATGAATACATTGAGCGTTTACAAAGTGAGAAACGCTTTGTTTGGGCAAT